>NZ_CAKAKL010000006.1:0-300000 GCF_916619195.1 Inquilinus sp. Marseille-Q2685
TCACTCTCCCCCTCCCGCAAGGGGAGGGGGAGAGTGAAAACACGGGCCCGCGTTTCGAGCCGGGAGCCAGCCGATGACCGCCAGCCCCGAACCCACCGGCCGCGGCAACGCGCCGTTCATCGCCGGCGACCCGGTGATGACCCCCTACGCCCCGGCCCCGGCCGCGGTGTCGAAGCCGCCCGGGCCGTTCCTGGAATTCTGGCGGTCCTTCAGCGCCAACAAGGGCGCCCTGGCCGGGCTGGTGGTGATCGCGCTGGTGCTGCTGGTGGCGGTCTTCGCCGACGTCATCGCGCCGCATTCGCCGATCGACCAGGACCGCACCGCCTTCCTGGTGCCGCCCTTCTGGCAGGAGGGCGGCAGCCTGGCCTATCCGCTGGGCACCGACGACATCGGCCGCGACATCCTCTCGCGCCTGATCTACGGCGCGCGGCTGTCGATGCTGATCGGCATGATCGTGGTCACGCTGTCGCTGGCCATGGGCCTGCTGCTGGGCCTGGCCGCGGGCTATTTCGGCGGGTGGCTGGACACGGCGATCATGCGCCTCCTGGACATCATGCTGGCGCTGCCCAGCCTGCTGCTGGCCATCGTCGTCGTCGCCATCCTCGGCCCCGGCCTGGTCAACGCCATGATCGCGGTCTCGGTCGTCACCCTGCCGCATTATTCCCGGCTGATGCGCGCCGCGGTGCTGAGCCAGATCCGAAGGCCCTACGTCACCGCCTCGCGCGTCGCCGGCGCCGGCACGCTACGGCTGATGTTCGCGACCATCCTGCCGAACTGCGTCGCCCCCCTGATCGTGCAGGCGACGCTGGGCTTCTCCACCGCCATCCTCGACGCCGCGGCGCTGGGCTTCCTGGGCCTCGGCGCCCAGCCGCCGACGCCGGAATGGGGCACCATGCTGGCCTCGTCGCTGCAGTTCCTGCAGCGCGCCTGGTGGGTGGTGACCTTCCCCGGCCTCGCCATCCTGATCACGGTGCTGGCCTTCAACCTGCTGGGCGACGGCCTGCGCGACGCCCTGGACCCGAAGCTGAAGCGCTGACATGGCCCTGCTCGACATCCGCAACCTGACGGTCGAGTTCCCGGCCGGCAAGGGACTGTTCCGCGCCGTCTCCGGCCTCGACCTGTCGATCGACCCCGGCGAGATCCTGGGCATCGTCGGCGAATCCGGCTCCGGCAAATCCGTCACCATGCTGGCGCTGATGGGGCTGGTCGCCTTCCCCGGCAAGGTCACGGCCGACCATCTGAGCTTCGACGGCCACGACCTCCTGAAGATGTCGCCGCGCCAGCGCCGGAAGATCATCGGCAAGGACATGGCGATGATCTTCCAGGAGCCGATGACCAGCCTGAACCCCTGCTTCACCGTCGGCTTCCAGATCATGGAGGCGCTGAAGGTGCATGAGGGCGGCAGCCGCCGCGCCCGGCGCGAGCGCACCATCCAGCTGCTGTCCCAGGTCGGCATCCCGGCGCCGGAGACGCGGGTGGACAGCTTCCCGCACCAGCTGTCGGGCGGCATGAACCAGCGGGTGATGATCGCCATGGCGATCGCCTGCCGGCCGAAGCTGCTGATCGCCGACGAGCCGACCACGGCGCTGGACGTGACCATCCAGGCGCAGATCCTGCAGCTGCTGGCCGACCTGCAGCGCGACCAGGGCATGGCGCTGGTGCTGATCACCCACGACATGGGCGTGGTGGCCGAGACGGCGCAGCGCGTGAACGTGATGTATGCCGGCGAGCTGGTGGAGGAGCGCATGGTCGGCGGGCTGTTCGGCCGGCCGCGCCACCCCTATACCGGCGCCCTGCTGGAGGCGCTGCCGGAGCGCAGCGCCGGCCACAGGCGGCTGCCGACCATCCCCGGCGTGGTGCCCGGCCCCTATGACCGGCCGGCCGGCTGCCTGTTCAACCCGCGCTGCCGCAACGTGCTGGACCGCTGCCGGGCCCAGCACCCGGACCTGACGCCCGATCTGGACGGGCGGACGCGCTGCTTCAACCCCTTGAGCACCACCCAGCAGGAGGTGCGGCCGTGAGCGCGCCCGCCCATCGCCCCGCCGATTCCACCGCCCGGGCCCCCGCCCGCCCCCCGGTCGTCGAAGCGCGGCAGCTGAGCCGCTTCTACGAGGTCAAGACCTCGCCCTTCAAGGCGGCGCAGACGCTGCGCGCCCTGACCGAGATGTCGTTCTCGCTGCAGCCGGGCAAGACCCTGGCCGTGGTGGGCGAGAGCGGCTGCGGCAAGTCCACCCTCGCCCGCGTTGTCACCATGATCGAGCCGCCGACCGAGGGCGAGCTGACGATCGACGGCATCCCGGTGGCGACGGCGGACAAGGAGCAGCGCCGCGCCCTGCGCAGCGCGGTGCAGATCGTGTTCCAGGACCCCTACGGATCGCTGAACCCGCGCAAGAAGGTGGGCGCGATCCTGGAGGAGCCGCTGAAGATCAACACCGCCATGAAGGCGGCGGAGCGGCGGCAGGCGGCCGAGGCGATGCTGTCGAAGGTCGGCCTGCGGCCGGAGCATTACGACCGCTATCCGCACATGTTCTCGGGCGGGCAGCGCCAGCGCATCGCCATCGCCCGGGCGCTGATGCTGCGGCCGAAGGTGGTGGTGGCGGACGAGCCGGTGTCGGCGCTGGACGTCTCGATCCAGGCCCAGGTGCTGAACCTGCTGATGGACCTGCAGGAGGAGTTCGGCCTGGCCTATCTGTTCATCAGCCACGGCCTGTCGGTGGTGGAGCACATCGCCGACGACCTGGTGGTGATGTATCTGGGCCGGCCGGTGGAGCACGGCACCAAGGAGGCGATCTTCCGCCATCCGCGCCACCCCTACACCAAGGCGCTGCTGGCCTCGACGCCCTTCGTCGACCCTACCAAGCGGGCCGAACGGGTGGTGCTGAAGGGCGAGCTGCCCTCGCCGCTGAACCCGCCGCCGGGGTGCGCGTTCCACCGCCGGTGCCCGTATGCGACCGACCTGTGCCATTCCGTGCGGCCGGAGCTGCGGGCGGTGGATGGGCGCATGGTGGCGTGCCATCATGCGGAGCAGGTGGGATAGGGGGGCGCTTTGGGAATGAGTCCTGCGTCCGGTTTCTGCACACCCTCGCTACCCTTCCGAAGTGGGCAGAGGCCACAAAAGTGTGCTATTATTCTAATTTATCGGTGTACTATATCTGGAGATTCTAATGCAACGATACATCAATGCTATTGAAGCGTCTCTGTCGAGTGAGAATTGGTATGCTGCACTTGGCATTGCGCTAATGATGCCGGATGTGTGTAGTGGCCTTGAGGAAGGCTATGGACGCGGCAGGTCCAGATACATAGAGTGGTTCGATACATATATGCTCAGAAAATATACATACAATCACGCGATTTCCGGCCCTATCATTTTCCTGAATGGTCGCAACTGCTATGCGCTTCGATGCGCTTACCTCCATCAGGGCTCAGAAGATCTGTCGCAACATGAAGTCAGAGAGAATCTTGATCGAATCAAATTTACTACAAGCGGAACGCACTGCGGCCGCATAAACAACTTACTCATTCTCAATGTTCATGAATTCTGTCGAGATATTTGCGAATCTGTCCGAGAATGGATTCTGAATCGAATGAGCATCGATCCCAAAATCCAAGAGAGAGCAAGGGATTTAATTGGCTTTGGCGATGGATTTGTCTTAAGCGGGACGCAGACTTCTGCGCGACCTTAGCCGGTAAAAAGTTGGTCTGAGGCCGTCCAATTTATGCACTGTCACCGAATTGAGATCTGCCGACACTAGCGGCCCTGACCTCTTTGCAGAAGATCCTGGACACAACTTGGCGAGAACAGCAGCTCCGCCTTTACCCTGGTTGTCGCTTGACCTCGAAAGCAGACATTCGGCCGACCTGCTGGGTCGTTCCACGTGAGGGCTGGATGAGAAGCCGGAAACGGCATGACCGAAGGTGACCACGCGGAGCATTGTCATCTTGTTGGGTTATGTGTATTCCGCAAGAAGAAGGACATTTAATTTAAATCTCTGTACAACCGCCATTGAGAGACGGCTCAACGAATGGAACCTCAAGACACCCCATCTCAGCCCAAAACAGTGGATGAGGATGCAAATTCGGGACGACGAGACCCGAGCGGCAGAGTTGTTCCCTTAGCTGGACGACTGTCAAGCCAGGGGCCTATCATCCGATCAGTGTCGCAAGTGAGCTTTGAAATTGGCGGCGAGCTTCCGTTTCAATCTGCCATACGCGAAGCCATTAAATGGATGCGTGAGCGCAACCCTGCAATACCCACCTCGGCACTTGAAGGCGAGGCTTTTGAGGTCGGCGGAGGCGGTGTTGCGCCGGCGCAGTCCATCGTTCTCAACTTTGAGAGTGGACGGGTGTGGGCCGCGAGCCTGGATGATCCAGACAAAACGATAGCTGGAAGAACCTGGGTAACTGAGATTACTGTAGGCGAACAAGCAGGCCGAGTCCTTTTTGGAGCGCGCCTAATTAACGTGACACTCCGCACAGACGATCCGTTCGTGCCAAGCCTTCCTGGCGTCGCCCGCCAAGTTGTCGAGCGACTGCCGTCTCGCGCCGATCGGACCAGCTTGTCCGAGCGCGCTAGACGGGTCAACACGTCACAAGAACTCGATGATATGATCGATCTGCTCGACGATGAATCCCGTCGATTACCTGTGGTCGTGATCGCCGACAAAGTCAGTCGCCCAGTGTTTTCACAACCCAACTCGCTTGCGCGCCGCTTGGCTGGCGCTGCACACGTGATTGCTCTTGGTGCCGATGCAGCTCGCGGACTGATACGACGCTGGGGGAAGCCGTTATCTGTCTATGATGGTGCTGCGCGTCTTTACAGACCTGGATTTCGCTCCGACCGTTCCGACCCCTATGAGCATCCATTGTGGATACCTCGCAATGGATCAACCTCCGGTGGCCGCGCGGATCTTGTAGTCTCGCGTGTGCTTGCCGAAAGCGTGACAACGGCAAGAAGGGATGACTATCCGAGATTCAACGTCATTCGCCAAGCGGCAGCCGCCCGGGAAATTGCTGCCCGCCGAGCCACAGCCACCGATACAGACCTGAGCCGCCTATTCGAGGAGGAGAATCAGCGCCTAACGGATGAGTTACGCAAAGTCCGGCAAGAGTTCGACCAATGGCTAGATGATAGCGAAGTCTCCCGCAGGGAACTCGAACGGCGAGTAGCTGAGATAGGAGCTGAGCTCGCTCGCGCTCGGGCACAAAATGATCACCTACGCGCAGCCCTGGCTAGCGGTCAGCCTCCAAAACAACGGGAGCCGTTGCGGGATTTACGTGAATTTGGCACTTGGGCCGAAGATAATCTCTCTACTAACATTTGGGTGGCTCCCAAGGCAGTAAAGGAGACCGAAAAGAATGGTGTCTTTGACAATCCAGTGCTATTGGGAGAGGCTCTTTTCATGCTGGACGACTTCTATGTTTCCATGCGCCGAGAACCAGGACCTGGTCGTCGTTTGGCATATGAATCTCGCTTGAGTGAACTGAATTGCTCAGATCAACCTTGCTTCAGCATACGGAACCAGATAAAATCATTCCCGCAATATAGCGTAACATACAACTTCGAACGACTATGGTGCGATCAGCATATAAAATACGGAAGTGGAACAGATCCTAGACGATTTTTTAGAATCTACTACCACTGGCATGACGCAGATCAGGTTCTTCTGATCGGCCACATGCCTACGCATCTAGATAATAATTTGACAAACTGACAAACAGTTCGCTGCTCAGAAAATCATGACACTTTCGGCTGGCCTCACCCTTGCCTGAGAGCGAGGGTACGGCTGGCTCTCATCTGAGCTAACCGACGAATCACTTCATTTCACTAGCTGTCCAACAAGTCGTACAGTTACACCGTAACCGCCATAACCCGTCTGCGACCGTTGCTGAGCCAGTTCAGCGACACCCTTATTTCGATACGAATCTGATACCCGGATCCGACACACTTTATTCCAACCCGAAAAAGTGGCAAACAAGAGCATCGTAAGCACACATTTGAATGGCTCGTTATGAAAGACGCTCCTGCGCATATCGTCCTGACGATCGATGTTGAGCAGCCGGTGGAGGTCTCTGATTTTGTCGCGCTGTTCACCTCGCTATCAGATCAGTTTACTCAATTCATAGCGAGCAAGCATCCAAAGCTTTCCGGGTCTTCAGATATGTACATCCGCGAAGTACGGAAAGGATCAATCGAAGCCGATCTGATCCCATGGGCACTCGCCATCATCTCCAACATGGATCGCATTTTGATCGTTGAGGAGTTTGTAAGAACCTACGCAAGCCGGCTTAAAGTTTTCTTTAAAGAGGGAGGCCGTTTGGAGGGGGCGTCAAGGAATGATTTGAAGGATTTCATGGGGGCAGTTTCCGCTATAGCACGCGATCCGAATGGTACCAGCAAAATCAAGGCTGTCGCGTACGAGAACGGAAAGCAAGAGATTAGAGCTTCAATCCAATTCGACACAAGAGAGGCGAGGACGGCAGTAAACGAAATTGGAGAACAGCGCAGACTACTGGAACACCAATCCGCCGAAGAACACAACCGCGTTCTCATGGTATTTTCTCAATCAAACGTAAAAGACAGCCCGTTAGGAAAAAGATCTGGAGAGAGAGTAATCATTGAACAACTCAGCCCAAAAGATCTCCCCCTCATTTATGCATCCGATCTTGCCGAAGAGCAAATTAAGTACGAAATTCGAATGGCCGATGAAAACGTATTCAAAAAGGGATTTGTCGTTGACGT
The DNA here is from genome assembly GCF_916619195.1 of Inquilinus sp. Marseille-Q2685. Lineage (NCBI taxonomy): Bacteria > Pseudomonadati > Pseudomonadota > Alphaproteobacteria > Rhodospirillales > Rhodospirillaceae > Inquilinus > Inquilinus sp. Marseille-Q2685. The sequence goes on from NZ_CAKAKL010000006.1 coordinate 6,740, forward strand.
TAACGTTGAGACGAAAGCAAATCGGGCCGTAGCGTATAGGGTGGTCAACCTGCACCAAATCATCGACCTCCCGGATGAGGCAGCTTGAAGCCTAAGCCTCAAAAAACGTCCTCGGCGAGGGGAATCATGGACTGGCGAAAGCATGTTCGCACCGCCCTCGACGGCCGGCATCCCGGGCTGGGGCATCGGGTCGAGCTGGGGCTGCACGCGCTGATCCTGTATTCCGCCCTGTCGATGGGGGTCGAGACCCTGCCCCACCTGCCGGGCTGGGCCCAGACGGCGCTCTCCGTCTCCGAGGCCGCCGTCGTCGCGGTGTTCACGCTCGAATACCTCCTGCGCCTCGCTACCGCCCCCGCCCCGGGCGCGTATGCGCGCAGCTTCTTCGGCATCGTCGACCTGCTGGCGATCGCCCCCTTCTATCTCGGTCTGGTCTTCATCGGCTTCGGCCTCGACCTGCGCGCCGGCCGGGCGCTGCGGGTGTTGCGCCTCGTCCGGTTGCTGAAGCTGGCCCGCTACACCAGCGCCGTCGACCGCCTGATCGCCGCCTGGCGCGCCGTGAAGGAGGAGGTCGTCGTCTTCGGCATGGCGGCGATAATCGTCCTCTATGTCTGCGCGCTCGTCATCTGGCAGTTCGAGCACGACGCCCAGCCCGAGGCCTTCGGCTCGGTGTTCGACGCGATGTGGTGGGCCGCGGTGACGCTGACCACCGTCGGCTACGGCGACGTCACCCCGGTGACGGCCGTCGGCCGGATCTTCACCGTGCTGATGCTGTTCGTGGCGCTGGGCATCATCGCCATCCCGACCGGGCTGGTGGCCTCGGCGCTGAGCGCGATCCGGCAGAAGGAAGCGTCGGCCGCGGCCGAAGACCGGGAGGCGGGCCGGCGCCCGGCGACGGCCGCCCGCGACTGAGGGGCCGCCCGGGACCGCGCCCGGCGGGGCGTGCGCCGCCGGCGGAATCGGGTCACACTCGGCGGCGCGACCGGGAACGGCCCCCTGACGCCGGAGGCTTCGATGCTGCATCATATCGAGATCTACGTCTCGAACCTGGACGCGTCCCGCGCCTTCTGGTCGGCGCTTCTGGCGCAGATCGGGTATCGGGAAAGCGGCCGCTGGGCCGACGGCTTCACGCTCGACAACGGGCGCGACGCCTATCTCACCTTCGTGCAGGTGGCCGAGAAGCATGCGTCCCGGCCGTATCATCGCTGCGGCGCGGGCCTCAACCACCTGGCGTTCCGGGTGGAAGGCCGGGACGCCGTCGACGCGCTGAGGCGCCATTGCCGGGAGAACGGCATCACCAGCCTCTATGACGACAGATACCCCTTCGCCAATGGCGGCACCGACTATTACGCGCTGTTCATCGAGGATCCGGACCGGATCAAGGTCGAGTTCGTCGCCGTCTGATTCCGGCGAGCTCTCGATCGGCTTCTCCACGATCGTCATCCCGGGCGCGGTGCAGCACGACGTGGTGCACCGCGCCCGGGATCTCTTCGAGGATGGCAGCGAGATCCCGTGTCTGCGCCGCGGCACTGCGCGCCGCAGCGCGCACGGGATGACGATCACGTCATCGGCTCGCCGTCCGAGCTCATCGGCCCGGAGGATCGGCAACGCCGAGCACCGCCGCGGCGGTCACTTCGCGGCGCATTTGTAGCCCGACGGCGGCCGGGCGGCGATGCCGCTGGTGAGGCCCCCCGAGACCTGCAGCCCGAGGACCAGGCACACCTCGTAGCTGATGACCTTGCTGGTGGGAAAGCCGTTGAAGGGGACGGACTGGACGCCGTCATACACCGCGGTCAGGCTGGTGCCGTAATAGGGCGTCGAGCCCCAGGCCATCTTCTCCGATGTCGTGGTGCCGAGCGGGTTGCCGTAGGGCAGCTCGTATTGCGACGACTGGTACGGCCATTCCCAGTCGCAGGGCAGCGTCTGGCCGCCGTCCGGGCAGCCCTCGCCGCCATTGTAGGTGGCCGAGGTCTTGCCGCGCGCCTCGGAATAGCCGTCGCGGATCGAGGAGGACGCGTAGGGCTTCGGCTCGAACATCCCCATCTCGAAGCCGCCGGCCTGCAGCGAGTTGAAGCGGGCGCCGGCGTTCGGCGTGTTCCAGGTCCAGCCCACGCTGCGGGTCAGCGGGGCGGCGGTGGTGGTGAACTTGTAGCGGTCGCCCCAGATCACCCGGTCGATCGGCCGGCTGCCGGCGTCGAAGTTCATCTTGCCGTAGGGCCCGCGCAGATCGAAGCTGACCCGGTCCGGGCCGGGGACCGGCGCCAGGCTGACCTGCGTCACGATCCGCGGCAGGGTGGCGCCGTCCTGGAAGTACCAGGTGATGGTCACCGGCAGGTCGTAGCGCTTGAACAGCGCCCGGTTCGTGCCGAGCGGCGGGCTGTCCTCGCCGGTGTCCGGGTTGATGCCGTTGGGCGAGAGGGTGCCGTATTTCGGGTAGGTCGTCCTGTATTCGACGATGACGCGGTCCGCCGTGGTCGGCACGATCCGGCGCGTGACCGCGAAGCCGCGGCCGAGCGGCGAGTCGTCGACCCCGAAGATCTTGCCCGCGATGGTGGCGGACGACCCGTCGGAGAACAGGCGGTAGCGCTCGTGCCCCACGAAATAGCCGAAGCCGTCGCCGGCATCGGTCGGGTTGACCGTCATCGTCGCCAGGGCGCCGTTCTTCAGGTAGCGGTAGGTCATCTGCACGGCATAGCCGCCGTGGCCCGTGTTTCCTTCGCCCTCGCGCTTGAGCGACACGGTGCGGATCCGGCCCATCGAATCCGTCCACGACACCCGGTCGACGACGAAGCCGTTGACCGTCGCGGTCTGCAGCGTGGCGGCGCCCGCCGGCGGCGCGGCGGAGGCGAGGGTGCAGATGGCGGCCGAGAGGACTCCCACGAACATCCTGCGCATATCGGTCTCTCCAATATCGTCGAATATCGCCCGCCGGACCGCTGGCGCGGGGTGCGGCGGCCGACAAGCTGTAGCCGACATCCCGGGAGCGGGCGTCATCCGTTTGGATGATCCGGAGCCGGGGCGGAGGGGCCGGGATGAGCGGTCGCGGCGGGATGATCGCGGCGGCGGCGCGGCTTCGGCGGACCTCGACATCGGCTCTCCTTCTCGGAGAACCGTCCCTATTTTCCCTGTCTCACCCCAGGGGTCCACTCCAGGGTCCACTCCAACGGCAGCACACGGTCGCTAAAAGTGCACTGTCACCGAATTGAGGCCGATTGGGGGTCCGGCCGGGGGCGTGGTGGGGGGAGCCCCGGGCCGGACCCGGATGACGGCGCTGGAGCCCGCATCCGCGCGCATTCAGCCCTGGCCGCGGCAGGGCGGTCGATCCCCTATTTCGAGGGGGTCGCCGTCCGGGCCGGGATGCGCCGCCCGCCTATGTTCTGCTTTTGTTCTTGACACGATGCCGCATCGCACGGCATAGTTCAGGCACAGTCAGACAGTTGCGCCCGCCCGGCCCCGCCGCGGCGGGCTTTTTCATGCGAGGCCGGGATGCGGGACGATTTGATGGGGATCAAGCAGAGCTGGGTCGACTTTGCCGACCACTTCACGCTTTACGGCGACGCCAAGGCAGCGGCCATCTTCGCCCGCTTCGACTGGCACAACGCCAACAAGCAGGGCTACGACATGCTGAAGAGGCCCAAGGTCCTGATCTTGTGCTTCGAGGCGGTGGCCGGGCGGCGACAGCAGGGATGCCCACCGCCGCCGCCGAAAGTGATCCGCCGGCTGGTCGATGCGACCGAGGCCCGGCTGGTCCCCGGCGCCACCACCGGCCGTGCCGTGGCCGACCTGGCGCGGCTGGACCAGGCGTATCGCGAATTCCGCCGCGACCTGGGGCTGGACGAGGCCCCGCTGCCTCCGAAGCGGGATGCGATGCCCGCCGCGGCCGAGCCCCCCGCCCTGCCCCTGCTCGACTTGGCGCCCGCGTTCCGGCCGCTGCAGCGCCGGTGCCGCTACAAGGGCGCCTATGGCGGGCGCGGCTCCGGCAAGTCGCATGTCTTCGCCGAGTTGCTGGTGCGGCGCTGCGTCGAGGCGGCGCCGGTGCGGGCGGTGTGCATCCGCGAGGTGCAGCGGTCGCTGGACCAGTCGGTCAAGCGGCTGATCGAGGACAAGATCCAGGCGCTCGGGCTCGGTGCCGCCTTCCGGGTGCAGGCCGACCGCATCCTGGCGCCGGGCGGCGGCCGCATCATCTTCCAGGGCATGCAGAACCACACGGCGGAGTCGATCAAGTCGCTGGAGGGCTACGACATCGCCTGGGTGGAGGAAGCCCAGGCCCTGTCGATCCGCAGCCTGGACCTGTTGCGCCCGACGATCCGCAAGCCGGGGTCGGAGCTGTGGTTCTCCTGGAACCCGGTGCGGCCGGACGACCCGGTCGACGCGCTGTTCCGCGGCGGCCCGCTGCCGCCCGATTGCGAGCTGGTGCCGGTGAACTGGTCCGACAACCCGCATTTCCCGGAGGTGCTGAAGGCGGAGATGGAGTGGGACCGGCAGCGCGACCCGGAGAAGCACCAGCATGTCTGGCTGGGCGGGTATCGCCGGGTCAGCGAGGCCCGGGTGTTCACCAACTGGAAGGTGGAGGCGTTCGAGACGCCGGCCGGCGCCCGCTTCCTGTTCGGCGCCGACTGGGGCTTCGCCCGCGACCCGACGGTGCTGGTGCGCTGCTTCGTGCAGGGGCGGACGCTGTTCGTCGACCACGAGGCGTACCAGGTCGGCTGCGAGATCGACCGCACCCCGGCCCTGTTCGACACCGTGCCGGGGGCGCGGCGCGGGCCGATCATCGCCGACAGCGCCCGGCCGGAGACGATCAGCTACATGCAGCGCCAGGGCTTCGGCGCCATCAAGGGATCGGCCAAGGGGCCGGGGTCGGTCGAGGAGGGCGTCGAGTTCCTGAAGGCGCACGACATCCTGGTGCATCCGCGCTGCCGCCACCTGATCGACGAGCTGGCGCTGTACAGCTACCGCACCGACCCGAAGACCGGCGCGATCCTGTCCGAGCTGGAGGACCGCGGGAACCACGCCGTCGACGCCCTGCGCTATGCCGTCGAGGGCCAGAGGCGCAGCACCTACGACACCTCGATGAAATGGGTGTGACGGCCGGATGCGGACGGGCCGCTCAGTACCGGTCGGCGGCGGTGCAGCCGACGACGTCGATCGACTTGATGACGTCCTTCATGTCGGTGAAGGCCTGGATGTTGCAGAGGAAATCGACATTGTCGACCTGCACCATGCGGTTCTCGCCGACCGGCGTGGTGACGTCCTCGGTGATCAGCATCGGCGCGATGCCGTGGCCGCCCTGCGTCCGGCCGACGACCCGCTGGCTGGTCTGGGTGCCGGTCTGCACCCACCGGCTCTGCCACTGCCGCGAGATCCGGGTGTTGTCCCAGGCATAGGTGCCGCCGTCGGTGCAGTAGGAGCAGGGCGGCAGGTTCAGGGTGGGCGGGCCGAAGGCCTGGATGGCGACAGAGATCGGCTTGCCGACCATGGCATCGGCCGCCTGCTGCACCGGGTTGGGCCGCGACGCCACGCAGCCCGCCAGCAGCAACGCCCCGGCGGCCGCCAGGCCGCTCAACTCGAGGATGCGCACCATCAACTCGAACTCCCCCTCCGGTTCAGAACCATGGCCCCAGGTGTCGGAAAAGCCGGCCGCCGGCAAGGCGCCGCCCCGCCCGGAGGCCGAAGTCAGCAAGTTTCTTTGACCGTCCGTCCACGGCCTATCCGGCGCCGGGCGTCCGCGCCGGATAGGCCTCCGGCGAGGCCGGCCCCGGGGGAAAGCCGTGATACCGGCGGTAGACCGCCCGGAAATACCAGGTCTCGGCGAAGCCGTACCGGCGCGCCACGGCGGCGATCTCCTCGCCCGCCTCCAGCTCGACGCGCGCCCGCTCCATCCGGCGGCCGAGGACGAACTGGTGGGGCGTCATGCCGGTCGTGCGCCGGAAGCTGCGCAGGAAGTGATAGGGGCTGAGCGCGGCCGTGGAGGCGAGATCCGCCACCGACAGCCGGGCGGCGAGATTGGCCTCGATGAACTCCGTGACGCGCCGCAGCCGGCGCGGGTCCAGGCCGCCGTCGCCCCTGCCCGCGGGCCTGCCGCCGAAGCTGGTCATCAGCAGCCGGCCCCAGAGCTGATGCAGCAGCTGGTCGCCCCCGAGATCCGACAGGGCCGTCCGGCGCAGCATGACGCCGCGCAGCCGCGCGGCCACGGCCCAGACGACCGGATCCGGGGATGCGGGCATGAACGGGGCGAGGCTCGCCGCCGCGGGGACCGCCATCTCGTCGGCGACGGCCCGGCGCACGCCGTCGTCGACCGCGAGCGCCATCGCCTCCCCCGGACCGCCCGTCTCCAGGACCGAGGCCGGCCCCGCCCCGAAGACGAAGACGCGGTCGTTCGGGGCCTGCGAGACGACCTGCCGCCCGTCGACGTCGAAGCGGCCGAATCCCCAGTCGTTGAAGGTGACGAGGACGATGTTCGGAGCGACGGCGACCGGCTCCTCATGCGGGCTTATCCCGGCGCACCGGATCAGGACGGACTCACCCGAAGACCAGGTCTGATGGACGACGGGAGGCATGGGCGGATCCGCGCTGTGACGGGACGGACGCCGAGGGCTTGGCCGGAAAGCCGGCGGCACTGCGGCATCGTGAAGGCTTTCAGCGGGCGTCCGGGCCGAAGGAGGGCGCCCGATGCACCGCCGCCGGAGGGGAGCCGGCGGCGGCCTCGAAGGCCCGGGCGCGGTCCGGGACCGCGACCATCCCGAGCGCGAGGGCGGCGCACTGCACGATGACCGGCACCATCGAGGCGTGGACCTTGCCCAGGGTCACGGAACCGCCGATCCCCCGCTTCCGCCCCGAAACTCTTCCGCGCTTGGCCACGGCTCCCCCTTCGACGATCGTCTGCAAGTGTTCAGGCGGCATCGCAAGGCATCGGCCGGGCGCATCGCCCGACGACGGGACGGATGCCGTGCCCTATCCATTGATCGCTTTGCGGCCGGAACGCCATTAGCACAGATGCACTATCGGGACGCTTCGCCGCCCCGGGCGGGGCAGGCGCGCCGGGACGCGGCTAGGCGCCGTCGACCAGGCCTTCGCTGACGGCCTTGACGGCCGCCGCCGCCCGCGAACCGACATTCAGCGCCCGCAGCAGGGCCGACACATGGATCCGGACGGTGAAGGGCGAGATGGCGAGACGGGCCGCGATCTCCTTGTTCGACTTGCCCTCGGCGAGGAGGCGCAGGACCTCCCTCTGGCGATGGGTCAGCCCCCATGCCTCGCCCTCCTCCGGCAGAGGGAGGGTTTCCGACGAGGCGGTCCTGACCACGAAATCGCCGTCCCGGATCGCGGCGATCGCACGGCTGATCTCGCCCGGCGGGATGGTCTTGCTGATGAAGCCGTCGGCGCCGTTCGCCATGACCCTGTCGATGGTCTGCCGGTCCTCGACCATCGAGATCACGATGATGGACGAGCGCGCGAACTCCTGGCGCAGCTCCACCAGGGAGCGTTCGAGGACCAGACCCGGGAACAGCAGGTCGAGAACGAAGGTGCCCGGCGGCGGGCCGGCGCGCGCGGCCGACAGCACCTCGTCCATCCGGCCCGCTTCGATCACCTCCGCCGCCGGCGCGATGCGCTGCAGCAGCCGGCGCATGCCCTCGCGGAAGACCGGATGATCGTCGGCGACGATGATTCTCTCGCTTGCCACCGCCCCTTCATCCGCCAGCAGGACGTCACCGTCCCGACCACCGCTTGTAGCATCGGCGACCGGCCGGGCCAAACGGTCCGCACTAGCACAGATGCACTATGGCCATCGCGCCCGGCGCGAAAACCCGGCACCATGACCGCGGTTTCGGGGGATCTGCAGGATCATGACGGCCAGAGAGACCGGCGGCTTCGCGCCCTTCCGCCGGCTGCGGGCGGCGGCGCGGCGGGTGTTCGGCCTCGGCGAGACCGACGACTACGATGCGGAGCGGACGCAGGGGATCATCCGCGTCGTCCTGCTGCTGGTCTTCGACGCCTATACGATCCCGGTCGCCCTGACGTCGGGCCAGCCCGCCCCGGCGGTGACCCTCTATTGCGCCCACGCCCTGCTGTACATTCCGGTCTCGTGGCTGTTCCTGCTGATCATCAGGAGGTGGCCGGGCCATTACGTCAGCCGCCGGCTGCTCTTCATGGCCAACGACACCGCGCTGATGACCTTCGCGATGGCGCTGGGCGGCGCCCCGGCCCTGCCGGTCTACCTGTTCCTGCTGTGGGCGGTGGTCGGCCACGGGCTGCGCTTCGGGCCGAACTACCTGGCCGCCGCGGCCGGGGCCACCCTGATATCGCTGCTGATCACGACGCTGCTGAACGACTACTGGCAGGCGAACCCCTATCTCGCGGCGACGCTGATGATGACGACGCTGGTGGCGCCCAGCTACGCCTATGTGCTGCTGAAGCGCGTGCGCGGCGCCTATGATGCGGCGCTCGAGGCCAATCTCGCCAAGTCCCGCTTCCTGGCCCAGGCGAGCCACGACCTGCGCCAGCCGATCCATGCCATCAGCCTGTTCACGGCCTGCCTGCGCGACGCCGGGCTGGGCCGCGAGGAGCGGCAGATGGTCGAGAACATCGACCGCTCGCTGCAGAGCGTGTCGCGCCTGTTCCGCTCGCTGCTCGACATCTCGACCCTCGACAGCGGCAGGGTCACGCCGCGGCCGGAGCCGGTGGCGATCGGCGCGCTGATCGACGACGTCGTCCGGCAGAACTCGGAGGCGGCGCAATGGGCGGGCGTCGCCATCCAGGCCGTTCCGACCAGGCTCCATGTCCAGGCGGATCCAGCGCTGCTCACCACCATGCTCCAGAACATCGTCGCCAACGCCCTGAAATACGCGGCCGGCCGGCCGATGCTGATCGGCTGCCGCCGGCGCGGCGGGCGGCTCGCGGTCGAGGTCCACGACCGCGGCGACGGCATCGCCGCGGAGCATTTGCCGAAGCTGTTCGACGAGTTCTACCAGGTGCGCGAGCGCGGCGACAAAGACGTCGAGGGGGTCGGCCTCGGCCTGTCCATCGTGCGGCGCCTGTCGCTGCTGATGGGACTCACCGTCTCGCTGCGGTCGGTCGAGGGGCGCGGCACCGCGGTGGTGATCGGCGGCCTGAGGATCGTCGCCCCGCCGCCCCTGGCGGAACGGCGCGCCGCCGCGCGGCCGGCATCGGCCATGGACGGGCTGACGGTGCTGCTGGTCGAGGACGACGAGGATGTGCTGGATGCGACGGCGGCCCTGCTGGAGAAATGGGGGTGCGTCGTCCATGCCGGGACGGCGCCGCCGGAGCGGAACGTGCCCTGCGACATCCTGATCACCGATTTCGACCTGGGCGCGAGGACGACCGGCACCGACTGCATCGAGCGGGTGAGGCGGCTCGCCGGCCGCCGGATTCCGGCGATCGTCATGACCGGCCATGACGAGAACCGCGTCCGGGAGGATCTCGGCGATCCCGACATCCCGATCCTGTCCAAGCCCGTCCGGCCCGCGGAGCTGCGGTCGGTGATGATGGCCGAGAGGCTGAAGGCGCAGGCCGCCGCCTCCGGGCTGCCGCCGACAGATCGGGCGCCGGTCAGCCGCCCTTGACGTGGTCGAAGATCAGCGCCCAGTTGTCGAGGCGCCGGACCAGACCGTCCGCCCCGACATAGCTCTCCCCCGCGATGTCGCCGTAGCGGTCGCGGAGGTTGCCGCGGGCGCCCTGCTGGCGCCCCTGCATCTGCCCGGCGCCGGCATCCTGCGGCCGGCCCCAACCATAGGTCAGGATGGTGCCGGCGGGATAGGCCACGTCGGTGATGATCAGCACCCGGCGGCGGCTGACGATGGTGACGGACCGGATCGCATCGGGCAGCAGCCCGTCGGCGGTCCAGAGGTCGAAGCCCATATTGGCCGTGGCCGTCACCCACGCCGTGTCGAATTCCACGCGGTTGCGGAACTCGACGCCGGGCGGCGGCGGCGGCAGGGCGAACGTCACCTCGATCACCCGCCCCAGCCACAGCACGCCGGTCACGTCGAGACAATGGATGCCCTGGGGCCGCCCGGCCCGGCGGTCCTCGATCAGCCGCTTCTGCAGCCGCGCGAAATAGCGGGCGCAGAACTGGTAGCTGACATTGTTGAAGTGATGGTCGCCGGTGGCGGCGCCGGTCGGGTGCGAATAGTCGAAGATGTAGTTCGGGCAGGCGATCCGGACCCATGGGCCCTGCCGCTGCGCATCGCGATGCGCCAGGGCCGCGATCGGCCGGGCGTGGCCGTAGAAGCGCCAGGCCGCGGTCTGGTACGAGATGAACAGCGGCCGCCAGGGCTGGCCGGTGACCGCCGTTGCGTCGCGGGCGATGTCGGCCTCAAGCTGGATCAGCGTCGCGGCGTAGAGGGCGCGCGGCGTCTGCAGGAAATCGTCGCGCTCCCCCTGCATCCAGCCGGTGCATTCATAGGCGTAGGTCGCGCCGCGGGCCGCCCCGACGGCAACGCCCCCGGCGACCGACGCCATCAGCCGGGCGTATTGCTCGGTGCCGGGCACGAACTGGGCGATGGCCGCCGAGCCGAGCCCGGGGGCCGAGGCCAGGTAGCACCAGTCCTGCCCGCCGGGCGCGATCCCGTCCTCGTCGGCATAGCGCTCGACCAGGCCGTTGGCCCAGACCGAACAGACCGTCTCGCCCTGGTTGGCGGCGCTGCTGGCGGTGGGCCAGTTGACCTCGTCCTCGACCAGCGGCTTGACCGCGTCGTAGGGACCGTAATGGCGCGGCCCCTGGCCGCCGGGCCCTTCCCAGGTGATGTTGGCGTAGGGCTGGGCCAGGCTCAGCGCCGGCCGGCCCTGGGTGCCGCCCGACAGGCTCTGGCCGTAGGACAGCAGATGCCGGATGGCCGCAGGCGACCAGCCTTCGATCGCCGGCCCGTCGGTCTCCGGCCGGCCCTCCGCCGGGGATCGGTCATCCTGGTCCATGAAGCAGCCCCTCCATCCGCATTCGGCCGGCATCCACCCCCAGGCAGGTCGTCCGGTGCCGTCCATGCGTTCGGCCGGCGCCGGCATGGCCGCCCGCAGCGGCGACCGTGGAGGAACGGCCGAGGGTCGCCCGCCATTCCGGCGACACTGTGTCGGAGCGAGGGATTTTCGAGGACGCCGGTCCTCACGCCAGCATCGGCCAGAGCGTCGCCGCCAGCAGCGCGGCCATGGCGAGGTTGAACCATCTCAGCCGGGCCGGGTCGGCCAGCAGGCCGCGGAGGGCCAGGCCGAAGCCGGCCCAGGCCAGGATGCTGGGCAGGTTGACCAGGGCGAAGGCGGCGGCGACCAGCGGCACCGAGGCGAACGGCGACCCGGGGCCGGCATGGACCGCCATCGCCGTCGCCGCCACCGCCCAGGCCTTCGGGTTGACCCACTGGAAGGCGGCCGATTGCCAGAGAGTCAGCGGCCGCGCGGCGGTCCCGCCCTGGCCGAACGCGCGCGACCGGCCGATGCGCCAGGCGAGATGCAGCAGATAGGCGGCGCCGGCGAGCCGAAGGCCGGTGTGCAGCGCCGGCCATGCCGCCAGAACGGCGCCGAGCCCGCAGCCGACCGCCAGCAGCAGCGCGGTGAAGCCGAGGGTGATGCCGGCCACCTGCGGCAGGGTGCGTCGCAGGCCGAAATTGGCGCCGGAGGCGAGCAGCATCAGGTTGCTCGGCCCCGGCGTGATCGAGGTCACGAAGGCGAAGAGGCACAGCGCCAGCAGCGCGTCGATCGGCATGGGTCGCTCCCGTCATCCGGCACCGGCGGACGATGGCCCGGAAGCGGACGCCGATGGGGTCCGGAATCCGGACCGTCAGCCGAGGGCGGCGCCGCGGTCCTGCAGCAGGGCGCGCAGCACGGAGCGGTGGCAGCGGGCCTCGTCCGCGCAGTAGCAGCCGAGCGAGAAATCGGCGCCATGCGACAGGGCGGCCAGCAGATCGAGGGTGCGGCGCGGGGCCGGCCGGTCCATCTCGGCCCGGAAGGCGCGGGCGAAGGCGGTCCAGTCCGCCTCCGTCCGCACCGCCCTGCCCTGTGCCAGCAATTCGGGGCTGGGCGCGAGCTCCGGATACCAGACGTCGAACCAGTCGTCGGCGGCATAGCGCGCCTTCGGCACGCCGCGCGGCAGCCGCCGGACCGTGCCGATCCGCGTGCCCTCGCCCGGATGGCGCGGACCGCCGAGGCGGACGATCCGGACGGTCATGCGCCGAGCGCCGCCCGGACGGGCGCCGCGGGCCTGACGTCGGCCAGCTGGTAGCGCCGGAACCAGCCCGGGAAGGCGCGGACCAGCGCCCGCGGCCCCTCCACCGCGAGGCCCATCCGCCGCGCCTCGGCGAAGCCGGCGTCGCCGCGCCACCACGCCACCAGGGCGGACAGCGGCGCGTGGACGCGGAGCGGCTCGGGGAAGCCCGGATTGTGCGTGCACAGCGACGCCTCGGCCGGCGTCAGCAGCAGGAAGCGGGGCCGGTGGCCGCGGATCTCGAAGCGCACCACCAGCGGATCGCGCGGCAGCGCCTCGAAATCGACGCGCCGGCGCAGGTCGACCAGCAGCGGCTCGAGGTCGAGATCCTCCGCCTCCGCCTGCCTCGGCAGCCAGCGCTGGCCCCAGTGGCCGAGCGCGCCGACCAGCCCCGCCAGCTCCCGCCCCGCCTCGGTGAGGACATATTCCGGCCCCTGCCCGCCCTCGATGCGCTCGACTGCGCCGATCGCCGCCAGTTCCTGCAGCCGTTCCGACAGCATGGTGCGCGAGATCCGCGGGATGCCGCGGCGGATGTCGTTGAAGCGCCGGCTGCCGCACAGCAGCTCGCGCACCACCAGCAGGGTCCAGCGCCCGCCCAGCGCCTCATGCGCGCGCGCCACCGCGCAGAACTGACCATATCCCGCCATGGCGGCACCCTAGCACGGCCAAGCCGCGCGGGCGCTCCGGAATCCGGACCGCCTCAGGGCACCGCCACCTGGCCGCTGGAGACGACCTGCAGCTTCCAGCCGGCGATCTGGGTGCCGCCGGTGTCGAGATGCCCGACCAGGAACTTCAGCCGCTCCGGATCGTCGCCCTTCGCCGTGCAGAAGCGGTCCTGCAGGTAGAAGGGCGGCGTCGCCTGGTAGTAGAGCGTCGCCTGCACCGCGGCCGGGCGGCTGCCGGCCGGCAGGTCGGACAGCGGCACCTCGTAGACCAGGCTGTCGCCGCCCCCGGCGACGTAGTCGGGGTCGCCGTCGACGCCGGTCGGGCCGGCCTCCCGGGCCAGGTCCTCGGTCGCGCCCAGGGCCTTGGCGATCTCGGTGCGTTCGGCCAGCGGCAGGAATCCGTGCGGCAGGATGCGGTTGTCCTTCACCGTGCTGCAGATCGACAGGAAGCTGGTGGTCAGCATGCCTTGCGGCATCGTGCCCGGGCCGCACATCGCGGCCGTGGCGTCCGGCGGCGGGGTCGACACCAGCTCCTGGTAGATCTGGGCCTGGTCCTGGGCGGTGATGGTCTGGTAGTGCGGCTGGTGCAGCCGCGCCTGCGGCTGGATGCGGGACGTGCAGTCGTCGGTCCACCAGTATTCGCCATCGAGCGGGGTGCCGGACGGGTCGATCAGGGCGCCGGCCGCGTTGGTGCGGCCCGAGGCCCAGAGCGTGTTTCCCTCACGGTCCAGCACCTGGAACTCCAGGAAGGCGCGGCGGAAGCCGACGCCGGAGGGCAGCTTGTGGCCGGTCTCGCTGCGCACCGTCACCGTCGCCCGCAGCGTGCCGCCGGAGGTGGAGACGCCGGTCACGGCGACCTCCGCGGTGCCGTTGCCGGCCAGGTCGAGCATCGCCTGCTCGGTCCGCACCAGCGGGTCGACGCCACGGGTCAGCATCGGGTCCGAGGTGGGGATGCCCAGCACGTCGGGGAATTGCTGGGCGATCTTGATCAGGAAGACGTTGAGGCCGACCAGCGTGTGGGCGGCGAAGCCGTCGCGCACCTCAAGGTCGATGTCCTCCGGCCCGAGGTTGTTCTCGGCCTCCGGGAAGGTGCTGTATTCCTGGATGCTGGCGATCTTGCTGCGCATCGGCGTGCCGTCCGCCGCCTTCGACGGCATATGGCAGCCCTGGCAGGACTGGGCCAGGCTGCCGGCCCCCTGCGGCAGCGGGCCGTCCGGGGTGGTGCCGGTGCGATAGGCGCTGAAGGCCCATTCCGGATAGGTCGTCTGCTCGTAGATATGGGTGATGGTCTTGCCGTCCTGCAGCACCGGCAGGTGCACGGTATGGCAGCTGCCGCAGACCTCGGAGCTTCTGATCGCCGTGTCGTGCCGCGGCGTGATGCCGAGCGCGTTCCGCATCGGCTTCACCTGCGGCGCCTCGAACGGGCCGATCAGCGTGTCGGGCGGGCCGACCAGGAAGCTGCCGGTGAAGGTGCGGGCGAAGCCGGTGTTGTCCGGGTTCAGGAACTGCTGGCGTTCGGCGATGCAGGCGTTCTCCGGCGCGTCGGCGACGCCGGCCGCGGTGGGGCCCAGCGCCATGCGGTGGCAGGCGGTGCAGGAGATGCCGTCGCGGGCGAGCGCGCCGTATTTCACGTGCGCCGCGGTCGGGTTGCCGTCCGGCCAGGGCACCGCGTTCACCATGTCGCGGGTGAAGTCGAGGCACTTGTCGGCCGCCGGGACCGTGTCGATGTGGAACTGCCGCTGGCCCTGGATGCCGTGGCAGCCGAGGCAGGTGTTCTCGACCAGGCCCTTCATGCCCGGTTCGGGATGGAAGGTCTGCGTCTCGCTGGCCAGCTGGGCGAAGAAGAACGGGTCGCGCCCGGCCAGCCCCATCGGGGAGCTGCGCCAGGTGCCGTAGGGCGACAGGTTGAACAGGGTGTCGCCATGCGGGTTCGGCACCGTCATGTCGAATTGCAGCCCGGTGCTGCCGGCGTCGTGGCAGCCGAGGCACTGGGTGGAGGTGACGAACTGGTCCGCCGCGCGCGGGCCGCCGGCGCCGACCCAGCTGTTGTCGTAGGTCGCCGACGGCATCATCGGCACCGTGTCCCAGCCCGGCATCTTCAGCAGATAGGCGCGCAGGGCCCGGTCGACCGCCTTGTCGGCCTGGTACAGCGGCTCGCCCAGCCGGCTCACCTCGTCGGGCGGCAGGGTGACCTCGCGGTGATGGTCCGGCGGCGACGGCGCCGTGAACCAGGACTGGCTGAGATAGACCAGCGGCCGCCCCGGCTCGCCCTCGATGTTGCGCGGCGAGGCGAAGGTCAGGTTGTCCTTGGCCGAGGCGTGGCAGTTCATGCAGTACTGGGCGAAGCCCATGTTGCCCAGGCCGTTGTTCGGGCTGGGCGGCCAGTCCGGCGACCAGCCGCCATTCGGCCCGAAGCCGTACCAGCCCCAGAACCAGCCGTCATGCGAGGCCTTGCCATCGCGGATCATGACCGCGGCGCCGGAGGTCGGGTACAGCTTCAGCGGGTCGACATCGGCACAGGCGGCTCCGGGATACGGGAACATCTCCTTGACCATGATCGCGCCGTCCGGCACCGGGGGTGGCGGGTTCGCCCCGGCGGACTCGCCGGAGCGGTACCGGACCAGCCAGTCGGCCATGTCGGGCGAGTACCAGATCACCACCGGGGTATGGGTGCCGAAGCCCTTGCCCTGCCAGGCGCCGGCCGCCAGGGTCGCGGTGAACGGGCCGGCGTCGCGGACATGCTTGTCGCGGCGCCAGCCGGACGCCGGGTCGCGGTGGCAGTAATTGCCGAAGAACTGGTCGAGCTTGGCCTCGTACTGGTCGAGCGGCAGGGCCGAGGGGGTCCGCACCGCGGCGAGCAGGCTGCGGCACAGCGCCGGGTCGGTCGGCACCAGCGGCTGGGGCTGCTCGGCGGTGCAGCGGGCCGGGGCGGCGAGGCCCGGATGGGCGAACAGGGCGATGGCGACGGCCGCGAGCAGGCCGGCCCAGCAACGGCGCACGGCTCCATGCCATCTCTTCCGGCCCCGATCGGCCGAGCCCATGACCTTTTGCATGACGCCTCCCCAACCGGCGCTTTTGCCAAAGCAATCGACGCAGAACAGAAGCCGGCCTACTGGCCAAATATTGGAATATTCAATGGAGAAGCAGCCTATCACGCAGCCGCATTGCTTCCTATTTCAATAATTCGAGCAAAATTCTCCAAAGCTTGATCCAGTCCTTGCGGCCGACCGACCGGGCGGGATGGACATTCGCCCGGCCGCCCCCCATCTCATCCGCCGGCCGACATCGCAGGACCGCGCCTTGGACCACGCCGCCGAACTGGACCGCCTCGACCGCCTCGCCAGCCTGATGGATTCGCGCTGGCGCCTGCCACTGCTGGGCTGGCGCTTCGGGCTCGATTCCGTGATCGGGCTGGTGCCGGGGCTGGGCGACGTCGCCGGCGGGCTGGTCTCCGCCTGGCTCATCCTGCAGGCCCGGCGCCTCGGCGCGCCGAACCGGGTGCTGGCGATGATGGCCGGCAACGTCGCGCTGGACGTCGCCCTCGGCAGCGTGCCGGTGCTGGGCGACCTGCTGGATCTCGGGCTGAAGGCCAACCGCCGCAACGCCCGGCTGCTGCGCCGGCACTTCCAGCGATACGGCGTGTCCGCCGGGGCGTGACGCTTCAGGCGATCCGGAACAAGGCGCCGATGAAGCCGCGCATAGGCCGGCAAGGCGCCCCTCAGCTCTCGGGCTGCGCCAGGGGGAACTGCCAGGTGCCGTCGAGGATCTCCGCCCGCGGCTGGAAGAGGCGCACGGTGTAGTTCCACCCCTCCGTGACCGGCAGGCAGTTCGGGATCTCGCCGTCGCAGCCGCCGAACTGGATGGTGACCTTGCCGTCCGGGCCCTTCTTCGCGGTGAGGCTGTTGACCGAATAGGCATCGTAGGGGTTCGGCTGGAAGTAGCCTTCGGCGTCATAGACGGTGAGCGACCAGAAGCCATCGACGGGCACATCCCCGACCGTCAGCCTGTAGACGGTTCTGCCGTCGTTCCGGGCCGGCGTGATCGGCAGGTAGAGCGCGTCCGTCTCGCGGTTGCCGCCCCAGAGCATGGCGCTGGCGATCAGGTGCTTGACCGGGTCGACCTCGCTTTCATTCGCGCCGTACATGCGCCAGGAATCGGAGATCGTGGTGCCGAGCTGCAGCAGCGCGGCCTTCACCTTCCTGAGGCTGGCGTCGTCCCAATCGGGAACCTCGAAGGTGCCAGGGCTGTCCTGGCGGACCTCGATCTGGTCCTGCAGGGCGTGGACCCGCCGGACCTCCTGCTCGTCCGCGAAATCGACGAGGAAGCGGACGACGACGATGCCGTAGCGCGTGCCGACCATCTGCCGGGTCAGGGTGTGGGTGCCCGCGCCGGTGAAGGCGGCCGGAGTGTACTGGTCCTGGTTGACGACCTGCAGCCCCATGAAGCGCCTGGCCCCGTCCGGCAGCGTGATCGTCACCGGGCCGGCATCGAGATCGAACACCCCGAAGGAATACAGCGTGTCGCGGTTGGGCCGGATGATGGCGTTGCGCTGGTCCGGGCGCGCGAGCTCGCGGCCGTGCTGCAACTTGCCGAAGGCGCCGTTCTTCACCGCGCCGGCGAAATAGACATCGGTCTGGGCGCGGCTGTAGCTCGCGACGGTGACCGGCTCGGCCGGTGATGCCGTCGTCTGGGCCGATGCGGCGGAACCCGCCATTGCGAGCGACATGGCGGCCAAGATCCTCGTGCTGGTCTTCGTCATGGTGCTTCCAGGTGACGCCGGTCTTTCGGACGCACCGCTATCTAGATCCCTCAAATACGGAAAGGAACAGGCGCGGATGACAATCTGCCTACCAGATATGATAGGCTTCGGGCATGGATCTCAACGCCGCCCGCATGTTCGTCGCCGTCGCCCAGGCGGGCAGCCTTTCGGCGGCGGCGGCCCGCCTCGGGATCCCGCTGCCGACGCTGAGCCGCCGGATCCGGGAGCTGGAGCAACAGCTGAAGGTGCAGCTGCTGGAGCGCTCGGCGCGCGGCACGAGGCTGACCGAGGCCGGCACAAGGCTGTACGAGCACGCCGGCCGCGGGATCGAGGCGCTGCAGGAGGCCGAGCAGGCCGTGGTGAGCGACCAGGCCCGGCTGAAGGGGCGCCTGAGGCTGTCGCTGCCCCAGACCTTCGAGCCGTGGTGGGACCTGCTGGCGGCCTTCCAGCGCCGCTATCCCGACATCCAGGTCCATGTCTATTCGACCGAGCGGCGCATGGACCTGGTGGAGGACGGCATCGACGTCGCCCTGCGCGTCGGCGCGATCGTCCACGACGCCATGGTGGCGCGGCGCGTCCTGTCCTTCCGCAACGTGCTGGTCGCCGGCCCGGCGCTGGTGGAGCGCCTCGGCCTGCCGGCGGAGCCCGAAGATCTCCATCGCTTTCCCTGCGCGGTGTGGTCGACGCGGATCGACGTTCCCGCCCGCTGGGACGTGGACAGGCATGTGATCGTGCCCAAAGCGATGCTGACCGCCAACGACTACCACCTTCTGTGCAGCCGCGCGCTCGCCGGCGACGTGGTGACGGAGCTGCCGCCCTTCCTGGCGGCGGGACCGATCCGCGAAGGGCGCCTGGTGCCGCTGCTGCCGCGGCACCCGCTGCCGGAATGGCCGATCCATCTGGTCTATCCGCCGCACCGCCACCCGTCGGCCATCGTCCGGGCCTATCTCGACTTCTGCCGGGGCTACCTGCCGAACGTCGTCCGGGCCTGCGAGATCGGGGCCGCCGGCTGACTCCAGCTTGCCATTACGACCGATCGGACCAATAGTCCGGTCATAGGGATGAACCCGGTGAGCCCCTGGAGCTGAGAGGCAGTCAGGGAATCAGCCAGCTCGCCTGCAGCGTCCCGCCGGTCCAGTCGAACAGGGCGCGGCGGTCGGCGCCGGGAACGAGGCGGACCCAGTCGATGCGGTCGACCGCCAGCACGATCACCGCGAAATTCTCGCGCCCCTCCTCCGTCCAGCCGGTCGAGGGCGGCGGCAGGGCGGGGTCGGCGATCGGGGTGCCCGGGGGGCCCGGCATGCGGTAGGCGGCGCGGACCGGGCCCGGAGTCGCCGTCCAGGCGTCGTCGAGATCGGGTCCCGGCGGCAGCAGCTCCGCCCGACCCTCGGCCCGGACCTGCACCTCCTCCCCGGGGTCGTAGAGCAGCAGCGACGCCGCCGGGTTGGCCCCGATCTCCGCGACCTTGACCGACCGGACATCGGTGTGGAATTCGAGCCGCCGCCCGGCCGGGTCGACCGCGCGCAGCACCACCGTGCGTAGCGCCGGCCGGCCCCGGGCATCGATGGTCGCGAAACCGACCCGGCCGAGGGTGCGGCGCCGCACGCCGGTGGCGCGGCCGAGCCTTTCCCAGGCATCGGCCAGCGCCGCGGCAAGGTCGTCGCCGGCCCCGGGCATCAGCGGTAGGTCACCGCGAGGTCGCCGACGCCGTCGACATGGCCCTCCAGCCGGTCGCCCGGCCTGACCGGTCCGACGCCGTCCGGCGTGCCGGTCATGATCAGGTCGCCGGGGCGCAGCGCCACCAGCCGCGACAAATGGGCGATGATCTCCGGCACCGGCCAGATCTGGTCGGCCAAGTCGCCGGACTGGCGGGTCTCGCCGTTGATCTTCAGCCAGATCGCGCCGGCGGAGGGGTGGCCGATCTCGGCCGCGGGCCTGAGCGCCGAGAGCGGCGCCGACTGGTCGAAGGACTTGGCCATGGTCCAGGGCCGAGCCAGCTTCTTGGCTTCGGCCTGGAGGTCGCGGCGGGTCATGTCGAGCCCGACGCCGTAGCCCCAGACATGGCCGAGCGCGCGCTCCGCGGCGATGTCGGTGCCGCCGGCGCCGATCGCCACCACCAGCTCGATCTCGTGATGCAGGTCCCGGGTCGCCGCCGGATAGGGAATGGTGCTGCCGGTCGGCACCACCGCATCGGCCCATTTGGCGAAGAAGAAGGGCGGCTCCCGGTCCGGATCGTGGCCCATCTCGCGGGCATGGGCGGCGTAGTTGCGGCCGACGCAGAAGATGCGGCCGACGGGAAAGGCGGCGTCGCTGCCTAGCACCGGGACAAGAATCTGCGGCGGCGGCGTGATCACGGTCGACATCGGAAAACTGTCCTTCACGGGCGATGGTCCGCGGCGAGGCTGCGCGGCCCGGCCGAGCTTGTCAAACCCGGATGCGGCCCGGCAGCATCGGGCCGCAGATGACCTCGATTCTCGCCTTTATCCTGGCCGCCTTCGCCGAGATCGCCGGCTGCTTCGCCTTCTGGGCCTGGCTGCGGCTGGACCGCAGCCCCTGGTGGGCGCTGCCGGGGACCGCCAGCCTGATACTCTTCGCCCTGGCCCTGACCCGGGTCGACTCCGCTTTCGCCGGGCGGGCCTATGCCGCCTATGGCGGGATCTACATCGCCGCCTCGCTGGCCTGGCTGTGGGCGGTGGAGGGCAGCCGGCCCGACCGCTTCGACCTGCTCGGCGCGGCCTTGTGCCTGGGCGGGGCGGGCATGATCCTGTTAGGGCGCCGGCTCGCCGCGTGACCGCCCCGCTTCCGCCACGATGGCATCGGCATGCTGCGCCGACATGATGCGGACCGGGGGGTTCATGCCATCGCTGTACGACATCAAGCCGAAATTCCAGGCGCTGCTGCGTCCGGCCGCCGCGCGGCTGGCGGAGAGGGGCGTCGGCGCCAACGCCGTGACCCTGGCGGCGGCCGGCCTGTCGGTCCTGCTGGGGCTGGCCGTCGCCGCCACCGGCTGGTCCTGGCTGCTGCTGCTGTACCCGCCCTTCCTGCTGCTGCGCATGGCGCTGAACGCCATCGACGGCATGCTGGCGCGGGAGTTCTTCCGGCCGACGCCGCTGGGCGCCCTGCTGAACGAGATCGGCGACATGGTGTCGGACGCGGCCCTCTACCTGCCGCTGGCGCTGCTGCTGCCGGCGCCGCCCTGGCTGGTGGTGCTGACCGTGCTGCTGGCGGTGATCGGCGCGGCCGCCGGCATCGCCGCCCGGACCATCGGCGCCGGCCGGCGCTATGACGGGCCCTTCGGCAAGTCCGACCGGGCGCTGACCTTCTCCATCCTCGCCGTCGCCGCCTTCTTCCAGGTCCTGGCCCCGCCGCTGTGGATGCCGCTGGTGCTGGCGGCCCTGCTGCTGCTGTCGATCCTGACCATCCTGAACCGCGTCCGCGCGGCGCTGGCGGAGATCGGGGCATGACCCTTCCCTTCTCCATCGACCCGACCGTCGCCTGGGCGCTCGGCGCGCTGATCGCCGTGCTGCTGGCGGCCGAGGCCGCCGTCCTGTTCCTGCGCCGCAGCCAGCCGCAGCGCGACTGGACCGAGCTGAAGCTGCGCATCCGGTCCTGGTGGGTGATCGTGATCGCCGGCGGCATCGCCCTGGTGCTGAACCCGATCGCGGTGCTGGTGGTGCTGGCGGTCGTGAGCTATCTGGCGCTGAAGGAGTACCTGTCGGTGGTGCCGACCCGGCGGGCCGACCGGGCGGTGCTGCTGATCGCCTATCTGGCCATCCCGACGCAATGGTGGTGGATCGCCGGGGAGCAGTACGGCTTCTTCATCATCTGGGTGCCGGTCTACCTGTTCATGGTGGTGCCGGCGATGATGGTGCTGCGCGGCGAGGTGACGGGATTCCTGCGGGCGCTGGGCACCCTCCATTGGGGCCTGATGCTGTGCGTCTTCGCCATCGGCCACGTCGCCTATCTGTTCGTGCTGCCGGAGGAGGGCCAGGCCGGGCCGGGCGGCGCCGGGCTGCTGCTGCTCCTGCTGATCCTGACCCAGGGGAACGACGTCGCGCAGTATGTCTGGGGCCGGATCTTCGGCCGGCACAGGATCGCGCCCTCGGTCAGCCCGAACAAGACGGTGGAGGGCTTCGCCGGCGGCCTCGTCACCACCACCGTGGTCGCGGGGCTGATCGGGCCGCTGCTGGCGCCGCTGTCGCTGCCCATGGCGCTGGCGGCCGGGGCGCTGATGGCGGTCAGCGGCTTCTTCGGCGACCTGACGGTCTCCGCCGTCAAGCGCGACATCGGCATCAAGGACACCGGCACGCTGATCCCCGGCCATGGCGGCGTCTTGGACCGGATCGACAGCCTGATCTTCGCCGCGCCGCTGTTCTTCCACTTCATGCGCTACTTCTATTACTGAGATGTGGCGGCTGCTGTTCCACTGGCTGGTGACCAAGCCCCTGATGCTGCTGTTCGTGGGCCTGCATGTCCGCAACCGCGAGCGGCTGCCGATGACGGGGCCGGCGATCGTCGTCGCCAACCACAACAGCCATGCCGACACGGTCGCCCTGACCTCGCTGTTCCCGAGCCGGATCCTGCACAAGGTGCGGCCGGTGGCGGCGGCCGACTATTTCCTGAGCAGCCGGGCGATGGCCTGGTTCTCGCTGAACTGCATGGGCATCCTGCCCTTCGACCGGCATGCGCGGGAGCGCGGCGAGGACCCGCTGACCGGCTGCGTCGAGGCGCTGGACCGGGGCTGCATCCTGATCCTGTTCCCGGAGGGGTCGCGCGGCGAGCCGGAGCGGCTGCAGCGCTTCAAGAAGGGCATCTGCCACCTGGCCCGGCGGCGGCCCGAGGTGCCGATCGTGCCGGTCTATCTGCACGGGCTGGGCAAGGTGCTGCCGCGCGGCGCCTTCCTGCCGGTGCCGTTCTTCTGCGACGCCTTCGTCGGCCCGCCGCTGGCCGACAGGCCGGAGGACACGGACGCCTTCGTCGAGGCGCTGGAGGCGGCGATGGCCAAATTGATCGAAGGCACGAGGTTCCCGGAATGGGACTGAGAGATCGCCTGCAATCTCTCACCCTGTTGGCATTTGTCTGGGGCGTGGCCGAGGCCAGCCTGTTCTTCGTGGTGCCGGACGTGCCGGTGTCGCTGATCGCGCTGGCCCGCGGCTGGCAGGCGGGGCTGCGCGCCGCCCTGGCCGCCGCCGCCGGGGCGACGCTGGGCGGCACCGCGCTGGCGGTCTTCGCCAGCCACGCGCCGGAGACGGCGGTCGCCCTGGTCGACGCGGTGCCGGCGATCCCGTCCGCCATGATCGCCCGGCTGCAGGCGACGATGGCCGGCACCGACTCCGCCGCCGGCCTGGCCGGGGTGCTGATCCAGGCGAGCCTGAGCGGCGTGCCCTACAAGATCGCCGCGGCCAGCGCGCCGGGCCTGGGCATCCCGGTCTGGGAGCTGGCGCTGCTGACGCCGCTGGTACGGCTGCCGCGTTTCGTCGCACTGGCCGCGGCCGGGGCGGCTCTGCATTCGCTGACGCCCGCCCTGCCCCGCCGGATCCAGCCAGTCCGGGTGCGGCTGCTGCTGGCCGCGCTGGGCTGGTCTGCATTCTACGGGGCCTACTGGTCCAAGGTCGGGGGCTGACGCCGCGCCCCCGCCGCCCTATCTGTGGGTCGACACATCTGACATAATGCAGACGGCAGCGCCGGCCCGGCCGGCCCGCCTGGAGAGAGACATGGACCTGTCGCGCACCGAAGGCCGCGCGAAAAGCGCCGCAGCGGAGACCCCGTCCGACCTGCAGTCGCTGCTGACCGTCGGCGGCATCTCCCTGACCGGGCTGGGCGCCAGCCTGCTGGCCCTGTTCGGCCCTTCGGGCAGCGATCTCTCCGTCGCCTTCACCATCGTCGCCGTGGCCGGCGGCCTGGCCGTGGTCGGCGCCGGCTTCGCGATCGCGGCTCTCCTGGCGAAGCGTTAAGCCGGCCTCAGCCCGCGCGGCGCGCCGGGGCGTCCGGCAGGATGCCGCGCTGGAACATCACGCCGAGGCGCAGGCTCTCGGCGATCTTCTCCGCCCGTTCGATGAAGCGCGCCGCCGCCCGCGGCGGGCAGACCTCGCGCGCCGTGGCGCGGAACAGCTCCAGCCAATGGGCGAAATGCTCCGGCCGCAGCGCGTCGACCGCGGCATGCGCCTGCATCGGCCGCCCCTGGTAGCGGGCGCTGCGCAGCATCACCGAGGACCAGAAGTCGCACATCTTGGCCAGATGCGGGCCCCAGTCGGCGCCGATCACCCCGGCGAAGATGGGGCCGAGCACCGCGTCGTCGCGCACGCGGCCGTAGAAGGCGTGGACCAGCGCCCTGATCATCGCCTCGTCGATCGGCTCGATGGGGTCGGCATCCATCATATCCATGCGGACATATCGCCTGATCCTGCTGCGAAACGCCAGGGACGGATCGCCGCGCCCTCACCCTGGCCCGCTCACCCCCGCTGCGGCCTTTCGCTGTCCAGGCTGGCCATGCCGTGCGCCGGATAGCGGTCGCCGGCGGCGGCGCCCTTGGGCACGGCCTGCTCGATCCGGCCCAGGTCGTCCGCGGTGAGCGTCACGTCGAGCGCGCCGAGCGCCTCGGCCAGCTGGTCGCGGCGGCGGGAGCCGACCAGGGGCACGATGTCCCGGCCCTGCGCCGCCACCCAGGCGATGGCGATCTGGGCCACGGTGACGCCCTTGGCCTCGGCGATCGCCCGCAGCGCCTCGACCAGCGCCAGGTTCCGCTCGACATTGCCCTCCTGGAAGCGCGGGCTGTGGGTGCGGAAGTCCCTGGCGTCCGTGCTGTCCTTCCGCCAATGGCCGCTGATCAGGCCGCGCGACAGCACGCCATAGGCGGTGATGCCGATGCCGAGCTCGCGGCAGGTCGCCAGGATGCCGTCCTCGATGCCACGCGAGACCAGCGAATACTCGATCTGCAGGTCGACGATCGGGTGCACCGCGGCGGCCCGGCGGATCGTCTCCGGTCCGACCTCGGACAGGCCGATGTGGCGGACATAGCCGGCCTGCACCATCTCGGCGACGGCGCCGACGGTGTCCTCGATCGGCACGGCGGGGTCGAGGCGGGCCGGGCGGTAGATGTCGATATGGTCGACGCCGAGCCGCTGCAGCGAATAGGCCAGGAAGTTCTTCCCCGCCGCCGGACGGCCGTCGAAGCCGGTCCAGCCGCCGGCCGGGTCGCGCAGGCCGCCGAACTTGACGCTGAGGATGGCGGCGTCGCGCTTCGAGCTGGCCCGCAGCGCCTCGCCGATCAGCATCTCGTTGTGGCCCGAGCCGTAGAAGTCGCCGGTGTCGATCAGGGTGATGCCGGCGTCGAGCGCGGCGTGCAGGGTGGCGATGCTCTCGGCCCGGTCGGCCGGGCCGTACACGCCGTGGGACATGCCCATGGCGCCGAGGCCGAGGGCCGAGACCTGCGGGCCGGTGGCGCCGAGCGGGTGGGTCTGCATGGTGAGCTCCGATGCGGAGGAAGGGTTTCGACATCGGGAATATGAGGAAGCGCGGTTCGTGCGATAATCCGGCCAGTGGCGAACAAGCCGTACGGGAAATCGCACAGTGAGCAGCCCCGACCTGTCCGACCTCGATGCCTTCGTCGCCGTGGCCCGGGCCCGCAGCTTCCGCGGCGCCGCGGCCTTGCGCGGCGTCTCCGCCTCGTCGCTCAGCGACGCGCTGCGGCGGCTGGAGGCCCGGCTGGGCGTGCGCCTGTTGAGCCGCACCACCCGCAGCGTCACCCCGACCGAGGCGGGGGAACGGCTGCTGGAGCGGCTGGCCCCGGCGCTGGGCGAGATCGCCGGCGCGCTGGACGCGGTGAACGGCCTTCGCGACAGCCCCACGGGCACTCTGCGGCTGAACGTGCCGTCGATCGTCGCCCGCCACGTCCTGCCGCCGATCGCGGCCCGGTTCCTGCTGGCGCATCCCGGCATCCGGCTGGAGGTGACGGCGGAGGACAGCTTCGTCGACGTGCTGGCCGGGGGATTCGATGCCGGCATCCGCTACGAGGAGCGGGTGGAGCGCGACATGATCGCCGTGCCGATCGGCCCCCGGGTGCAGCGCTTCGTCATCGCCGCCGCCCCGTCCTACCTGGCTGCGCGCGGGCGGCCGCACCACCCCAAGGACCTGCTGGAGCACGCCTGCATCCGCCACCGCTTCGCCAGCGGCCGGCTGGCCGGCCTGGAGTTCGAGCGCGACGGCCAGGTGATCCGGATCAGCCCCGACGGGCCGCTGATCGCCAACTCGATCGAGATGGAGGTGGCGGCCGCCGTCGCCGGGCTGGGCCTGATCACGATATTCGAGGAGGTGCTGCGGCCGCATCTCGACAGCGGCGCGCTGGTGCCGGTGATGGAGGAGTGGTGGCAGAGCTTCTCCGGCCCCTTCCTCTACTATCCGAGCCGCACCCACATGCCGGCGCCGCTGCGGGCTTTCGTGGACTTCATCAAGGCCGATCGCTGACACCGGATGTGCCGGAGCCCTCGCACCGGCCTGGATCGCCGAGTCTTCCCCGGATCAAGCCCGGGAATCCGCGCGATGGCGCATGGCGATATCACGGTTTGCAATGCCCGCCTCTCCCGCGGGTCCGCTATCACTTCGGCCGCCAGCGCATCGGCAAGGCAACAAAATCCTCTGTGGCGGAAGCATGGCGAAGGGATTTTGATGATGTCCTATGGCAGCTACCTTCGGCTCGACAAAATCCTCGACGCGCAGGAGCCGCTGTCGCAGGCGCATGGCGAGCTTCTGTTCATCATCCAGCACCAGACCTCCGAGCTCTGGATGAAGCTGGCGATCCATGAGCTGGGCGCCGCCTGCCGCCAGATCGCGGCCGACGAGCTGCGATCTGCCTGCAGGACCTTTTCCAGAGTTGCCCGGATCCAGGAGCAGTTGAATTCGGCCTGGGACGTCCTGCGCACCCTGACGCCGAGCGACTATGCCGCGTTCCGCGCCGAACTCAGGCAATCGTCCGGCGTCGAATCCCATCAGTACCGGATGCTGGAGTATATCGCCGGCAACAAGGCTCCGGCCCCGCGGGGCTTGGCGGAGCAGGATCCCGTCGCATATGCGAGGCTGGAGGCGGTGCGTCGATCCCCCAGCGTCTATGACGAGGCGATCCGCGCCCCCGCCCGTTCCGGCTTTGCCATCGATCCGATCGCCCTCCAAAGCGGGATCTCCTCCCGCCCGCCCCCGGATGAAAGCGTTCTTGCGGCCTGGGTGTCCGTCTATCGCGAGCCGGACCGCCACCCGGATTTCTACGAGCTCGCCGAGAAGCTGGTGGATTTCGAAGGCCATTTCCGCCGCTGGCGATTCAATCACATGACGACCGTGGAGCGCGTGATCGGATTCAAGCAAGGCACCGCCGGCACGGCGGGCGTCCCGTTTCTGCGCCAGAGGCTCGATGTTGTCCTGTTCCCGGAACTCTGGCAGGCGAGGTCCGAACTATGACGGATCTGATCGACATCTCGCCGCCGTTGCACGTCGCCATGGGGGTGTTCCCGGGCGACGCCGCCTTTCGAACGGCGCAGACCTTCGCGATCAGCCCGGATTGCCCGGTCAATGTCGCCGAGATCGCCATGTCGACCCATTGCGGCGCGCATGCCGACGCACCGCTCCACTACCAGGCGGGCGGCGCCAGCATCGACGCGCTCGACCTCGCCGCGTTCATCGGACCGGCCCGGGTGATCGATGCCCGCGGCCAAGATCCGCTCTGCCGCTTCGACGACATCGCCGATGCGCTCGATGGAGCCCCGCAGCGGCTGCTCCTTCGGCTGATGGATCGTGCGGACCTCGCCGCCTGGCCCGCCGGGTTCCGCTCACTGGCGCCGGACACCGTCGAGCGGCTGGCCTTGCGCGGAACGCGCCTGATCGGCGTGGATGTCCCATCGATCGATCCGGAGACGTCGAAGGACCTGCCGTCGCACAAGGTGTGCCTGGCCTATGATCTGAGAATCCTGGAGAATCTCTGGCTGGCCGACGTCGAGCCCGGCGACTACGAGCTCATTGCCCTTCCCTTGAAGCTGGTCGGGCTCGACGCAGCTCCCGTTCGCGCGGTGCTGCGTGCCCCGAGCGCGCATCGCCGGCAGCACGAGCCGGATGCGGCCGGCGCGGATGCGCCCCCCGACAGCGATCAGGCCAGGGTGCGGCGGATCTCCGCATGCGCCGCCGGATAGCCCGGCGACAGCACCGCGAGACGGCCGGAGACCAAAGCGTGCATCCGCGGCAGGGCGTGGAACGGCACGCCGGGCGCCAGGTGGTGCTCGGTGTGATAGCTGGCGTTCCAGAACAGGAGGCGCAGCACCAGCCCGGCCAGTGTCGTCCGGGTGTTGGCCCAGCGGTCGCTGCTGCGGACGCAGCCGGAATGCTCGGCCAGCAGCACCCAGCGCAGCAGCGGCTGCGCCAGCACCACCGGCCCGACCCAGAGCAGCAGGGCCAGGGCGCTGCCGGCGGCGAGGCTGACGGCCGGCACGGCGGCGTAGAGCAGCAGATAGATCCGGGCCTCGGCCGTCACCCGCGGACGGTCGGCCGCCGGGATCCAGGGCGAGCGGTCGCGGCCGGCTGCGGTCCGCAGCAGGCCGAGGATCTGGCCGGCCCAATAGGGCAGGCCGGTCAGGATCAGCCGGTAGCGGCCGCGCGTCAGCGGCTTGGCGCCGATCAGCTCCGGGTCGCGCTCGGGGTCCTGGGTGTGGCGGTGATGCGCCCTGTGGAACAGGCGGAAGCCCTCCGGCGGCAGCACCAGCAGGAATCCCGCGACCCAGCCGACCAGCCGGGTCAGCCAGAGCGAGCGGAACGGCGTGCGGGGGGTGGTCTCGTGCAACGGGGCGAACAGCGAGATCTCGGCGGCGCCGAGCAGCGCCATGGCCGGCCAGACCCACAGGCTGCCGCGCGCCGCCAGCACCAGGCCGATGCCGGCCGCGATCAGCCCGAGATGCCGGGCCAGCGCCCGCAGGCCCGCCGCGTCCGACCGCCGGGACAGCGCCTTCAGCGCCTCCGGCGGCAATGCCCTGGTCTCCGCCATGTCCCATCCTCGCGCCGGGTGGCGGTGGGGATCAAGGGCCCAGCCGCCCTACCGCCCGAACTCCGGATGGCGGAAGCACCCGACCATGTGGTCGTTGACCAGCCCGGCGGACTGCATCAGCGAGTAGCAGACGGTGGAGCCGACGAAGACGAAGCCGCGGCGCTTCATGTCGCGGCTCATCCGGTCGGAGATCCCGCTGGTGGCCGGCATCTCGGCATGGGTCGTCCAGCGGTTGACCAGGGGCTCGCCGCCGACGAAGGACCAGAGGTAGCGGCCGAAGCCGCCCTCGGCCTCGATCACCGCCAGCGCCGCCCGGGCGTTGCTGCGCACCGCGTTCAGTTTGGCCCGGTTGCGGATCAGCCCGGCATCGGCCAGCAGCGCCTCGATCTCCGCGTCGGTCATCGCCGCCACCCGGGCGATGTCGAAGCCGTGGAAGGCGCGCCGATAGTTCGCGCGCCGCTCCAGCACCAGCCGCCAGGACAGGCCGGCCTGGGTGCCCTGCAGGCTGAGATTCTCGAACAGGGCGCGGTCGTCGCGCTCCGGCGTGCCCCAGTCGCGGTCGTGATAGGCCAGCATCGCCGGCCCGCCATGGGCCCAGGCGCAGCGCGGCAGATCCGGATCGCTCATTCGCCCCAATGGATCGGGAAGGTCTCGGGATAGGCGAACAGAGCCGGCGAGCCGCCGGTGTGCAGGAACACCACCACGTCGTCGGGCCGGAAGCGGCCGGCGCGGATGCCGGCGATCAGCCCGGCCATCGCCTTGCCGGTGTAGACCGGGTCGAGCACGATCGCGTCGCGGCTGGCGGCCAGTTGCAACGCCTCGACCATCCCCTCCGTCGGCAGGCCGTAGCCCTCGCCGACCACGCCGTCCTCCAGCACCAGATCCGTGGCCGAGAGCGGAGCCGGCACGCCCAGCAGCTCCGCCCCGGCCTGCACCAGGCCGGCGACCTTCGGCCGCTGCTCCGCCGCGCTGCGGCTGATGCAGTAGCCGACCGCGGGGACCTTGCTGCCGCCGAGGGCGAGGCCGAGCGCCAGGCCCGCCTGGGTGCCGCCGCTGCCGCTGGCCAATGCCACATGGGTGAAGGCGACGCCCTGGTCGCGGCCCTGGCGCAGCAGCTCCTGCGCCGCGTCGACATAGCCCATCAGCCCGAGCGCGTTGGACCCGCCGACCGGGACGACATAGGGCGTGCCGCCTTCCGCCCGGCACTGCTCGGCCGCGCGCGCCATCTCGGCATCCGCGTCGGCGGTGCCGGGGTGCAGCTCGATCCGCGCCCCGAACAGCTCGTCGAGCATCAGGTTGCCGCTCGAGTGATAGGCGGGGTCGCGCCCGGCCACCGCGTCGGTCAGGACCAGGACGCAGTCGAGGCCCAGCCGGGCCGCGGCCGCCGCGGTCTGCCGGGCGTGGTTCGACTGCGGTCCGCCGGCGGTGATGATGGTGTCGGCGCCCTGCGCCAGCGCGTCGCCGAGCAGGAATTCCAGCTTGCGCACCTTGTTGCCGCCCAGCGCCAGGCCGGTGCAGTCGTCGCGCTTGATCCAGAGCCGCGGCCCTCCCAACGCCTCCGTCAGCCGCGGCAACGGCTCAAGCGGCGTCGGCGCGTGCTGCAGGCGGAGGCGCGGCAGCTGGTCCAGCGGTGGCATCGGATCCGTCCCTGAGGCGCGGCCCCGGACGGCCGCTATGCGCTGGATAGCATGGCGGGCACGCGGTGCGAATGGTCGAGACCCCGGTTCCAGCTTGCCCTGTCATCCTCCCCCTCCCCTTGCGGGAGGGGGCAAGGGGGAAGGACAGGAAGGCAGGCCGGCTATTCAAGCCTCACGCCGCATGCGCCTCCTCCGCATGCCCCAGCTGGCGCTGCAGCAGGGTGCGGTAGACGCCGGGGCGGGCGGCCAAAGCGGCGGGGGTGCCCTGGTCGATGACGCGGCCGGCCTCCATCACCACGATCCGGTCGAAGCGCCGCAGCGTCGACAGGCGGTGGGCGATGGCGATCACCGTGCGGCCCTGCATCAGGTCGTCCAGCGCCTCCTGCACCGCGCGCTCGGATTCGCTGTCCAGCGCCGAGGTCGCCTCGTCCAGCAGCAGCACCGGCGCGTCCTTGAGGAAGGCGCGGGCGATGGCGATGCGCTGGCGCTGGCCGCCCGAGAGCTTGACCCCGCGGTCGCCGACCACCGTGTCGAAGCCCTCCGGCAGCGCCTCGATGAACTCCCGGCAATGCGCGGCCTCGGCGGCGGCCAGCACCTCGGCGTCGGTGGCGTCCGGCCGGCCGTAGCGGATGTTCTCGCGCACGCTGCGGTGGAACAGCGAGATGTCCTGCGGCACCACGCCGATGATCTGGCGCAGGCTTTCCTGCGTCAGGTCGCGGATGTCGCGCCCGGCCACCTGGATCCGGCCCAGCCCGACGTCGTAGAAGCGCTGCACCAGGGTCAGCACGGTCGACTTGCCGGCGCCGGACAGGCCGACCAGCCCGACCCGCTCCCCGGGCTCGATGCGCAGGTCGAAGCCGTCCAGGATCGGCGGCCGCTTGGGATAGGCGAAGCGAACGCCTTCGAAGGCGATCGGCACGCCGCCGCCATGCTTGGGCGCCGCCAGCGGCTCGGCATGCGGCGCATCGGGCAGGTCGTGCGGCACCAGCAGGCTCGAGATCGCCTCCGACAGCCGGGCGATGTGCTGGGTCAGGTCGACCAGCGCCACCGCGAGGTCGCGGGTGCCGTGCAGGATGGCGAAGCCCAGCGAGCTGACCAGCACGATGTCGCCGGGCGTGGCCCGGCCCGCCTGCCACAGCAGCAGGGCCCAACCCAGCAGGCCGGCGGTCAGGATGCCCGTGATCGCGGCATGGATCAGCCGCAGCCGCTCCATGTAGCGCAGGCTGCGCTGGCGGGCGGCAAGCTCGACCCCGATGCGGTCGGCCAGCCGCGCCTGCTCGCGGAAGGTGG
The DNA here is from genome assembly GCF_916619195.1 of Inquilinus sp. Marseille-Q2685. Taxonomy (NCBI): domain Bacteria; kingdom Pseudomonadati; phylum Pseudomonadota; class Alphaproteobacteria; order Rhodospirillales; family Rhodospirillaceae; genus Inquilinus; species Inquilinus sp. Marseille-Q2685. The sequence goes on from NZ_CAKAKL010000006.1 coordinate 38,313, forward strand.
CGCCGAACAGGCGCACCAGGCCCATATTGCCGATCACGTCGACCAGCTCGCCGTCGACCTTGGCGGCCTCGGTGGCGTAGTCGCGGTGGATCGGGCCGCCGCGCTTGGCCAGGCGGTAGATGAAGGCGGAGAGCGCCGCCGCGGCCGCGACCAGGGTGCCGGCCATCACCGGATCGACCGAGGCCAGGACGCAGATCGCGCCGACCAGCGCCAGCGCCGGCGGCAGCACGTTCCACGAGAAGGTGTTCTCGGTGGTGAAGATGGCGTTGGCGGTGGCCGAGACGCGGCCCGCCACCATGCCGGGCAGCCGGTCGGCGAAATAGCTGGGCGCATGGCCGGTCAGGTGCCGGAACAGGTCGCGGCGGACCGCGCCGGTGACGGCGACGAAGGCCCGGGCGGCCACCCACCCACCGACCCGCCACAGCATGTTGTCGGCCAGGATCAGCCCGACCAGCAGGCCGTAGGCCAGCCAGATCGCCCCGGAGGCGCCGAGGGCCAGCACGTCGACCAGGTGCTTGATCGCATATTGCGAGCCGATGCCGCAGGCGACGGCGGCGACGACCGAAGCGATCACCACCGCATGCGATGCGGCCTCCTGCCGCACATAGTGCAGGATGAAGCCGATCGGCCGGTTGCGGAATCCCTCGAGAGTGCGAGTCTGCGTGGACGCCGTCATGTCCATCAGATCTCCTGCGTTGTCTTCATCCACCACGGACGGCGTGCTTCCGCCGCCTTGAGAGTCCTGGCGCGCCACACCGACAGATGACAGCGCATCGCTGCACTGCACCTGATCTATGCGCACCCCACAGAACATTATCGAGCCGGAGTCGGAACCTTTTGCCGTTCCGATTGTCTGTGGTCATCGAGTGCCCGTTGCCGCGGAAGCACCTGAAGAAGAGCAGCGCCGCATTGTTGCGCCGCAGCGCCGCCGGTGATGTCAGACAAACCCCCATCTGCGGAGGGAGTTCCATCCACATGCGAATCGCGCAGGTCGCCCCGCTGTTCGAAGCGGTTCCCCCCAAGCTCTATGGCGGCACCGAACGCGTCGTGTCCTTTCTCACGGAAGAGCTCGTCGCCCTCGGCCACGACGTCACATTGTTCGCCAGCGGCGATTCCGTGACCTCCGCCAAGCTCGAAGCCTGCTGGCCCCGCGCCATGCGGCTCGACGCCTCGGTGCGCGACTGGATCGCGCCCCATATGCACATGTTCGAGCAGGTGTACCGGCGGTCGGACGAGTTCGACATCGTCCACTGTCATCTCGACTATTTCCCGTTCTCGCTGTTCAGCCGCGGCGACGTGCCGTTCGTGACCACGCTGCACGGCCGGCTGGACCTGCCCGAGCTGCACCCGATGTTCGAGACCTTCTCGCATGTGCCGGTGGTCTCGATCTCCGACGCCCAGCGCCGGCCGATGCCGAAGGCCGGCTGGATCGCCACCGTGCATCACGGCCTGCCGGCGCAGCTGCTGTCGCCGGTGCCGATGGAGCGCGGCTATCTCGCCTTCCTCGGCCGCATCGCGCCGGAGAAGCGGGTCGACCGGGCGATCGAGATCGCGGCGAAGAGCGGCCTGCCGCTGAAGATCGCGGCCAAGGTCGACAAGGCCGACCAGGAGTATTTCGACGCCGAGATCAAGCCGCTCTTGGCCCGGTCGCCGCATGTCGACTTCATCGGCGAGATCGACGATTCGCAGAAATCGGCCTTCCTCAGCGGCGCCATCGGCCTCCTGGTGCCGATCGACTGGCCGGAGCCCTTCGGCCTGGTGATGATCGAGGCGATGGCCTGCGGCACGCCGGTCGTGGCCTACAACCGAGGCTCGGTGCCGGAGATCGTCGACGAGGGCGTCACCGGCTTCATCGTCGAGGACGAGATCGGCGCGGTGGCGGCGGTGCAGCGCCTGTCCGAGCTGTCGAACGCCCGCATCCGCGAGGTCTTCGACCAGCGCTTCCCCGCCCGCCGCATGGCCCAGGACTATCTCGCGATCTATGAGGGCTTGCAGGCGGTCGAGGCCCCGAAGAAGCCCGCCGTGCTGCGCGCGGTGGCGAACTGAGGGGGCTCTGGTCACGACCCGCCCTCTTTCATCCTCCCCCTCCCCTTGCGGGAGGGGTAGGGGGAGGGGGTCCGCCGCCGCCCGAACCGGCCTCAGGATAAATCCGTCGGCCCGCCCGCCAACACCCCCGCAATCGTATCGACGACATCCGGCAGGCGATCGACGATCTGGTCATTGGTGAAGCGGATGACCCGGAACCCTTGGCCTTCCAACCATCGCGTCCGTCTCTCGTCCGCCTCGGCCGTCAGCTCATGCGACGCCCCGTCGACCTCGATCACAAGGCGCGCCGGCAGGGAGACGAAGTCGACGACATAGAGGCCAAGCCTGAACTGCCGCCGGAACCGGAGGTCTCCGATCTTCTTGCCGCGCAGCTGCCGCCATAACAGGCGCTCAGCTTCGGTCGGGTTCTGCCGCAGGGACCGGACGAAGGAATCGGCCATCGGAGCACGCCGGTGAGAACACCCCTCCCCCTACCCCCTCCCGCAAGGGGAGGGGGAGGACGAATTGTGCAGTGATGGCGCACAGGATTCCAGCCCCGCCTCACCCCGGCGGCCGGGTCGAACCGCGGATGACCAGCTCGGTCGGCAGCAGGTGGCGGTCGGGCGGGATGGTGGCGCCGTCGGCGACGGCGTCGAGCAGCAGCCGGGCCGCGGCGGCGCCCTTGTCGAACAGCGGCTGGCGGACCGTGGTCAGGGCCGGGCGCACCAGCGCCGCGCGCGGGATGTCGTCGAATCCCGCGACCGACAGGTCTTCCGGCACCCTGAGGCCCAGCGACCGCGCCGCCTCGATCGCGCCGATCGCCAGCCGGTCGGACATCGCCAGGATGGCGGTCGGCCGGTCCGGCCGGCGCAGCAGCGACAGCGCCGCGTCGCGGCCATACGCCTCGCTCGACGCCGGCCGCTCCTCCACCGGCACCGAATCCGGGTCGATGCCGGCAGCGGCGATCGCCTCGACATAGCCGTCCAGCCGGTCGACGCTGGTGCGGAAGGTCATCTTCGTCCGCCGCGCGGCGTCGAGCGGCCCGACATAGCCGTCGACCGCCGATTCCAGCGTGATGATGCCGAGCCGGCGGTGGCCGAGCCCGACCACGTGCTGCGCCACCCGCCGGGCGGCGCCGCGGTCGTCGATGCCGACGAAGGCCACGCCGTCCGGCACCTGGTTGTCGATCGCCACCACCGGCAGGCCCCGGCGCAGCAGCGGCGCCCAGGCCTCCGCCCCGTTCAGGAAGCCGTAGACCAGGAAGCCGTCGACCGCGGCGCGGTGGATGGCGCTGCGGCTGGCCGGGCTCTTCACCGCCGGCAGGATCAGGAGGCCTGAGCGCGCCTTCTCGCAGGCGCTGGCGATGCCGCGCAGCATGCCGACCGCCGCCGGGTCGTCGAAGGCGAAGGGCAGCGTCTCGTGGAACAGCAGGCCGATCGCCTCCGCCTTGCCGGTGCGCAGCATCCGCGCCGCCGGGTTCGGCCCGTGCCCCCCCATCGCCCGGGCCGCCGCCATGATCCGGTCGCGCAGCTCGGCCGACAGCTGGTCCGGCCGGTTGAAGGCGTTCGACACGGTGGTGCGCGACACACCGACCGCCGCCGCGATGTCCAGCAGCGTGCCCCGCCGCTTCTCCGGTCCGTCCGTCATGGGACCACCCTAAAGACTCCCTCTTGATCGATCAAGAAACCCTCGATACTGTAAAAACTGAATGCATTCAGAGGACCGCGACGCAGCGGCAGCTCGCGGCTCGGATGCAGGCGGACAGGCGGAGGGGACGAATGCGCGAATGGTGGCGCGGCGCGGTGATGTACCAGATCTACCCGCGCAGCTTTCTGGACACCAATGGCGACGGCATCGGCGATCTGGCCGGCATCACCGCCAGGCTCGACTACATCGCCGATCTCGGCGTCGACGGGATCTGGATCTCGCCCTTCTTCACCTCGCCGATGAAGGATTTCGGCTACGACGTGTCGGATTACCGCGACGTCGACCCGATGTTCGGCACGCTGGCCGATTTCGACCGGCTGGTCGAGAAGGCGCACGCCCTGGGGCTGAAGGTGATCATCGACCAGGTGATCAGCCACACCTCCGACCAGCATCCCTGGTTCGCCGAGAGCCGGGCCAGCCGCGACAACCCCAAGGCCGACTGGTTCGTCTGGGCCAACCCGAAGCCGGACGGCAACCCGCCGAACAACTGGCTGTCGATCTTCGGCGGCTCGGCCTGGCAGTGGGACACCCGCCGGCGCCAGTACTACATGCACAATTTCCTGGTGCAGCAGCCGGACCTGAACCTGCACAACCCAGAGGTGCAGGAGGCGGTGCTGGCGGCGCTGGAGTTCTGGCTGCAGCGCGGCGCCGACGGCTTCCGCCTGGACACCGCGAACTTCTACATGCACGACCGGCTGCTGCGCGACAATCCGGGCAAGCCGGCGGACCGGGCGCCGACCGGGGACGACCGGGCGGACAACCCCTACTACATGCAGCTGCATCTCTACGACAAGTCGCAGCCGGAGAACCTGATGTTCCTGCGCCGGCTGCGGGCGCTGATGGACCGCTATCCGGACCGGATGGCGGTGGCCGAGATCGGCGACGACGACCCGATCGGCCGGACCGCGGAATACGTCCAGGCCGACCTGCTGCACACCGCCTACAATTTCAGCCTGCTGAACGACAATTTCAGCGCGGCGCACATCGCCACGGCGCTGACCGCCTTCGAGGCGGCGACCACCGACGGCTGGCCGTCCTGGGCCTTCTCCAACCACGACGTCAAACGAGTCCTGACCCGCTGGGGCGGCGCCGCGGCCGACCCGAGACTGGCGCGCCTGCTGATCGCGCTGCTGACCTCGCTGCGCGGCACAGCCTTCCTGTACCAGGGCGAGGAGCTGGGCTTGCCCGAGGCCGACGTGCCCTATGAGAGGCTGCAGGACCCCTACGGCATCACCTTCTGGCCGGACTACAAGGGCCGGGACGGCTGCCGCACCCCGATGCCGTGGGAGGCCGAGGCGCCCCAGGCCGGCTTCTCCACCGCCGAGCCCTGGCTGCCGATCCCCGAGGCGCATCGCCGCCTGGCCGTGGGCGCCCAGGCCGGCGACCCCGAGTCGACCCTGGCCTTCACCCGGCAGTTCCTGCGATGGCGCCGCAGCCGCCCGGCCTTTGCCGCCGGATCGCTGCGCTTCCTCGACACCGCCGACGGTGTCCTCGCCTTCGAGCGGCGGCTGGAGGATGAGCGCATCCTCTGCGTCTTCAACCTGACCGGCGAGACCCGGATCTGGACCGCACCGCCGGCCGAGATCGCGCCGACCGACGCGCCGGGGCTGGGGGCGAAGCTGGACGGCGGCCGGGTGGCGCTGCCGCCCTATGCCGCCTTCTTCGGCGCCCTGGCGGCCGAGGCGGTGCAGCCGGAACGAAGCGCGGCCTGACAACGTTCGGTTCAAGAATAATTTCATTTCGACTCGCCAGGGGCCGCCCTGGCGAGTCACCCTTTGCCCAAGACGAGCGCGGGGGACCCGCCCGGTCTTCCCGCTGCCACAAGCAGAAGGAGGAGACATGTCGAGGAGCGCCATCCTTCCCCTCACCCTCGCGCTGGTCCTGACAGGCACCATCGCCCAGGCGGCGGGGGTCAAGGTCACCATCTCCTGCGGCTCGGCCGGCGCCGAGCAGCCGCAATGCCAGCAGGGCGCCAAGGCGTGGGCGGAGAAGACCGGGAACACGGTCGAGGTCGTCGCCGCCCCGCAATCGACCTCGGACCAGCTGGCCCTTTACCAGCAGATCCTGACCGCCCAGTCCGGCGACATCGACGTCTTCCAGATCGACATCATCTGGCCCGCCATCATCGGCAGCCACTTCGTCGACCTGAAGCCCTATGTCGACCAGGCCACCATCGACCAGCACTTCCCCAGCATCATCCAGGGCCTGACCCGCAACGGCCAGCTGCTGGCCATGCCCTGGTTCACCGATGCGGGGCTGCTGTATTACCGCCAGGACCTGCTGGACAAATACAAGCTGAAGGTGCCCGAGACCTGGACCGAGCTGACCGAGAGCGCCAAGACCATCCAGGAGGGCGAGCGCAAGGCCGGCAACGACCGCTTCTTCGGCTTCGTGTTCCAGGGGCGGGCCTATGAGGGGCTGACCTGCGACGCGCTGGAATGGATCGTCAGCTTCGGCGGCGGCACCATCGTCGGCCAGGACGGCAAGATCACGGTCAACAATCCGCAGGCGGCCAAGGCGCTGGACACCGCGGCTTCCTGGGTCGGCACCATCGCCCCCGACGGCGTGCTGAACTACATGGAGGAGGACGCCCGCGGCGTGTTCCAGTCCGGCAACGCCGCCTTCATGCGCAACTGGCCCTACGCCTATTCGCTGGTCAATTCCGGCGACAGCCCGGTCAAGGGCAAGATCGCCACCGCCCCGCTGCCGAAGGGCGACGGCGAGGGCGCCCGCCACGCCGCGACGCTCGGCGGCTGGAACCTGGCGGTGTCGAAATACTCGGCCCATCCGAAGGAGGCCGCCGACCTGGTCCTGTACCTGACCGGCAAGGAGGAGCAGAAGCGCCGCGCCATCGACGCCACCTTCCAGACCACCATCCCGGCGCTGTACGACGACCCGGACGTGCTGAAGGCCCAGCCCTTCTTCGCCCAGCTGAAGGGCGCCTTCGAAAGCGCGGTCGCGCGCCCCTCGGCGATCACCGGCGAGCGCTACAACGAGGTCTCGACGCTGTTCTGGAACGCCGTCCACAACACCCTGTCCAAGCAGGGCGACGGCGCCGCCAACCTGGCGCAGCTGCAGAAGGAGCTGAACCGGCTGAGCCGCGGCGGCCGCTGGTGAGGACAGGCCCTCGCGTGCATCCCGCCAACGCTGCTCCGATTGCCTCTCCCGCTTGCGGGAGAGGTCGGAGACGCGAAGCGGCTCCGGGTGAGGGGACTTCGTCGAGGCCTGGGCCAGCCCTCACCCGCCAGCGCTGCGCGCTGTCGACCTCTCCCGCGGCCAGCGGGAGAGGCAACACAAATCCGCCGCCGAGAGGGCCAGCCCGGCCGACCTGAGCTGATCGAGCGCCTCTGCCATTGACTTCGGGGAGGACCCTATGACCGTCGCCACCTCGACCCCGGCCCGTTCCGCGCACACCGCCAAGCCGGCCGTCTCGAGACTCAGCCGGCAGCGCATCCGCGCCGCCTGGGTGTTCCTGGTCCCGATGCTGCTGGTGCTGACGCTGGTCGCCGGCTGGCCGCTGGTGCGGACCATCGCGCTGAGCTTCACCGACGCGACCTTGAAGGCCGAGCAGCCGACCCGGCTGGTCGGCTTCGACAACTACCTGTTCTACGGCCCGAACCGCGCCGACTGGGATGCCGAGCTGGGCGGCTACTACGTGTTCTACGACCCGACCGGCGCCAACCTGGTGTGGAAGCCGGAGGAAGGCAGGTTCTACGACATCGACCAGAACAAGCCGGTCGACTACGACGTCGACACCAGCGGCATCTTCAGCTGGCAGGGGCTGCTGGTCGACCCGGTGTGGTGGCGGTCGGCGTGGAACACCATCCTGTTCACCGTGATCTCGGTCTCGATCGAGACCGCCCTCGGCCTCGTCATCGCCATGACGCTGAACGCCCATCTGCCGGGGCGCGGGCTGCTCAGGGCCGCGGTGCTGATCCCCTGGGCCATCCCGACCATCGTCTCGGCCAAGATGTGGGGCTGGATGCTGAACGACCAGTACGGCGTGGTGAACGAGGTGCTGCTGTCGCTCGGCGTGATCTCCAGCCGCATCGCCTGGACCGCCGACCCGGCCCTGTCGATGGCCTCGGTGATCGCGGTCGACGTGTGGAAGACCACGCCGTTCATGACCCTCCTGATCCTGGCCGCGCTGCAGATGCTGCCGAGCGAGGTGTACGAGGCGGCGAAGGTCGACGGCATCCGGCCCTGGCGCGTCTTCACCCGCATCACCCTGCCGCTGATCTGGCCGGCGCTGATGGTGGCGATCCTGTTCCGGGCGCTGGATTCGCTGCGGGTCTTCGACCTGATCTACGTCCTGACCTCGAACAGCATCAACACCATGAGCATGTCGGTCTTCGCCCGGCAGCAGAGCATCGATTTCGGCAATGTCGGCTTCGGCTCCGCCGCCTCGACCCTGCTGTTCGTCATCATCGCCGTGATCGCCGCCCTGTGGATGGTGGCGGGCCGCGTGCGCTTCGACAAATAGGAGGCGACGATGAGCAGAACCTCCCGGCGCCGGATCGGCCGCACCTTCTTCTACGTGCTGGTGGCGGCGATCATCCTCTACACGGTGTTCCCGTTCTACTGGGCGGTGATCTCGTCGCTGAAGAGCGGCCAGCAGCTGTTCGGCACCGACCTGCTGCCGCCCTCGCCCACCCTCGACAACTACGCCAGCGTGTTCCTCGAGCAGCCCTTCCTGACCAATATCGTCAACTCCCTGATCGTCGCCGGGTCGACCGTGCTGATCTGCCTCGCGCTGTCGGTCAGCGCCGCCTATGCGCTGGGCCGGGTGCGGTTCCGCGGCCGCAGCACCATCCTGATGCTGACCCTGGCCGTGTCGATGTTCCCGCAGGTGGCGGTGCTGACCGGGCTGTTCGAGCTGGTGCGCTGGGCCGGGCTGTACAACCAGCTCGGCTCGCTGATCCTCAGCTACATGATCTTCACCCTGCCCTTCTCGGTCTGGGTGCTGACCACCTTCATCCGCGAGCTGCCGCGCGAGCTGGAGGAGGCGGCGATCGTCGACGGCGCCAGGCCGTGGCAGATCCTGGTCCGGGTGTTCCTGCCGCTGCTCGGCCCGGCGCTGGCGACCACCGGCCTCCTGGCCTTCATCGCCGCCTGGAACGAGTTCCTGTTCGCCCTGACCTTCACCCTGACCAACGAGGTGCGGACGGTGCCGGTGGCGATCGCCCTGATCTCCGGCGCCACCCAGTTCGACATCCCCTGGGGCAACATCATGGCGGCGTCGGTCGTCGTGACCGTGCCGCTGATCGTGCTGGTGATGATCTTCCAGCGCCGCATCGTCTCCGGCCTCACCGCCGGCGCAGTGAAAGGATAGCCGGTCCGGCGGAAGTGCATCCCGGCGCCCGGGAAGGGCGGCGCCGGGATGCGATACGCAGGTCGGTTTGGACGATTAGGATGTTATGCGCTGCGCTTGGGCCTGAAAAGGACAATCGTCCTCAACCTTGAGACGATCCGGCCGCCCCTACTCGACCAGAGCCTCTTTCGCATGGGCCGCGGCGCCGCCGCGCAGCGGCCGCTCCTCCATCAGCAGCAGCCAGAGGAAGCCGAGGGCGAGGCCGGCGGCGGCGGCCAGGAACAGCCAGTGGAAGGCGCCGACCAGATCGTCGCGCATCGCCGGGGTCAGGGCGCCGAGATTCTCCGGCGACCGGCCGTCGCCGCCGATCGCGGTCAGCACGATGGCGCCGAAGCCGGCGACGACGATGGCGCTGCCGAGCGAGCGGAAGAAGTTCATGCAGCCGGTCGCGGTGCCGAGCTGGTGCATCGCCACCGCGTTCTGGATCGAGATGGTGGTGACCGGCAGCACCGTGCCGAGGCCGAGCCCGACGGCGGCGAGCGCGACCTCGACCAGCCACAGCGGCAGCCCGTCCGGATGGGCCGCGAGCCCGACCAGCGCCGCCGCGGCAATCACCAGCCCGACCAGCGGCGTGCGCTTGTAATGGGTCATGCGCGCCATGAAGCGGCCGGCGATGTTGGCGCCGGTCACGGTGCCGGCCATCAGCGGCATCAGCGCCAGGCCGGAATCGCTGGCCGAGAGGCCGACCACGCCTTCGAGATAGACCGGGACGTAGATCGACAGGCCGATGAAGCTGCCCATGACGCAGAAGGCGGCGGCGGTGCCGGTGCCGACCACCGGGTTGAGCATCACCGCCAGCGGGATCAGCGGCTCGGCCGCGGTCAGCAGGCGGATGGCGAACAGCACCCACAGCACCAGCGAGACGCCGAACAGGCCCAGCACCTCGACCGAATCCCAGGGATAGCGCACGCCGCCCCAGGTCAGCGCCAGCATCGCCGCCACGGTGGCGCCGACCATCAGCACGGCGCCGAGCACGTCGAGCCTGTGCCGGCGGTCGTGCCGCGGCAGGCGGCGCAAGGCGCCCCAGACCATCCAGAAGGCGCCGAGGCCGAGCGGCAGGTTGATCCAGAAGATCACCGACCAGTGCAGATGGTCGGCGAACAGGCCGCCCAGCACCGGCCCGACCACGCTGGAGGTGACGAAGACGCTGGCGATGTAGCCCTGGTAGCGCCCGCGCTCCTTCGGCGAGACCACGTCGGCGATGATGGTCTGGGCCAGCGAGATCAGCCCGCCGCCGCCGAGGCCCTGCAGCGCCCGGGCCAGGATCAGCGCCAGCATCGTCGGCGCCAGCGCGCAGGCGACCGAGCCGACGATGAACACGCTGATGCTGACCAGCAGCGTGACCCGCCGGCCGTGGATGTCGCTGAACTTGCCGTAGAGCGGGGTCACCGCGGTGGCGGCCAGGAGATAGGCGCTGACCACCCAGGACAGGTGCTCGACGTCGCCGAGCTCGCGCCCGATGGTCGGCAGCGCCGTGGCCACGATGGTCTGGTCCAGCGCCGCCAGCAGCATCGCCAGCATGATGCCGATGATGATCGAACGGATGGCGGCGTGGTCGAGCGGCGCCGGGGCGGCGGCCGCCGGACTGTGTGCGGACATGGTGCGGTGTTTCCGAATGCGAGGATCGGCGGCGGCGAAGCGCCCCGCATCCTTAACCTTCGCCCGGGCAGGTTGTCGTACAAGAGCGCTGTCGGCAGTGCAGCCATCGTCGCCGGGCATGGGCGCCTGCGGCGTCGCATCCCGCCGATCGCAGTTCCCCGGCCGGACGACTTGCTCTAGGGTGCGGCCATGATCGACCAGACCGACACGCAGCCCGTCGCCAAGCCCGAGAAGGGGCCGTTCCTGCGCCTGGCGCTCGAGGCCGGGCCGTTGCTGCTGTTCTTCGTCGCCAACCAGACCGCCGGCATCATGCCGGCGACGGCGGTGTTCATGGTGGCGACCGTGGTCGCGGTGGTGCTGTCGATCCGGCTGGAGAAGCGCTGGCCGATCATGCCGATGGTCGGCTGCGTCTTCGTGCTGGTCTTCGGCGGGCTGACGCTGTGGCTCGAGGACGACCTGTTCATCAAGCTGAAGCCGACCGTGGTGAACCTGCTGTTCGCGGCGATCCTGTTCACCGGCCTGGCCACCGGCCGCAACTTCCTGAAGCTTATGATGGGCACGGTGTTCGAACTGGACGACCAGGGTTGGCGCAGCCTGACCTGGCGCTGGGCGGTGTTCTTCGTCGTGCTGGCGGCGGTCAACGAGGTCGTCTGGCGCAGCTTCTCGACCGAGTTCTGGGCCGGGTTCAAGCTGTTCGGCATCCTGCCCCTGACCCTGGTCTTCGCCATGGCGCAGATGCCGCTCCTGATGCGGCACCAGGTCAAGCCGGCGGACTGAAGGGATGCGGCCGGCCGATCCCCTGCGCCATGTCGAGCACTGGGTGTTCGACCTCGACAACACGCTCTACCCCGCCCGCACCAACCTGTTCGCCCAGATCGACCGGCGCATGGGCGAGTACATCCGCACGCATTACGACCTGCCGGAGGGCGAGGCCAAGGCGCTGCAGAAGCGGCTGTTCCGCGAGTACGGCACCACGCTGCGCGGCCTGATGAACGAGCGCGCGGTCGACCCCGGCCCGTTCCTGGAATTCGTCCACGACATCGACATCTCGGCGATCGGGCCGAGCCCGACCCTGGCGGCGGCGCTGGCCGACCTGCCGGGCCGCAAGATCGTGTTCACCAACGGCTCGGTCCGTCATGCCGAACGGGTGCTGACCCGGCTCGGCGTCATGGCGCAGTTCGACGGTATCTTCGACATCGTCGCGGCGGATTACGTGCCGAAGCCCGACCCCGGCCCCTACCGGGCGATGCTCGACCGCTACGGCCTGGCGCCGGCCTCGACCGCGATGGTCGAGGACATGGCCCGCAACCTGCTGCCGGCGCATCGGCTGGGCATGACCACGGTCTGGGTGCGCACCCCGTCGGACTGGGGCCAGCCCCTGCCCGGCGACGGCCATATCGATATCGCCGTCGACGACACCGCCGAATGGCTGGCCGCCGTCGCCGCGGCGCGAAGGGCTGTCTGACGCACTATCCGCACGCCTTGAAGCTGCCCGGCGCCAGTCGGGTCCAGGTGTCGGTGCGGCCGAGCAGGCTGATGCCGACATAGCCGCGCAGGTCCAGCGTGGCCGGCCCGGTCAGCCGCATCTCGGCGTCGTAGGTCTTGCCGCTCTTCGGGTCGTAGATCGTGCCGTCCTCCCACTCCGTGTCGGAGACCTGGGTGAAGCTGTGCAGCATGACCAGCCGGCACAGCGGCTTGCCGCGCTTGCTCTCGTCCGGGTTGTTCACGTCGGTGGCCGGGGCGTCCGGCGGCAGGCCGGCGATCAGGCCGCAGATCCCGTTGGTGCAGTCGGTGATCTCGATCACCGACCGGCCGTCCCCGGTGCGCCAGAAGCCCTTGATTCCGCCGGCGGCGGAGGCGGCCGGGGCAGCCAGGGCCACGGCCAGGCCGATGAGAAGGGCGGCGCTGCGGATGGTCATGGGCACTCCCATATCTTCCGTTGTTGCTTGTGCCTGCGAGGATGCGGCCGGGCCGGACTCCTGTCCATCGTCCCGATTTGCACCGCGGGAAGGGTGACAACTTTGAAATTATTCCAGCTTTTGCCTCGGTTTACGCTCGGCTATGGTCCAGCGTCGGCCGAAAGGGCCGCCGGCCGAAGCGCCGGATGACGGAGATGTGAGAGATGAGCGCGCCGCGGACACTGTTCGACAAGATCTGGGACAGCCATGTCGTCCACCGCCAGGATGACGGCACGTGCATCCTCTACATCGACCGCCACCTCGTGCACGAGGTGACCAGCCCGCAGGCCTTCGAGGGGCTGCGCATGGCCGGCCGCAAGGTGCGCCAGCCGCAGGCCACCCTGGCCGTGCCGGACCACAACGTGCCGACCAGCGATCGCAGCAAGGGCATCGCCGACGAGGAGAGCCGGATCCAGGTCGAGACGCTGGAGAAGAACGCCGCCGATTTCGGCGTGCCGATCTTCACCATGAACGACATCCGCCAGGGCGTGGTCCACATCATCGGGCCGGAACAGGGCTTCACCCTGCCGGGCACCACCATCGTCTGCGGCGACAGCCATACCTCGACCCACGGCGCCTTCGGCGCCCTGGCCTTCGGCATCGGCACCAGCGAGGTGGAGCATGTGCTGGCCACCCAGACGCTGCTGCAGAAGCCGGCCAGGAACATGCGCATCACGGTCGAGGGCGACCTGCCGCTGGGCGTGACCGCGAAGGACATGATCCTGGCGATCATCGGCACCATCGGCACCGCCGGCGGCACCGGCCATGTCATCGAATATGCCGGCGACGCCGTCCGCGCCCTGTCGATGGAAGGCCGGATGACGGTCTGCAACATGTCGATCGAGGCCGGCGCCCGGGCCGGGCTGATCGCCCCGGACGAGACCACCTTCGCCTATCTCAAGGGTCGGCCGATGGCGCCGAAGGGCGAGGCCTGGGACCAGGCGGTCGAATACTGGCGCACCCTGCCCTCGGACGAGGGCGCCCGCTACGACCGCGAGGTCGTGCTGAAGGCCAGCGACATCGTGCCGATGGTCACCTGGGGCACCAGCCCCGAGGACGTGGCGCCGATCACCGGCGTGGTGCCGGATCCGGAGGCCGCGCCGGACGCCAACAAGGCCAGCGCCTGGCGCCGCAGCCTGGACTATATGGGCCTGAAGCCCGGCCAGCGCCTGAGCGAGGTGCCGGTCGACAAGGTCTTCATCGGCTCCTGCACCAACGGCCGGATCGAGGACCTGCGCGCCGCCGCCGCCGTGGCCCGCGGCCGGCGCGTCGCGGACAAGGTCTATGCCATGATCGTCCCCGGCTCGGGCCTGGTGAAGGAGCAGGCCGAGGCCGAGGGCCTCGACCGGGTGTTCAAGGAGGCCGGCTTCGACTGGCGCGAGCCCGGCTGCTCGATGTGCCTGGCCATGAACGCCGACAAGCTGTCGCCGGGCGAGCGCTGCGCCTCGACCTCGAACCGCAACTTCGAGGGCCGGCAGGGCCGCGGCGGCCGCACCCACCTGGTCAGCCCGGCCATGGCCGCGGCGGCAGCGATCGCCGGCCACCTGACCGACGTGCGCGAGCTGAACTGACGCTCGCCGCACCCGGCCTTTACCCCTGATCTGTCATGCCCGGGCCTGACCGGGCATCCAGAAGGTCTCGACGCTCCCTGGATTGCCGGGTCAAGCCCGGCAATGACAGGAGGGGCTTGGCCGTCCTCCGGAGGCTGTCCGAAAACGTGGCGGCGTGAGTCGACTGGTGGTGGGCCGAGAACCGGAGCGCAGCGGACATAGGTCCGTGAGCACCGGAAGCGGAGGCACCGCCATCAGGCGGCCACGCCGGCGCGTTTGCGGATGGCCTCTATGCATGCCCCGCTTCGCCCGACAGCATCATCGGGTCGATGCCGAGCTTGGCGATGGCGCGTTCCCATTTCACCGACAGGTCGTCGCCGAACAGGATGTCCGAATCGCAGGGCACGGTGAGCCAGCCATTGGCCTGGATCTCGGCGTCGAGCTGCCCGGCGCTCCAGCCGGCATAGCCGAGCGCCAGCAGGTGGCGGCTGGGGCCCTCGCCATTGGCGATCGCCTGCAGCACCTCGAGCGTCGAGGTCACCGCGACGTCGCCGACCACCACCGTCTTCTCGGCCCGGTAGTCGGTCGAATGCAGCACGAAGCCGCGGCCCGATTCGACCGGCCCGCCGAACTGCACCCGGGTGCTGCCGAGCAGGTCGCCATGCGGGATGCCGAGCTGGTCGAGCAGGGTCGGGAAGTCGATGGTCGACAGCGGCTTGTTGACCACCAGCCCCATCGCCCCCTGGTCGTTGTGGGCGCAGAGATAGATCACCGTCCGGGCGAAGGGCGGCGCGATCAGCGTCGGCATGGCGATCAGCAGCTGCCCCGCGAGGTAGCTGCCGTCCGCCGGCACCTGGCCCTTGGAGGTTTTCGCCCGTCTCATCCCGACCATTGCTCCATGTTCCGTTTTCGGCTGCGACACCAAGGCTAACCCGCGCCGATCTGGTTTCGAACGACTATATAGGCCAAAGAAAGGCGGTTTCATGGTGCCGGAGATTCGATGACGACTAGGCTCGCAGTCCTGACGGCCGCCGCGCTCGGCCTCGCCGCGCTGGCCGGGCCCGGCCCGGTCGGGGCCGCCGAGACGCCGTGGCAGCAGGCCAAGGGCGCATCGGCGCGGCTGGTCACGGCGGTCGACGGCACCGGAGCCTTGAGCGAGATCCCCGCGGGGCTGCACATCCGGCTGGACCCGCACTGGAAGACCTATTGGCGGTCGCCCGGCGATGCCGGTCTGCCGCCGGCACTGGACTGGGCGGGCTCGACCAACCTCGGCACCGCGACCCTGGCCTATCCAGCGCCGCACCGGTTCCAGCTGTTCGGTCTCGAGACCTATGGCTACGAGACCGAGGTGGTGTTCCCGCTGACCCTGCCGGTGGCGCAACCGGGGCAGCCGCAGCACCTGGCCCTGGCCGCGACCGTGCTGGTGTGCAGCGACATCTGCATCCCGGCCAGTTTCAGCTTCGCGCTCGACCTGCCGGCCGGCGCCGCGACGCCCGACCCGGCCGCGGCCAACCTGATCGACCGCTACGCCAATGCGGTGCCGGGCGACGGCGGCGCCGCGGGCCTGGCGATCGGTCCGGTCGCCGCCACCACCGCCGGCCCGAACGGGGGGCTGAGGATCGAGGCGACGGCGCGCGAGCCCTTCGAGACGCCGGACATCTTCGTCGAGGGCGCACCGGGCGACGCCTTCGCCGCGCCGCGCATCACCACCAGCGAGGGCGGCCGCCGGCTGGTGGCCGAGATCGACCGGATCCAGGCGGCGGCCGACCCGCCGGCGCCTCTGGCCGGCAGCCCGCTGGTGCTGACCCTGGTCGACGGGCCGCGCAGCGTCGAGGCCAGGACGACGGCCGGGGCGGCCGTGGCCGCCGCGCCGGATGTCGCCGCCTGGCTGTCGATCCTGGGCGTGGCGCTGCTGGGCGGGCTGGTCCTGAACCTGATGCCCTGCGTGCTGCCGGTGCTGTCGCTCAAGCTGCTCTCGATCGTCGAGGCGGGAGGCCGGACGCCGCGGCGGCAGCGGCTGGGCCTGCTGGCCACCGCCGCCGGCATCCTCGGCTCCTTCCTGGTGCTCGCGGCGGGCGCCGTCGGGCTGAAGGCGGCGGGTACCTCGGTCGGC
This sequence comes from Inquilinus sp. Marseille-Q2685, assembly GCF_916619195.1. NCBI lineage: Bacteria > Pseudomonadati > Pseudomonadota > Alphaproteobacteria > Rhodospirillales > Rhodospirillaceae > Inquilinus > Inquilinus sp. Marseille-Q2685. The sequence goes on from NZ_CAKAKL010000006.1 coordinate 54,636, forward strand.
TGGGGCCTGCAGTTCCAGGAGCCGGTATTCCTGGCGGCAATGGCGGTGATCGTCACCCTGTTCGGCTGCAACCTGCTGGGCCTGTTCGAGGTCACCCTGCCCGGCCGCGCCATGGATGCCGCGGCCCGGGCCAGCGGCACCGGCCGGCCGGAGAAGGACGGCCTGGCCGGCCCGTTCCTGACCGGCGCCTTCGCCACCCTCCTGGCCACCCCCTGCTCCGCCCCCTTCGTCGGCACCGCGCTGGGCTTCGCCCTGTCGCGCGGGCCCGCGGAGATCGGCGCGATCTTCACCGCGCTCGGCATCGGCATGGCCCTGCCCTATCTGCTGATCGCCGCGGTGCCGGGCCTGGCCCGGCTGCTGCCGCGCCCCGGCCGCTGGATGGTCTGGATCAAGGCCGTGCTGGGCCTTGCCCTGTTCGGCACGGCCGCGTGGCTGCTCTCGGTCCTGGCCGTGCAGGTGCCGCCGGCGGCGGCCGCGGCCGTGGCGGCCGTGCTGGCGGCGATCGCCCTGGTGCTGTGGCTGCGCCGGCGCGGCGGGGTCGCGATCCGGCGCCTGGGCGCCGCCGCCGCCGCGATCCTGGCCCTGGCGGCGGTGCTGCTGCCGCTGCGCTTCGACCGGTCCGACGCGGCGACGCCGCAGCCGGCCTCTTCCATCCCCTGGGCCCGGTTCGACCGGGCCGCGATTCCCGGGCTGGTGCGCGAGGGCAAGGTGGTGTTCGTCGACGTCACCGCCGACTGGTGCCTGACCTGCAAGGTCAACAAGCTGCTGGTGATCGGGCGCGACCCGGTGGCCGCGACGCTGGGCACGGCGGGCGTGGTGCCGATGCTGGCCGACTGGACCAGTCCCGACCAGGCGATCGCCGATTACCTTGCGGCGCATGGCCGCTACGGCATACCGTTCAACGCCGTGTACGGGCCGGGAGCGCCGGACGGGATCCTGCTGCCGGAGCTCCTGAGCACCGAGGCGGTCCTGGACGCGCTGAAGCAGGCCCGCGGCGCGAGCTCGTAGCGTCGGCCGATGCGGGCCGGCCCCACACACTCTGGCGGAGAGAACCCCATGACGATCAAGGTTGGCGACCGCATCCCGTCGGTCACGCTGAAATACCTCGGCAAGGAGGGCATGGCCGAGATCAACACCGACGACCTGTTCAAGGGCAAGACGGTCGCCCTGTTCGCGGTGCCGGGCGCCTTCACCCCGACCTGCTCGGCCAAGCACCTGCCGAGCTTCGTCAACAATGCCGAGGCGCTGAAGGCCAAGGGCGTCGACACGATCGCCTGCCTGGCGGTGAACGACCCCTTCGTGATGAAGGCCTGGGCCGACAGGAACGAGGTCGGCGAGACCGTGTTCATGCTGCCGGACGGCAACGCCACCCTGACCAAGGCGCTGGGGCTGGAGATGGACGGGTCGGGCTACGGCCTGGGCACCCGGTCGCAGCGCTTCGCCCTGATCGCCAAGGACGGCGTCGTCACCCATCTCGGCGTCGAGAAGCCGGGCGCCTTCGAGGTGTCGAGCGGCGAGGCCATCCTGGCGGCGCTGTAAACGCGCTTCTTTCGTCCCCTTTTCCTGTCATGCCCGGGCTTGACCCGGGCATCCAGAGAGCGTCGACACCCTCTGGATTGCCGGGTCAAGCCCGGCAATGACAGGAAAAGGGGAGTCGGGCCGTCCCTACGCCGCCTCCATCTCGACCGTGATCCGCACGCCGAGTTGCTCGAACCGCGCGATCGCCGCCTCGGGCGCGACCAGGGTCTCGGGCAGGGCCAGGCCGCCGGCCGGCAGCGGCTGGCCGTCGAGGCCCAGGACGCGCTCGGCAATGACCACGGCGCCCAGCGCCGTCATATGGTCCACCCCCTTCGGGTCCGACACCAGGATCCGCCGCCGGGCCCGCTGTCCCGACCGCAGTACCCCGTCGATCTCGATCAGGCCCTCATGCGAGGCGCGGCCGCCGGCCCGGGTGCCGATCGAGTCGCCCTCGCCGAAATCGAAGCGGACATCGGGGGCGCCGGTGATCGCCGCCAGGCTGGGCACGTCGAGCGCGGCCAGGGGCTGCACCGTAGCCTCCAATCCTTCGGCCAGGCGCAGGGTGCGGGCGTGGTCGCCGGCCTCGACCCAGGCCCATTGTCCGGCCCGGCGCAGCAGGGCCCGGCCGGAGAAGGACGCGGCATCGGCGGCGCTCATCGGCCCGACCGAATCCGCCGCGTCGTAGAGGGCGGCCATGGCGACGGAGTCGATCCGGTCGAAATCCACGATCGCCGGCCGGGCCGCCAGGATCAGCACCCCGGCCGCCCAGTGCCCGGCCAGCACGACCGGCCGCCGCGGCGGCGCATGCAGCGCCGCGAACACCGCGGGCCCGGTCTCCTCCACCACCTTGGTGATGCCGATATGGGCGGCGCCCTGCGCCATGGCGGCCTGGATCAGCGCGTCGCCGCGGTCCTGCAGCGCCGCCACGATCAGGTCGACCGGCCCGAGATCGGCCAACGCCGCCGCCGGGTCGGCGACGTCGAGCCGTTGGGTCGCCGCCCCGATCTCCCGCGCCAGCGCGGCGCCGGACTCCGGCGACCGCCCCGCCAGGATGATCTCGAGATCCGGCGCCGCCCGGCGCAGATACCGGGCGACGGTGCCGCCGACCACGCCGTATCCGCCGGCGATCAGGACTCGCTGAACCATGATCCTTCCCCTTCTCCCAGGCCGCCATGCGGCGATATTACTAATAGTAACTTACCATTCGTAATATGGAGGGAGGATGGTCCGGATCAAGCCTCGGCCGGCGCCAGACCGCGGCCGAACTCGCGCAGGCCTTTCCGCGCCAGCTCGTCGACGCGCTCGTTCTCGGCGTGGCCGGCATGGCCGCGGGTCCATTCCCAGCGGATCTTGTGCGGTGCGGCGGCGGCGTCGAGCCGCTGCCACAGGTCGACATTCTTCACCGGCTTGCGGTCGGCGGTGACCCAGCCGCGCGCCTTCCAGCCCTTCAGCCACTGCATCACGCCGTTGCGGACATACTGGCTGTCGGTGGTCAGCACCGCGTCGACCGGGCGCTTCATCGCCTCCAGCGCCTGGATCGCCGCCATCAGTTCCATGCGGTTGTTGGTGGTCAGCGTCTCGCCGCCATAGAGCTCGCGCTCGATCTCGCCCATGCGCAGCAGCACGCCCCACCCGCCGGGGCCGGGATTGCCGCTGCAGGCGCCGTCGGTGAAGATCTCGACCTTAGGAAGTTTCTGGGGCGGCAGCTTCATCGGCTTCTTCGTCGTCGCGGCGGTGTCGGTCACGGGTCGATCCCATAGGCGGCCACGCTGGTGACCTGCTGGTGGAAGCGCAGCTTGCGCCAGTATTCGAGCGGGTCCTTCGGCCGGACGAAGGCGCCCGGCGGGTGGTTCAGCCAGTCGTAGAGCCGGGTCAGCAGGAAGCGCAGCGCGTTGCCGCGGGCCAGGAGCGGCAGGGCCGCGACCTCGGCCGGCGACAGCGGCCGTTCGGCCCGATAGCCGGACAGCAGCAGCCGCGCCTTGGTGACGTTGAAGGCGCCGTCCGGCTCGAAGCACCAGGCGTTCAGGCAAATCGACAGATCGTAGGCCAGCATGTCGGTGCAGGCGAAGTAGAAGTCGATCAGCCCGGACAGGCGGCCGTCGCGGAAGAACACGTTGTCCGGGAACAGGTCGGCATGGATCAGCCCGACCGGCAGGTCCGTCGGCCACCGCGCCTCGAGGAAGGCGAGCTCGCGGGTGATGCCCTCGGCGAGGCCGGGCGTCACGGTGTCGGCGCGGTCGGCGCAATCCGCCACCAGGCGGCGCCAGCCGTCGAGCGACAGGTTGTTCGGCCGGGTCATCGGGAAATCGGCCCCGGCCTCGTGCATGCGGGCCAGCGCCGGGCCCAGGGCCTGGCAGTGCCAGGGCTGGATCCGCTTCGGCCACAGCCCGTCGAGGAAGGTGACGATCACCGCCGGCCGCCCGGCCAGGCGGCGCAGCGCCTGACCGTCGCGGGCGGCGACCGGCTGCGGGCATTCGATACCACGCGCCGCCAGATGCTGCATGAGGCCGAGGAAGAAGGGCAGGTCGGCCTCGGCCACCCGCTTCTCGTAGAGCGTCAGGATATGCGGCCCGGCCGTGGTCACCAGCAGGTAGTTGGAGTTCTCGACGCCCTCGGCGATGCCCTTCAGCGACAGGACGGAGCCGATGTCGTACTGCGCCACGAAGGCGGCGACATCCTCGTCGGTGACTTCGGTGTAGACGGCCATGGATCGCCCGGTGAAAACGGCTGAGCCGCCTTCATAGAGCGAGAGGGGACGGCTTGTCGAAGGAAGAGACGCAGACGCCTCAGCCCTTCGGCGGATAGGCGTGGCGGCTGCCGTTCGGGTCCTCGACCGACCAGCCTTCGGCGTCGGAGCCGTCGAGATAGTCCGGCCCGACCGGCACCTTGCCGCGGCCGCCCGGGATGTCGAGCACATAGGTCGGCTGGGCCAGGCCCGACAGCCGGCCGCGCAGCGCCTTCATGATCCGGCGCCCGTCCTCGATCCCGGTGCGGAACTGGGCCGTGCCGGGGGCGAGGTCGCCGTGATGCAGGTAGTAGGGCTTGATCCTGAGGCGCACGAAGTCGCGGAACAGCTGCTCCAGCACCGCCGGGTCGTCGTTGACGCCGCGCAGCAGCACGGTCTGCGACACCAGGGCGACGCCGGCATCGGCCAGGCGGCGGATCGCATCCCGGGCCGCGGGCGTCAGCTCGCGCGGATGGTTGCTGTGGACGGCCAGCCAGACGGCGCTGTCCCGCGCCTGCAGCGCCGCCACCAGCTCCGGCGTCACCCGCTCCGGCTCCACCACCGGCACCCGGCTGTGCAGCCGGACCACGCCGAGATGCGGGATGGCGTCGAGCCGCGCCACGACATCGGCCAGGCGCCGCGGCGCCAGCATCAGCGGGTCGCCGCCGGTCAGGATCGCCTCCCACACCTGCGGCCGGGCGCGGATGTAGCCGATCGCGGCGGCGAGATCGTCCTCGCCCATCGCCTCGCCGCCCGGCCCGACCATCTCGCGCCGGAAGCAGAAGCGGCAATAGACCGGGCAGGCGTGCAGCAGCTTCAGCAGCACGCGGTCCGGATAGCGGTGGACCAGCCCCGGGATCGGGCTGTGGGCGCCGTCGCCGATCGGGTCGGCCAGCTCCTCGGGCCTCGTCTCCAGCTCGGCCCCGCAAGGCACGAACTGGCGTGCGATCGGGTCGGCCGGATCGGCCGGGTCGACCAGGTCCGCCATCGTCGGCGTCACCGCGATGGCGTAACGCTGCGCCACGTCGCGCAGCTCCGCCAGGCGCTCATGCCCCGCCAGGCCGGCCTCGACCAATGATTCGGGGCTCCGCAGGCGCTGCGGAGGAAGATGTCCGTCCTTGGGCATGGTCAGACGGCGCTGAGCTCGCGCGGCAGCTTGAAGGTGATGGTCTCGACCGTGACCGGCTCGGACTGGATGGTGACGGCGTAGCGCTTGTGCAGCTCGCTCATCACCTCCTCGACCAGCACCTCGGGTGCCGAGGCGCCGGCGGTGACGCCGAGGGTGCCGATACCGTCGAACCAGGACCAGTCGAGATCGGCCGCGCGCTGCACCAGCATCGCCTTGTCGCAGCCGGCCCGGCGCGCGACCTCGACCAGCCGCACCGAGTTGGAGGAGTTCGGCGCGCCGATCACCAGCACCGCGTCGCAATGCGGCGCGATCTCCTTGATCGCCTCCTGCCGGTTGGTGGTGGCGTAGCAGATGTCCTGCTTGTTCGGCGCCGAGATGGTCGGGAACTTCGCCTTCAGCGCGTCGACGATCTCGACCGTGTCGTCCAGCGACAGCGTCGTCTGGGTGGCGAAGGCGAGGTTGTCGGGGTCGTCGACCTCCAGCGTCGCCACGTCCTCGACCGATTCGACCAGCCGCACCGCGCCGGGCGGCAGCTGGCCCATGGTGCCGATCACCTCCGGGTGGCCGGCATGGCCGATCAGGATCACGGTGTGGCCGGTGCGGTAGTGCCGCTCCGCCTCGCGATGCACCTTGCTGACCAGAGGGCAGGTGGCGTCGAGATACAGCAGCTTGCGCCGCTCCGCCTCCGCCGGCACCGACTTGGGCACGCCATGGGCGGAGAACACCACCGGCGCGTCGTCCGGCACCTCGTCCAGCTCCTCGACGAAGATCGCGCCCTTGGCCTCCAGCGTCTCGACCACGAAGCGGTTGTGCACGATCTCGTGCCGGACATAGACCGGGGCGCCGTATTTCTCGATCGCCCGCTCGACGATCTGGATGGCGCGGTCGACCCCGGCGCAGAACCCGCGCGGCGAGGCCAGCATCACCGTCAAGGACGGCCGCGCGTCCCGCGCCTCCGCGCCTGCGCTTGTGCCAGCCTGTGCCATTTCCTATGGTCCTGAACCCGTTGTTGAAGGAGAGGGCGATGCCCGCCGAAGTCTCGCGCCGCGACCCTAATATAGGTGCTCTCTCAAGGAAAGCGCGGTACGGCGTCTCAGGGCGCCTTCGGGCCGGCGGTTCCGTCCTCCTGCTCGCAGGCCTAGCAGCCTGTGGTGGCGAGAATGCGGCGCAGCGGGCCGGGCTGCGCTGCCCGCAGATCGTCATCCCGCAGGAGGCCGCGATCTACGACGTGGTGCGCAACAACAGCACCAACCCGAAGGACGTGCTGGTCGAAGCCCGGATCACCAACACCCGCGGCGACTGCACCTATGGCGACAACGCCGTGACCATGGATGTGAACGTCGAGTTCACCGCCTGGCGCGGCCCGGCGGCCTGGCTGGAGAAGGACGTCCCGGCCCAGTATTTCGTCGCCGTCACCGACGCGCAGGACCGGATCCTGAACAAGGCCAATTTCGACGTGAAGATCCCGGTGCCGCGGCTGCAGGTCACCCCGCGCGAGACCATCCAGGAGCCGCTGGAGCAGGTGATCCCGGTCTCCAGCCCGGCCGAGGGCGGCTCCTACAAGATCATGATCGGCTTCCAGCTGACGCCGCAGCAGCTCGAGTTCAACAAGCACCGCAACGACCCGCGGACGCCCGGCGCCGCCGCCCAGGCCGCCGGCCGCCGCACCATCGCCCCGGTGGTCCCCGATCCGCGCGATCCGGACACGAGCGCCCCGCCGCAATGAGAAATGACGGAAGCAGGCCCGTAACCGTCGCGGATTGACTTTTCCGGCGCGACGGACGAGTGTCCGCCTGCGCATTGATACGGCCTACGACCCTGGCGGGAGAGACCGGGACCGTGTGACAGCGGGACCGGCGCCGAAGGAGCAAACGCCCCGGAAACTCTCAGGCCAAAGGACCGCCAAGGGTAAGGCACTCTGGAGAGCAGGCATCGGCGCCCGCCGCTGCCTCACCGATGGGGTAAGCCGGACAGAGTTCCCGGCGATTCTCTCAGGTCCCAGACAGAGGGGGTGGCGCGCGGGATGGTCCCGCACGCCCCAACTTTGTCGACGAGGACCCGGGACCGTGACCGATACCCCCCTGCAGCGCACGCCTCTTTTCGACCTTCACGTCGAGCTCGGCGCCAAGCTGGTCCCCTTCGCCGGCTACGAGATGCCGGTGCAGTATCCGGCCGGCATCCTCAAGGAACATCTGCACACAAGGGACCAGGCCGGGCTGTTCGACGTCAGCCATATGGGCCAGGCTTGGCTGGAGGCCGAGGCGGGGGAGGACGCGGCGCCGCTGATCGAGACGCTGCTGCCGGGCGACATCGCCGCGCTGGCGCCGGGTCGCATCCGTTATTCCCTGCTGCTGAACGACGCGGGCGGCATCCTCGACGACCTGATGGTGACCCGGACGCCCGACCCGTCGCGGCTGTTCCTGGTGGTCAACGCCGCCTGCAAGGACGCCGACTTCGCCCATATCGCGGCGAAGCTGGCCGGCCGCGCCCGGCTGGTGCGGCTGGACGACCGCGGCCTGATCGCGCTGCAGGGCCCGAAGGCCGCCGCGGTGCTGGCCCGCCACGCCTTCGGCGCCGACGACCTGGCCTTCATGGAAGCCGGCACCTTCGCGCTGGACCGGGTCGAATGCATGATCAGCCGCTCCGGCTACACCGGCGAGGACGGGTTCGAGATCTCGGTCCCGGCCGAGGAGGCCGAGCGGATCGCCCGGCTGCTGCTGTCGGAGCCCGAGGTGGCGCCGATCGGCCTCGGCGCCCGCGACTCGCTGCGGCTCGAGGCGGGGCTGTGCCTCTACGGCCACGACATCGACACCACCACCACCCCGGTCGAGGCCGGTCTGTCCTGGACCATCGGCAAGCGCCGCCGTGCCGAGGGCGGCTTTCCCGGCGCCGACCGCATCCTGAAGCAGCTGGCCGAAGGGCCGGCGCGCAAGCGGGTCGGCATCAGGCCCGAGGGCCGCGCCCCGGCGCGGGAAGGCACGCCGATCCTGACCGCCGACGGGCGCGAGATCGGCCACGTCACCTCGGGCGGCTTCGGCCCCTCGGTCGGCGGCCCGGTCGCCATGGGCTATGTCGAATCCGGCTTCGCCGCCCCCGGCACCGCCGTCTCCCTCCTCATCCGCGACAAGGCGCATCCGGCCGTGGTGGCCGCCCTGCCCTTCGTCGCCCCGAACTTCCACCGCTGAACGAACAGGGACGCCAGCAGCATGAGCACGCTTCGGTACACCAAGGACCATGAGTGGATCCGCGTCGAGGGCGACACGGCCACCGTCGGCATCACCGCCTATGCGCAGGAGCAGCTGGGCGACGTCGTGTTCGTCGAGCTGCCCGAGGTCGGCAAGCAGCTGACCGCCGGCGGCGAGGCCGCGGTGGTCGAATCGGTCAAGGCGGCGAGCGAGGTCTACGCCCCGGTGGCCGGCGAGGTGGTCGCCGTGAACGAGGCGCTGGTCGGCACGCCGAACCTGGTCAACGAGGATCCGACCGGCGAGGGCTGGTTCATGAAGATCAGGCTGGCCGATGCCGGCGCGGTCGACGCGCTGCTCGACCAGGCCGCCTATGATGCCTATGTCGAGGGCCTGCACTGATGCGTTACCTGCCCCTGACCGAGGCCGACCGCCGCGAGATGGTCGCGGCGATCGGCGCCGGCTCGGTCGACGACCTGTTCCGCGACGTGCCGCAGAGCGCGCGGCTGCCCGGCCCCTTGAAGGAGCTGCCGCCGCACCAGGGCGAGCTGGAGGTCGAGCGCGCCCTGGGCACCATGGCGGCGAAGAACGTGCCGGCCGGCTCGGTGCCCTTCTTCTGCGGCGCCGGCGCCTATCGCCACCACGTCCCGGCCACGGTCGACTACCTGATCCAGCGCGGCGAGTTCCTGACCAGCTACACGCCGTACCAGCCCGAGGTCACCCAGGGCACGCTGCAGTATCTGTTCGAGTTCCAGACCCAGGTCGCCCTCCTGACCGGGATGGAGGTCGCCAACGCCTCGATGTATGACGGCTCCACCGCCTGCGCCGAGGCCATCATGATGGCGAACCGCGTGACCCGCCGGTCGCGCGCGGTGATCTCCGGCGGGCTGCACCCGCAGTACCGCGACGTCTGCCGCACCCATGCCGACTTCACCGGCTTCACCCTGGACGAGGCGGTGCCCTGCCCCGACGGGGTCGAAGACCTGGCGAGCCGGATCGACGACACGACCTCCTGCGTCGTGGTCCAGAACCCGTCGGTGTTCGGCCATGTGCACGACCTGTCGGCCCTGGCCGAGGCCTGCCACGCCAAGGGCGCCCTCCTGGTCGTGGTGGTCACCGAGGTGGTGTCGCTGGGGCTCCTGACCCCGCCGGGCGAGATGGGCGCCGACATCGTGGTCTGCGAGGGCCAGTCGATCGGCAACGCGCTGAACTTCGGCGGCCCCTATGTCGGCCTGTTCGCCACGCGCGAGAAGTTCCTGCGCCAGATGCCGGGCCGGCTGTGCGGCCAGACCGTCGACGCCGAGGGCAAGCGCGGCTACGTGCTGACCCTGTCGACCCGCGAGCAGCACATCCGCCGCGAGAAGGCGACCAGCAACATCTGCACCAACAGCGGCCTCTGCGCCCTGGCCTTCACCATCCATCTGTCGCTGCTGGGCGAGGCCGGGTTCACCAGGCTGGCGCGGATCAACCACGCCAAGGCCGTGACCCTGGCCGGGAAGCTGGCCAAGGTACCGGGCGTGGCGGTGCTGAACGACAGCTTCTTCAACGAGATCACCATCCGGCTGCCGAAGCCGGCGGAGCCGGTGATCGACGTGCTGGCCAAGCGCAACATCCTGGGCGGCGTGCCGGTCAGCCGGATCTATGCCAACCGCCCGGCCTTCGCCGACCTGCTGCTGGTGGCGGCGACCGAGACCAACACCGAGGCCGATATCGACGCGCTGTGCGCCGGCCTGTCGGAGGTGCTGTGATGACCCAGGTTGACACCTTCACCGGCAACCGCGGCCTGGATATCGAAGAGAAGCTGATCTTCGAGCAGGACACGCCCGGCCAGTCCGGCGTCGACCTGCCGGAGCCCGCCACCGACACGCTGCGCCTGGGCGGGGTCAAGCCGCGCGCCCGGGTCGGCCTGCCCGGCCTGGCCGAGCCGACGGTGATGCGCCACTACACCCGCCTGTCGCGGATGAACATGGCGATCGACACCGCCCTCTACCCGCTCGGCTCCTGCACCATGAAGCACAATCCGCGGCTGAACGAGCGGATGGCGCGGCTGCCGGGCTTCGCCGACATCCACCCGCTGCAGCCGGTCGCGACCGTGCAGGGGGCGCTGGAGCTGATCGACACGCTGGCGCATTGGCTGAAGACGCTGACCAACATGCCGGCCGTCGCCCTGTCCCCGGCCGCCGGCGCGCATGGCGAGCTGTGCGGGATGATGGCGATCCACGCCGCCCAGGAGGCCCGCGGCGAGGGCCATCGCCGGCGGGTGCTGGTGCCGGAATCGGCGCATGGCACCAACCCGGCGACGGCGGCGGCGATCGGCTACACCGTCGACGCCATCCCGGCGACGGCGGACGGCCATGTCGACCTCGCGGCGCTGAAGGCCAAGCTGGGGCCGGACGTGGCGGCGATCATGCTGACCAACCCGAACACCTGCGGCCTGTTCGAGCGCGACATCGTCGAGATCGCGCGGGTGGTGCACGAGGCCGGCGCCTTCTTCTACTGCGACGGCGCCAACTTCAACGCCATCGTCGGCCGGGTGCGCCCGGGCGACCTGGGCGTCGACGCCATGCACATCAACCTGCACAAGACCTTCTCCACCCCGCATGGCGGCGGCGGCCCGGGCTCCGGCCCGGTGGTGCTGTCGGCGGCGCTGGCGCCCTACGCCCCGATCTCGGCCGTGGTGCACGACGCGAACGGCTTCCGCGTCGCCGAGCACAAGGGCCGCGACGGCGCGCCGGAGCACAGCTTCGGCCGGCTGAAGGCGTTCCACGGCCAGATGGGCATGTTCGTCCGGGCGCTGGCCTACATGATGAGCCACGGCGCCGACGGGCTGTGGCAGGTGGCCAGCGACGCGGTGCTGAACGCCAACTACGTGCAGGCCCGGCTGAAGGACGTGCTGACCCCGGCCTTCGACAACGGGTACTGCATGCATGAGGCGCTGTTCGACGACCGGGCGCTGAAGGACACGGGGGTGACCACGCTCGACATCGCCAAGGCGATGATCGACGAGGGTTTCCACCCCATGACCATGTACTTCCCGCTGGTGGTGCACGGCGCCATGCTGATCGAGCCGACCGAGACCGAGAGCAAGGCGACGCTGGACCAGTTCATCGGCATGATGCGGTCGCTGGTGGAGAAGGCGAAGTCCGGCCAGGCGGAGTGGTTCAAGGGCGCGCCCTACCACGCCCCGCGCCGGCGCCTGGACGAGACCGCCGCCGCCCGCAAGCCGGTGCTGCGCTGGACGCCCGAGGCGCCGCTGGCCCAGGCGGCGGAATAGCAGCCGGCGGCGCCCGTCCTCGCGGAGGGGCGCCGCCCCGGCCACCGGTCAGGGCTCCGGCGCGACGATCCGGTCGCCGACGGCATAGAGAAAGCAGCCCGACACGCGCGCACGGCAATAGGACAGCACGGTGGCCGCAGCCTCCTGCTGCGTGCGGTAGCCCGAGTTCCAGGACCAGTATTTGCGGCCGTCGGTGGCGAAGGCCTTCTCGTAGCTGGCGCTGGCGAGGTAGCGGGCGAAGCTCTTCTTCCCGTCCTCCGACAGCTCCGGCGGCGGCGACAGCTCCGCGGCCTGGGGCTTGACCATCTCGGCCGACGGCAGCCCGCGTGCGGCGAGGAACTCGCCGACCCGCGGCCACCACAGGGTCGGCGGCGCCGACGCCATGATGAAATGGCCGTTGTCGCCGGAGGCGGGGGTCACGAACAGCTCCCCGGCGCCGCCGGCCGCCTGGTAGCGGGCGAACATCTCCCGGGCCAGGGCCGGCGGGAACTCCTTGTCGTTCTCGGCATAGACCCACAGCGCCGGCGTCCGCGCGGTCTGTCCGAAGCCGGTCGCGGCCTCCAGCAGGCTCTCCTTGCCGCAGACATTGACCCAGGAGGCGCCGCGCCCGCCGGCGAAGTCGAGCACGGCCTGGACGCCCGGCGGGTTCGTCGCGGCCGCGGCGAGCACGGCCCAGCCGCCGGTCGAGGAGCCGGGCAGGACCGCCTTGTCCGGCGAGGCCCAGGGCTGGCGGCGCACCGCGTCCCGCGCCGCCAGCAGGTCGGTGCGGGCGACCTCTCCCGCGCGCTGATGCTGGGGGTTGTCGCAGGACGGGCCGGTGACCATGCCGCGGCCGGTCGGCCGGCCGTAGCCCCGCCGCAGGACCACCACGGCGGCATAGCCGCGGCGGGCGAAGGCGATGGCGGTGCCGGAATAGCGGTTGGGCGTCAGCGCGCGGTTGTAGGCGTCCTCCGACGTGCCGTGCGTGATCAGCGCGACCGGGTAGCGGCCGGGCGCGCTGGGGCGCGTGACCAGGGCCTCGAGCGTCTCCTGATCCCCGTCCGGCATCGTGACCTGGAGCGACAGCGGCTGCCGGATCAGCCCGGGAAACTGCTGGTTGCTGCCGCCGATCGCGGCCATCTCGGGGCCGCTGGTCTGGCAGGCGGCCAGCAGCAGCCCGGCCAGGGCGGCCAGCCCGCGGCGCCAGGCATCCCCGCGCGACGACCCGGGCCGCGCTGCCCGGGCACGCGCCATCCCGGCCGGAACGGCCGGCATTGCATGCATGATGTGATTCTCCCCGCTCCGATCGGGATCGCCCGCGCCGGGTTGCCTCCCCGGCTGCCGGCGTCCCGGCCGATTGTTGCCCCCGAATATCCGCATCGCGCCCGCCCCGCGGCGGCTGCCGTTCGGGGAGGGCACAGGGAGAAAATCTTATGGATGGGGCCACCTGCCGGCAAGCGGGATCGCGGCCGGGACAAGGTTCCGGCCGCCCTCGCCGCGAAATCTTGCCGGCATCGCGAAACCATCTTCCAACCGCGCACCGGTCGCGGCATCATCGCCTCGCGCCGCCTGGCGCGGCACACGCCTGAGGGGGCGAGATGGGGGTGCGATGGCACGCAAGGCTGTGACGAGTGCGCAGGCGCAGGCCATCGGCCCCTATTCGCACGGTGTGGTGGGACGCAGCGACCTGCTCTTCCTCTCCGGCCAGACCCCGATCAACCCCGCCACCGGCCGCCTGGTCGAAGGCGACGCCGCCGCCCAGACCGAGCAGTGCCTGGCCAATCTGAGCCATATCCTGGAGGCGGCGGACCTGAATTTCGACGCGGTGGTGAAGGTCAACGTGTTCCTGACCGACATGGCCGACTTCGCGGCCATGAACGCGGTCTATGAGCGCCATTTCCGGCCGCCCTACCCGGCCCGCTCGACCATCGGCGTCTCAGCATTGCCGCTCGGCGCCCGGGTTGAGATCGAGATGATTGCGGCGATGCCGCGGGAGTGAGTGGGGCGGCTACTGCAAGTAGCCCCAGCGCTCCACGGCCGGTTCGGCCGAGGCCCATTTCCAGCTGTCGCCCTGGCGGCAGATCGTCCCGACATAGATCCCTCGCGTCGCCTTGGCGCCCTCGCCCTCCTCGACCGTGACCAGGATCTCCTTGCAGGCGGCCAGCGGCGTCTCGATCAGCCGGGTGACCTGGACCGCGCCGTTCTCGTCGGCATAGCCGAAGGGCAGGTCGTGGTCGACCCGCCACAGCTTGGTCTCGCCCGGCTGCATCCAGCCGGCGACGGCGGCGATCGCGTCCTGCTCGTCCTTGTGCAGGCCGCGCATCACCGACTTCACCCCGGCGGCGACCGCGGCCCGGGTGCCCATGCCGACGCTGTAGCCGACCACCGGGTTGGCGGTGATGGCGCCGACCGTGCCGCCGGTGGCGATGCCGCTGACATCCGCCACCATGGCGCAGCCCGACAGCGGCATGACCAGAATCGGCAGCAGGCGCCATAGGAGACGGCGACGCCGCCCCTTCACTGCAGCGAACCCCACCGCTCCGTCGCCGGCTCGGCCGAGGCCCATTTCCAGGTCTCGCCGTTCTGGCAGATGACGGCGACGTAGAACGCCTTGTCCTTCTCGCCCTCGACCGAGAACACGATCTCCTTGCAGGCCAGCGCGGCGCGCCGATCAGCCGGCTGACCGTGACCTCGCCCTGCTCGTCCGCCTCGATCGGCACGTCGTGCGCGATGTCCCAGCGCGCCACCTGGCCGACCGCGAGCGGGCCGGCGACCGCGGCGATCCGGTCCTGCTCGGCCTGGTGCACCTTGCGCTCGCCATACTGCAGCCCGGCGCTGGCGGCGGAGCGGACGCCGAGGCCGATGCCGGTCGCCACCAGGGCGTTGTCGGTGACCGCCGTGGCCGCGGCCGCGCCGCCGACGCCGGCAAGATCCGCCGTGCCCTCATGCAGCAGAGAGCTGCAGCCGGCGAGCGCCGACGCCGAGACCAGAAGGAGAGCCGCAAGGGAGTGTCTGCACGGTCTGGCAGGCATCGCACCGTCTTGAGCCGCGATCTTCGGACGCCGAGCCGAATTGCGAATCACCGTAACATCAAGTTGTTACAAATGTCGATGAAGGTGGAATCTCAATTGCCGCCGTATTCGGGAGCATCGTGCCCGGCCCGGCTGGCGGCGACGCGGCGCCGTGCTGTATCGTGCGGCCGGCGCCGGAAGACGGAGGAACGCCTTGGGTCGTGTGGTTGCGGCGGTCGCCTATGCCGAAGGGCGCCGGACTGCCGAGATCGCCCTGTCGGAGGGGCGGAGCTGGTCGGAGAAGCCCGGCCATGTCGTCTGGATCGGCATCCATGAGCCGGAGGAGGCCGAGCTGCGCGAGCTGGCGCAGCAGTTCGGGCTGCATCCGCTGGCGGTCGAGGACGCGCTGAAGGCGCATCAGCGGCCGAAGCTGGAGACCTATGGCGACGCCCTGTTCGTGGTGCTGCGCACCGCCCACCGGGTGAAGGAGGAGACCGAGTTCGGCGAGACCCACGTCTTCGTCGGCCCCGGCTACGTCGTCTCGGTGCGGCACGGCCCGTCTTCCTCCTACACCAAGGTGCGGGAACGGGCGGAGGCCACCCCCGCGCTGCTGAAGCACGGCGAGGATTTCATCCTCTATTCGATCCTCGACTTCGTGGTCGACAACTACACCCCGGTGGTCGACGCGATCGAGGCCGAGGTCACGGCGCTGGAGCAGCGGGTGCTGAAGGCGCCGCTGACCGCCGCCGACATCGAACGCATCCACGCCCTGCGCCGCGAGCTGATGGTGATCCGCCGCACCGTCACCCCGACGGCGGAGGTGTGCAAGCAGCTGGAGCACACCGAGGTGGGCTGCATCGACGAGGCGATCCACCCCTATTTCCGCGACGTCGCCGACCATGTGCGGCGGGTGAGCGACCATATCGACGCGCTGCGCGAGATCGTCACCCACACCTTCGAGGCCGGCCTCCTGCTGGAGGCCTCGCGCCAGAACCAGGTGCAGCGCAAATTCGCCGGCTGGGCCGCGATCCTGGCGGTGCCGACCGCGATCGCCGGCATCTACGGCATGAACTTCGACAACATGCCGGAGCTGCGCCTGCCCTACGGCTATTTCGTGGTGCTGGGCGTGATCGCCGGCCTGTGCGGCTTCCTGTACTGGCGGTTCAAGCGCTGGGGCTGGCTGTAGCGGTCGCCTGCGCGTAGAGCCTTGTCCATCCCGATCCCCGCTTGCCAGCACGCCGGGACTGCGGTTCAACACCGGGATGACCGATCCCCTCGACACCGACGACATCGCCCCCGAGCCCGCGGCGGCGGACGTCGAATGCCCGCGCTGCCTGAAGCCGGCGGCGCTGTGCGTCTGCGATGAGGTCGAGCCGATCGAGAACCGGATCGGCCTGCTGATCCTGCAGCACCCTCAGGAACAGGCGAAGGAGCTGGGCACCGCCCGGCTGACCGCGCTGCACCTGACCGATGCCGAGTTCAGGATCGGCCTGTCCTGGCCCAGCCTGGCCGCGGCGCTGGGCCGGCCGGCGGATCCGAAGCGCTGGGCGGTGCTGTATCTCGGCTCGATGCGGCCGGAGGATTTCCCGCCGGGGCGCGAGCTGGTGGTGCTGGACCGGAAGGGCGCGCCGCTGCCCGAGCAGGAGGCGGCGCTGGAGGAGATCGAGGGCGTGGTGGTGCTGGACGGCACCTGGAGCCAGGCCAAGACGCTGTGGTGGCGCAACCCCTGGATGCTGAAGGGCCGGCGCATCGCCCTGAAGCCGCAGCGCCCGTCGCTGTACGGCAAGCTGCGGCGCGAGCCCCGGCGCGAGGCGCTGTCGACGCTGGAATCCGCGGCCTTCCTGCTGAGCCGGCTGGAGGGGCGGCCGGAGATCGAGACCGCGCTTCTCGCCAGCTTCGCCCGGATGCTCGACCGCTACCGCGCCACGCAGCCGGCGCGGCCGCCCCGGCCGGCCGGCCCGCGGCCCGACCGCCGCCGGCCGCAGCAGCGCCGCAGCCGGGGCCGCTAGCCTCGCCGCTCCGCCCGTAGCAGGGCCATCGCCGGCAGCAGCGGCAGCGCCGCGACCAGCGCCAGGATGCCGTGCGTGGCGTCGAAGGCGGCCAGCGCGCCCATCGGATAGGGCGGCCCCGGCGGCAGGAACAGGCCGAACAGCGCCACCGCCAGCGCCGCGCCGATCGAGGCGCCGGTGCGGTCGAGGATGTTCAGCAGCGGCACCCCGTCCGGCACCCGCTCCTTCGGCAGCGAGGCCAGAGCCACTGTCATCGCCGGCATCGCCGACAGCACCATGCCGAAGCCGCGCACCGCCAGCACGGCGGAAAGCCAGAGATAGCTGGTCTGCGCCTCGAGGAAGGCCAGCGGCACGGTGCCGAGCACGGTCAGGACGATGCCGGCCACCGCCAGCCGGCCGCCGCCGAACCGGTCGGCCAGCCGTCCGCCGAGCGGCATGGCCAGCGCGATGCCGAGATCCTGCGGCAGGATCAGGAGGCCGGTGGTGAACACCGTCTCGTGCCGGACCAGCAGATAGTAGAGCGGCAGCGCGATCTGCGCCCCGTACACGGTGAAGCCGCCGCAGAACAGGATCAGCCCGGCCGGGCCGAAGATCCGCTCGCGCAGCAGGCCGATGCGGATCAGTGGCGCCTCCATCCCCCGCGCCCGCAGCACGAAACCGGCGATCAGGGCGAGGCCGAGCAGCAGCGCGCCATCCGCCGCCGCGGCGCCGAGGCCCCCGGCCTGGGCGATGGCGAAGACGCCCCAGGTCATCAGCGGCAGGCCGAGGGTCAGCAGCACCAGGCCGGGGATGTCGAGGCGCCCGGCGGGGCCCGCCGCGCCGGCCTCGGCGCGCGGCAGCCAGAGCCAGCCGGCGAGGAGGGCGGCGAGGCCGAGCGGCACGTTGATCCAGAACAGCCAGGGCCAGCCCTGCCAGGCCAGCAGCGCGCTGCCGACGGTGGAGCCGATCGCCGGGGCCAGCACCACGACGATGCCCATCGTGCCCATCATCCGGCCCATCCGCCCGGGCCCGGCCGCCATGCCGAGCAGCATCTGCCCGACCGGCACCAGCAGGCCGCCGCACAGGCCCAGCAGCACCCGTGCCGCGATCAGCTGCCCGGCCGTGGCCGACAGGGCGCAGGCGGCCGAAGCCAGAACGAACAGGGCCAGGCTGGCGAACCACAGCCGGGTCGGCCCCACCCGCCGCGCCGCCCAGGCGCAGATCGGGATCGAGGCGGCCAGGGCCAGCAGATAGCCGGTCGCCACCCATTGCATGGTGTCGAGCGGCACGCCGAAGCCCTCGCCCATCGGCGCCAGGCCGATGTTCACGATCGAGGTGGTGAGCCGCGACAGGAAGCCGCCGACGACCAGGATCGCGGCCTGGCGCCACAGCGCGGCCGGGATCCTCTCCAGCTTCGCGGCCGGGGCGATGGAGACCATGACGGGGGATCCTTATCGATGATAAATTTATCAGCGATAAGGAACTGATCGCGGCTAGTCTGTCAAGTGGGTGGATGAGAGGCGGACAATGAAGCTGCAGCGGGACGAGGTGATCCGGACGGCGCTGGATCTGCTGGACGAGGTCGGCATCGACGGGTTGAGCACCCGCCGCCTGGCCGAGCGGCTGGGCGTGCAGTCCCCGGCGCTGTACTGGCATTTCCGGAACAAGCGCGCCCTGCTGGACGCCATGGCCAAGGCGATGATGGTGGAGGCCGGGATGGAGCGGCCGGCCGAGCCCGGCGCCGACTGGCGGAGTTGGATCGCCGAGGATGCGCGCCGGTTCCGCCGGGCGCTGCTGTCGCGGCGCGACGGCGCCCGGCTGCACGCCGGCACGCGGCCGGAGCCGGCCGAGTTCGCCGCGGTCGAATCCGAGACCGCCCTCTTGTGCGCGCAGGGCCTCGCCCCGGCCGACGCGCTGCGCGCCCAGATCGCGATCAGCCGCTATGTCGTGGGCTGGGTGCTGGAGGAGCAGGCCGATGCCGCCGACGCCGGCGCGCGCGAGGGCGAACGCATGGCCGCCGCCGACCTGGCCGGCTATCCGCTGTTTGCCGAGGGCATGGCGGCGCTGCGCGACGCCGATCCGGATGCCGAGTTCGACCACGGCCTCGGCCTGCTGCTCGACGGCATCGCGGCCAGGCTGGCGCGCTGAGGCAAGTGCCATCCATTCGCCCTTGGCCAAAGCGCCGCGTTGGTCTTAGAGTTTGGTTTTAGAATAATTCAAAACTGTGGAACGCGAACGGAGGGAACATGTCTACCGAAGGCAAGTGCCCGGTCACGGGCGGAACCCGCGGCCACACCAACCGCGACTGGTGGCCGAACCAGCTGAACCTTTCGGTGCTCCACCAGCACTCCTCCCTGTCCGACCCGATGGGCGAGACGTTCGACTACGCCAAGGAGTTCCAGAGCCTCGACCTGGACGCCGTGATCAAGGACCTGCATGCGGTGATGACCGATTCGCAGGACTGGTGGCCGGCCGATTTCGGCCACTATGGCGGCCTGTTCATCCGCATGGCCTGGCACAGCGCCGGCACCTACCGCATCGGCGACGGCCGCGGCGGCGGCGGGCGGGGCCAGCAGCGCTTCGCGCCGCTCAACTCCTGGCCGGACAACGCCAATCTCGACAAGGCGCGCCGGCTGCTGTGGCCGATCAAGCAGAAATACGGCCGCAAGCTCTCCTGGGCCGACCTGCTGATCCTGGCCGGCAATGTCGCGCTCGAATCGATGGGCTTCAAGACCTTCGGCTTCGGCGGCGGGCGCGCGGATACCTGGGAGCCCGACCAGGACATCTTCTGGGGCCCGGAGGGCAAGTGGCTGGGCGATGAGCGCTACAGCGGCGAGCGCGAGCTGCAGGGCCATCTCGGCGCCGTGCAGATGGGGCTGATCTACGTCAATCCGGAAGGCCCGAACGGCAACCCGGACCCGGTCGCCGCGGCGCGCGACATCCGCGAGACCTTCGGCCGGATGGCGATGAACGACGAGGAGACGGTGGCCCTGATCGCCGGCGGCCACAGCTTCGGCAAGACCCATGGCGCCGGCGATGCGGCCCTGGTCGGACCGGAGCCGGAAGGGTCCGACATCGTGGAGCAGGGCCTGGGCTGGCGCAGCACCCACGGCACCGGCCACGCGGGCGACGCGATCACCAGCGGCCTGGAGGTGACCTGGACCTCGACGCCGACCCGGTGGAGCCACGATTTCTTCAAGAACCTGTTCCAGTACGAGTGGGAGCTGACCAAGAGCCCGGCTGGCGCGCATCAGTGGCGGCCGAAGAACGGCGCCGGCGCCGGCACGATCCCGGATGCGCACGACCCGTCGAAGCGGCACGCACCGGCGATGCTGACCACCGACCTCGCGCTGCGCTTCGACCCGGCCTATGAGAAGATCTCGCGGCGCTTCCTCGAGCATCCGGAGGAGTTCGCCGACGCCTTCGCCCGCGCCTGGTTCAAGCTGACCCATCGCGACATGGGGCCGAAGGTGCGCTATCTCGGCCCGCTCGTGCCGAAGGAGACGCTGATCTGGCAGGACCCGGTGCCCGAGGTCGACCACCCGCTGGTCGACGCGCAGGACGTCGCGGCGCTGAAGGCGAAGGTCCTCGCCTCCGGCCTCACCGTCCCGCAGCTGGTTTCCACCGCCTGGGCCTCGGCGTCGACCTTCCGCGGCTCCGACAAGCGCGGCGGCGCCAACGGCGCGCGCATCCGCCTGGCGCCGCAGAAGGACTGGCCGGTCAACCAGCCGGACCAGCTGGCGATGGTGCTCGCCAAGCTGGAAGCGATCCAGCAGGAGTTCAACGCCTCGGCATCCGGCGGCAAGAAGATCTCGCTGGCCGACCTGATCGTCCTCGCCGGCGGCGCCGCGGTCGAGAAGGCGGCGAAGGACGCCGGGCAGGACGTGCAGGTGCCCTTCTCCCCGGGCCGCACCGATGCGTCACAGGAGCAGACCGACGTCGCCTCCTTCGCGCCGCTCGAGCCGAAGGTTGACGGGTTCCGCAACTATCTCGGCGAGACGTTGCTGAGCCTGACGCCCGAGGAGATGCTGGTCGACCGGGCGC
The DNA here is from genome assembly GCF_916619195.1 of Inquilinus sp. Marseille-Q2685. Lineage (NCBI taxonomy): Bacteria > Pseudomonadati > Pseudomonadota > Alphaproteobacteria > Rhodospirillales > Rhodospirillaceae > Inquilinus > Inquilinus sp. Marseille-Q2685. The sequence goes on from NZ_CAKAKL010000006.1 coordinate 75,486, forward strand.
AGCTGCTGACGCTGACGGCGCCGGAGATGACGGTCCTGGTCGGCGGCCTGCGCGTGCTGGGCGCCAACACCGGGAACTCCCCGCACGGCGTCTTCACCAAGCGGCCGGGGGTGCTGACCAACGACTTCTTCGTCAACCTGCTCGACATGGGCACGCAGTGGCGGCCGTCCTCGGACGCCGAGAACGTGTTCCAGGCCCGGGACCGGAAGACGGAAGAGCTCAAATGGACCGGCACCCGGGTCGACCTGATCTTCGGGTCGCATTCGCAGCTGCGGGCGCTGGCCGAGGTCTATGGCAGCTCCGACGCGCAGGAGAAGTTCGTGCGCGACTTCGTGGCGGCCTGGACCAAGGTGATGAACCTCGACCGCTTCGATCTGGCCCGGTGACGGCGACGGGTCCCCGGCGGTCGACGCCGGGGACCCGTTTCGTCATGGGATGATCCGGCGCCGGCGAAGGTCGCGGAAGATGTCGAGGAACATGGTCTCGGTGTCGACCATCTCGTGGAAGCCGAAGCGGTGCGACTTCGAGGTGTCGCCGAACATGTCGTAGTCGAAGCCGAAGACGAAGTCGGCGAAGCGCCAGGACGACACGTCGCGATACGGGGTCGGCGCCAGCCCGTGCCGGTCGATCATCGAGCGCCACAGCGGCTCCTTATCCGCCATCATCGTCTCGAGCGGCATCGGCAGCGGCGGCGCCGTCTCGAGCCCGAAGAACCGGGCCAGGCGCGGCCACAGATCGGTCCAGCGGAACAGGTCGCCATTGGCGATGTTGAAGGCGTGGCCGGCGGCACGCGGCTCGGTCGCCGCCCAGACGGTGGCCCGGGCCAGCAGGCCGGAATCGGTCATCTGCAGCAGCTTATCATAGGCGCCGGGCTTGCCGGGAAACCGGAACGGCACGCCCAGCTCCTTCGCCATGGACGCATAGACGGCGATGGCGACGGCCAGGTTCATCGGGTTGCCCAGCGCGGTGCCGCCGACCACCGCCGGGCGGATCGCCGACCAGGACCAGCCGCGCGCCGCGGCGCGCTGCTGCAGCCAGGCCAGCTGGTCGATCATGAATTCCGGCGGCATCGGGCCGGGGTCGTCCTCCCGCGCCGGGGTCTTGAACGGGCCGAGATGGCCGCCATAGACCTTGTAGCCCTGCATCAGGCTGACATGGCGCAGCCCCGGCGCCTCGGCCGCCTCCACCGCGTTGACCAGCATGGCCAGGTTCGGCGCCACCAGCTCGGCCCAGCTCGGCCGGTCCTGGAAGGCGGCGTAGAAGATGTGGGTGACCTCGCGCAAGCCCCCCAGCTTGTCGCGCGCATCGGCGGGGTCGAGCAGGTCGACGGCGATGTGCCGGACTTGCCCCGAAGCCTCGCCGCCGCGGCGCGACAGGCCGATCACCTGCCAGTCCTCCAGCGTCGCCAGATGCTCCACCAGGTTGCGGCCGATCACCCCCTGGGCCCCGACCACCAGCGCCGTCTTCCGGTCCATCGCTCTTCTCCGTGCCGATCGTTCGGCCCAGAGATCATTCATTTGGATGGGATTGAGTAGGGCGCCGGATTGACTATCATCCATAAGCATAACTTTGAGGCCATCGCCCATGGACCGCTTCACCGCCATGGCCACCTTCGTGCGGGTGGCCCAGCTCGGCAGCCTGTCGGCGGCGGCGCGGGACCTCGGCCTGACCCAGCCGGCGGTCAGCCAGCAGGTGGCGGCGCTGGAGCGGCGGCTGGGCGTCCGCCTGCTGAACCGCAGCACCCGCCGCCTGGCCCTGACCGAGGCGGGCGAGCGCTACCACGCCCAGGCCCTGCGCATCCTGGAGGCGGTGGCCGAGGCCGAGGACGGGCTGGCCGAGGCGTCGGACACGCTGGCCGGCAGCCTGCGCGTGCATGCACCGGCCGGGCTGGGCCAGGCGCATCTGGCGCCGATCCTGATCGGCTTTCAGCGGCGCCATCCGGATCTCTCGGTCGAGCTGATTGCCAACGACCGCTATGCCGACCTGATCGGCGAGGGCGTCGACGTCGCCATCCGCCTCGGCACCCTGGCCTCGCCCGGCTTGGTGGCCCGGCGCCTGGCGACGCTGCGGCGGATCCTGGTGGCGTCGCCGGACTACGTCGCCGCCCGGGGCAGCCCGGAGACGCCGGAGGATCTCGCCCGCCACCCGCATGTCCGCTTCAGCTGGGCCGCTTCCGGCGACGCGGTGCCGCTGGTCGGCCCGGACGGTCCGCTGGAGGTGCGGGTGCGGTCGCGCTTCCTGGCCAACAACGCCTTCGTGCTGATCGAGGCGATCCGCGCCGGGATCGGCATCGGCGGCGCCCAGCTGCCCCTGGTGCAGACGCTGCTCGACCAGGGCGCGCTGGTGCGGGTGATGCGGGACTATGCCTATGCCCCGCTGGAGGTGCACGCGGTCTACCCCTCCGGCCGTTTCGTCCCGCGCCGGGTCCGCGCTTTCGTCGACCACCTGGCCGCGGCGCTGCCGGCGATCCCGGGGCTGGACCGGGACTAAGGCTTAAGGCGTAACGGCGCCGATCGGACCTTGCCGTCCCGGCCGGGGCTTTGAAATGATCCCCGCAAACCCCGGTGCGAGGCCATGCAGGACGTCTCCGACAAACCGGCCGGCGATGCAGCCGGAGGCGAAACCCCTCGAGCCCGCTCGGCGTCGCCGTCGCGCCGGGCCGTCGTGCTGGCCGTGCTGCTGGCCGGATGCGCGATCGCCTATATCCTGATCCTGGCCCGGTTCGACGTGTCGAGCGCGCCGGCCGAGACCGAGTTCGGCGCCCCGGCCCGGGACGCCCGGGTCAGGCTCTATGTCCAGCCGATCGAGGTCGACCCGGTCAACGATTCCGTGCAGATGCGGATCAGCGTGACGCCCGATCCCGCCCTGGCCAGCGCGACGGCGGCGACCGCGGATCACGATTTCCTGATCAAGATCAGGCGCGGCAAGCAGATCGAACATGTGCAGATCGGCGCCGGCCAGCCTCTTCCCGAGGTCACCTTCGAATTCGACCTCGAGGACGGCAATGTGCGCGACTACCCCCTGGACCGGTATGGATCCGCCATGACCTTGGCGGCGAGCGAGCGGACCCCGGACGGCGCCGAGGCGCCGCTGCCGATCCGGGTCACGGTCTGGGAAGGCCTGCTCGGCTATACCGTGAAGGCGCAGCAGGCGGCGGCACAGACCGCCGGTGACCTGCAGCTGCAATTCGCGATCCGCCGCACGGGCGCCGTCTCGTTCTTCGGCATCGCGATCTATGGCGCCATCGTCGTGATGGCGCTCTGCGCCCTCGTCATCGGCAGCCTCGTCTTCATCGGCACGCGGCGGATCGAGGTCACGCTCGCCGGCGCGCTCGGCGCCGTGATCTTCGCGCTGCCCGCGTTGCGCGGCGCCTTGCCGGGCATCCCGCCGCTGGGCGTCCGCGCCGACATCCTGATCTTCTTCTGGGCCGAGATCGGGGCGATCATCGCCTTCTGCCTGTTCGTCGCCGCCTGGGCGCGTCGCGGCCCCCCGCCCTGAAGCGCCAGGTCCCGCGACGCCGGGCCGCTACATCGAACGGCCGTCGAACTCGTGCACCGGCACCGCGGCGAGGTCGATGTCCTCGAGGCAGCGGATGTTGATGTAGGCCGACCGCTCCGTCCCCGGCGCGGTGTCCTCGGCGAAGGTGTGGATGCCGCAGTTCCGGCAGAAGCGGTGCTGGATGGCGTGGCGGTTGAACAGATAGGTGCCGAGGTCCACGGGCTGCGCCTGCACGCGCAGGCTGAGATGCGGCACGGCCCAGAGCAGCGCCCCCTTGCGCGAGCAGATCGAGCAGTTGCAGGCGACGGCGCCGGTCAGCTCGCCCTCGACCTCGAAGACGACGCGGCCGCAATGGCAGCTTCCCTTGTAGAGCATGGTCCCCTCCCCGTGCTGTCTCCTCCAGAAAACTGGACCGGCCGGCGCCCATGGGCAATCCCCGCGGCGTTCCGGACGCATGGCAGCCTTGCACCCCCATCCGCCGGCGCAGAGTCGGATGTAGGATCGATCATCCGTCATCCGCAGAGACCCGCCCGCCGCACCGGCCCGACTCGGGCCCGGAGGAACGCCATGTCCACTGCCGTCGACCGGTCGAAGCGACCGTTCCTGATCGCTTCGATCATGCTGGCGACCTTCATGATCGCGATCGAGGCGACGATCGTCGCCACCGCCATGCCGCGCATCGTCGGCGAGCTGGGTGGCTTCACCTATTACAGTTGGGTGTTCTCGGCCTTCCTCCTGGCCCAGACCACCGCGACGGTGATCTACGGCAAGATGGCCGACGTGTTCGGCCGCAAGCCGGTGCTGATCGGCGGCACCGCGGTGTTCCTGGCCGGGTCGGTGCTGTGCGGCTTCGCCTGGTCGATGGGATCGCTGATCCTGTTCCGGCTGCTGCAGGGCCTCGGCGCCGGGGCGATCGCGCCGGTGACCATGACCGTGATCGGCGACCTGTACAAGCTGGAGGAGCGCGGCCGCGCCCAGGGCATGATGGCCAGCGTCTGGGCCACCTCCGCCGTCATCGGCCCCCTGGCCGGCGGCGTCATCGTCGACACCCTGTCCTGGGCCTGGATCTTCTGGATCAACCTGCCCTTCGGCGTGCTGACCATCGCCGGCTTCATCCTGTTCCTGAAGGAGCGGATCGAGCCGCGCGAGGTGAAGATCGACTATGCCGGCGCCGGGCTGTTCACCGTCGCCGTGGTGTCGCTGCTGGTGATCCTGACCGAGACCGATGCCGGCGCGCCGCTGCTGGGCGGCCTGGGGCTGCTGTTCCTGTTGTCCGGTTGGCTGTTCCTGCGGCAGGAGCGGCGGGCGCCGGAGCCGATCATCTCGATCGCGCTGTGGGGCCGGCGGCTGATCGCCACTAGCAACGCCGCCACCCTGCTGGCCGGCATGGCGCTGATCGGCCTGACCACGATCCTGCCGGTCTATGTCCAGGGCGTGCTGGGCCGGTCGCCGATCACGGCCGGCTTCACCCTGACCATGCTGGTCGTCGGCTGGCCGATGGCGGTGATGCTGTCCAGCCGCTTCTACCGCGCCTTCGGCATCCGCCGCACCCTGCGCGCCGGCAGCCTGCTGTTCCCGGTCGGCGCCGCCGTCCTTCTGTTCCTGACGCCGCAGAGCCATCCCGCCCTGGCCGGCGCCGGGTCGTTCCTGATGGGCTTCGGCATGGGGCTGATCAGCCTGACCACCATCGCCGTGGTGCAGGACAGCGTCGAATGGTCGATGCGCGGCAGCGCCACCGCCTCGATCATCTTCGCCCGCAGCCTGGGCAACACCATCGGCGCCACGGCGCTGGGCGCGATCCTGAACCTGGGCATCGCCCATTTCGGCAGCGGCGCCCTGGCCGCCGCCGTGCACGACGCGCTGAACCGCCCGGAGGGTCTGGCCGACCTGGCCGCCGACCCGTCGGTGCGCACGGTGTTCGACCAGGCGCTGCACTGGAGCTTCTGGGGCGTGGCCGGGGTGGCGGTGCTGACCTTCGTCGCCATCTGGCTGATCCCGATCGCGCCGAGGCCGGCCGGCGCCCGGCCGCAGGAGGCGGAGATCGAGGCGGCCGCCGAGCCCGGCCCGGCCGTCGGGCACTGAATTTGACCGCAAGAACCGGGCCGACCGCCCCCCGGCCGGGTGGTAGGATCCGGCCCATGAGCGAGCATCTCTACACCCTGTTCGAGACCGCCATCGGTCCCTGCGGCATCGCCTGGGGCCCGCGCGGCATCACCGGCGTGCAACTGCCGGGGTCGAGCGCGGAGAAGACGCGGATGCGCCTCCTCCGCCGCTGCCCCGGTGCCGAGGAGGGCGCGGCCCCGCCCGACATCGCCCGGGTGATCGAGCGCATCGACGCCCTCTTGCGCGGCGAGCGCGTCGACCTGTCCGACGTGCCGGTCGACCTCGACCGCGTGCCGGAGTTCGAGCGCCGGGTCTACGCCGTCGCCCGCGCCATCCCGCCGGGGTCGACCATGACCTATGGCGAAATCGCGAAGCGGCTGGGCGACCCGCTCTTGGCCCGCGACGTCGGCCAGGTGATGGGGCACAACCCGTTCCCGATCGTGGTGCCCTGCCACCGGGTGCTGGCGGCCGGCGGCAAGCCCGGCGGCTTCTCCGCCCCCGGCGGGGTCGACACCAAGCTGCGGATGCTGCGGATTGAAGGCGCCGCGGCCGCCGCCCAGGCCTCTCTGTTCGACCCCTGAGCGGCCCGAATCCCGTTGCCCGGCGCGGCGGGCGCGCGCAGAGTCGGCGCATGCCCGCCGAGCAGATCCTGCAGCGCCCGTCGATGGCAGTCTACGACTACCGGTGCAGCGCCGGGCCGGGCGACCGTCCCTTCACCGAGCTGCACACGGGCCATTCCGTCTCCTATGTCCGGCGCGGCAGCTTCGGCTGCCGGCAGCTGGGCCGGGCCGACGAGCTGGTGGCCGGATCGGTGCTGGTCGGCCATCCGGGCGACGAGTTCACCTGCACCCATGAGCACCATCATGGCGGCGACGAGTGCCTGTCCTTCGAGCTGGCCCCGGCGCTGGTCGAGGCGATCGGCGACGACCGCGCCGCCTGGCGCGCCGGGGCGATGCCGCCCCTGCCCGGGCTGATGGTGCTGGGCGAGCTGGCCCAGGCCACGGCCGAGGGCCGCGGCGACCTGGGGCTGGACGAGGTCGGCATCGCCTTCGCCGCCCGCTTCGTCGCCCTGGTGACCGGGCGGCAGGCGCCGCGGGCCGCGCCGGCGGCGCGCGACCGTCGCCGGGCGGTGGAGGCGGCGCTGTGGATCGACGCGAATGCCGACCAGCCGGTCGACCTGGACGGCGCCGCCCGGACCGTCGGCCTCAGCCCCTTCCATTTCCTGCGGATCTTCGCCCGCAGCCTGGGCGTCACCCCGCACCAGTACCTGGTCCGCGCCCGGCTGCGCCGCGCCGCCCGCCTGCTGGCGGAGGATGCGCAGCCGGTCACCGACATCGCCTATGACGTCGGCTTCGGCGACCTGTCGAACTTCGTCCGCAGCTTCCACCGCGCCGCCGGCGTCTCGCCCCAGCGCTTCCGCAAGGCCGCCCGGGGCGACCGCAAGATCCTCCAAGAAAGGCTGGCCCCGATAGCCGCAGCATGACCTCCGGCTCACGCCTCGCCCTCTTTGTCCTCCCCCTCCCCTTGCGGGAGGGGGCAGGGGGAGGGGGTTCTCTCGGCTCGTGCCGACCCAGACTGTCGCAAACCGGCATGGACGGCGAGTTCGGTGCCCTGCCCATTCGCGCGCGGACGCGCGCAGACCCCTCCCCCTGCCCCCCTCCCGCGAGGGGAGGGGGAGAGTAAAAGGGCGGAGCCGTGCAATCCCGTTCGCAGCCCCTACGACGCCCCGAGCGTCTTCAGATAGGCGATGATGTCGGCGCGGTCCTGCGGGTTGGCGATGGCGCCCGCCGTCATCTTGGTGCCCGGCACGGCCTTGTTCGGGCCGGCCAGGAAGGCGTCGAGCGTCGCCTCGTCCCAGGGCTTGGCATAGGCGGCCATGGCCTTGGAGTAGGTGTAGCCCGCCACCGTCCCGGCGGTGCGGCCGAACACGCCGGAGAGGTGCGGCCCGAGCTTGTTCTGCTCGGTCGCCGTGTGGCAGGCGCTGCAGCGCGAGAACAGGGTCTGGCCCCGCGCCGCGTCGCCTTCGGCCAGCGCCGGCGACACGGCACCGGCGGTCAGCAGGGCCGCGAGGGCCCACTGCGTCAGCTTCATTCTCTTCCTCTTCCTTCGGGATCCCGGATGTCGTCCGGGTTGCGCCGGCGGGAGCCCGCGGCCCCCGCCGGAGTTCAGCCTGTCACGAGGACGACTTCAGCAGATCCGTGTCGAACGGCAGGGCGCGCAGGCGCTTGCCGGTGGCGGCGAAGATCGCGTTCGCCACCGCCGGGGCGACGGCGGCGGTCGCGGTCTCGCCGATGCCGCCCGGCGCCTCGGCGCTCCTGATCAGATGGGTCTCGACCACCGGCACCTCGTCGATCCGCATCGGCAGGTAGGTGTCGAAGTTGCCCTGCTCCACCCGCCCGTCGGCGAAGGTGATGTTGCCGTGCAGCGCCGCGGTCAGGCCGAAGATCGCGCCGCCTTGGACCTGCGCCTCGATCGTGTCCGGATTGACGGTCAGGCCGCAATCGACGGCGCAGACCAGGCGATGGACCTTGATCGACCCGTCGCCCGCCACCTCGACCTCCGCCACCATCGAGACATAGCTGCCGAAGGCGAACTGCACCATGACGCCGCGGCCGTGGCCCTTCGGCATCGGCGTGCCCCAGCCGGCCTTTTCCGCCGCCAGGGTCAACGCGGCCAGGGCGCGCGGATTGTGGCCCAGCAGCGCCTTGCGGTAGGCGACCGGGTCCTGCTTCGCCGCGGCCGCCAGCTCGTCGATGAAGCTCTCGACCACGAAGACGTTGTGGGTCGGCCCGACGCCGCGCCACCAGGAGGTCGGCACGCCCTGTGGCTCGACCCGGACATATTCGACGCGGATCGCGGGGAAGGCGTAGGGCGGCTCGGCCGCGGCGTCGACCGCGTCCGGGTCGATGCCGTTCTGGAAGCCCGGCGGGAAGTAGCGCGCCATGATCGAGGATCCGGCGATGCGGTGGGTCCAGGCCACCGGCTTGCCCTGCGCGTCGAGGCCGGCCGCGAAGCGGTCGTAGTAGTACGGCCGGTACATGTCGTGCTGGGTGTCCTCCTCGCGGCTGTAGACCACCTTCACCGGGCCGTCGACCTGCTGCGCCACCTTGACCGCATGGGCGACGCCGTCGACCTCGAGCCGCCGGCCGAAGCCGCCGCCCAGCAGGTGGTTGTGGACCTGCACCTTCTCCTTCGGCAGGCCGGTGATCTCGGCGGCGACGCCCTGGGCCATGGTCGGCACCTGGGTGCCGACCCAGATGTCGCAGCCGTCCTTCCGCACATGCACCGTGCAGTTCATCGGCTCCATCGTCGCAGGGGCCAGGAACGGCACCTGGTAGATCGCCTCCAGCCGCTGCGCCGCGCCGGCCAGCGCCTTCTCGGCGTCGCCGTCGTTGCGCGCCACGGCGCCGGGCTTCTTCGATTCCTCCTCCAGCGCCCGGACGATATCGGCGCTGCTGACATTCGCGTTCGGGCCGTCGTCCCACTGCACGGCGGCGGCCTCGAGCCCCTTCTTGGCGGCGCCCATATGGTCGGCGACCACGGCCACGGCGGCGTCGGTCTTCACCACCTGGCGCACGCCCTTGACCGCCATCGCCGCGGCCTCGTCGACCGTCTTCGGCTTGCCGCCGGTCACCGGCGAGATCGCGATCGCCGCCACCTTCATGCCCGGCAGCTTGACGTCGATGCCGAACTCCGCCTTGCCGTTCACCTTGTCCGGCGAGTCGAGGCGCTTGGCCGGCTTGCCCAGCAGGGTGAAGTCCTTCGGATCCTTCAGCGCCACGCTCTTCGGATCCGGCACCGGCAGCGTCGCGGCCAGGTCGACCAGCTCCCCGTAGCTCAGGCTGCGCTTGCCGTCGGTGACGGCGCCGCGCTCGGCCTTCAGGGTCTTCGGATCGACCTTCCACTGCTGGGCGGCGGCGGCGACCAGCATGGTGCGGGCGACCGCGCCGGCCTGGCGCAGCGGCGTCCAGAAGGCGCGGATCGAGGTCGACCCGCCGGTCGCCTGGCTGCCCAGCAGCGCGTTGCCGTAGGCCGCGTCGTCCGGCGGCGAATGCTCGATCCGGACCTGGTCCAGCCCGACCTCCAGCTCCTCCGCCAGCAGCATGGCCTCGGCGGTGTAGATGCCCTGCCCCATCTCGGCCGAGGGCATCACCAGCGTCACCAGCCCCTTGGGGTCCATGCGGATGAAGGCGTTCGGCACGAAGCGGTGCGACACCTGGGTCTCGGCCAGGGCCGGGCGCAGCGCCGGCGGCAGGGCGACGGTGAGGGCAAGGCCGCCGCCGATTGCGGCGCCGACCTTGAGGAACCCGCGGCGGTCGAGCCGGGAGTTCAGCGAACCATCAGGCATGGTCGGTCCCTCCCTCTCAGGCCGCGGCCTTGTGGATCGCGGCGCGGATCCGCTGATAGGTGCCGCATCGGCAGACATTGCCGGACATGGCGGCGTCGATGTCGTCATCGGTCGGCTTCGGCGTCTCGGCCAGCAGCGCGGCGGCCGACATGATCTGGCCGGACTGGCAGTAGCCGCACTGCACCACCTCCAGCTCCAGCCACGCCTGCTGCAGGGCCTTGCCCTGCGGCGTCTCGCCGATCGCCTCGATCGTGGTCACGGCGCTGTCGCCGACGCTGTCGACCGGCGTCTGGCAGGACCGGACGGCCTGGCCGTCGACATGCACGGTGCAGGCGCCGCACAGGGCCATGCCGCAGCCGAACTTGGTGCCGGTCATGCCGAGCACGTCGCGCAGCACCCACAGCAGCGGGGTGTCGCCGTCGACATCGACCTCGTGCGGGGTGCCGTTGATCTTCAAGGTGAAAGCCATGGCTGCCTCTCGGGTGGCTGGGGCTTACGGGACGCGGCCGGCCGACCTGGACGGCGCCGGCCGGCTGCATGTCATCGATACGATCTGCGACTGTCTGTGAAGCTCGGCTGCGCCCCGCCGGCCGTCCATGGCCCGGCGCCGCGCCCGACTCCTGATTCGTCCGCAGCTTAGAACGAAACAGGACGGAAACGCAGCGAAACATCGCGGCCTTCGACCATTGAAGAATGCGGTCCCCCGCACAATTCATCAGCATGAGCCCGCTGATCCGCCTGGCGCTCGCCGCCGGCCTCGCCGCGGCGGCCGCCCCCGCCGTCCCGGCGCCCGCATTGGCGCAATGCATCGTCGACCCCGGCCAGATCGGCAGCCCCTGCGCCGGCGGCATCGGGTCGCCGCCGATCGTCCGCGGCCGCCCCCCGGCGGTCCAGCCGATCACCCCGCCGGGGCAGCTGCGCCCGCCGCAGCTGGCGCCGTTCCGGGCGCAGCCGGTGCCGGCCCCGCGCGAGGCGGAGAGCCTGGACCGCAAAGCGCCGAGCACGCCCCTGCTGCCGCTGCCCTCGGCCGGCGCCGCCCAGCGCTGTGTCACGATGTATGGCAGCTGCCCGATCCCGGGTGGCGCCATCCCGAGCACCGCCTGCACCTGCGCGGGCGGCACCACCGGCACCGCGCGATGACCGGCTGAGGACGGCCCGATGCGCGTGGCGCTGGTGCTGAACGGCGCCGCCGGCGCCCTGCTCGGCCGGCCGACCGAGGCGATCGCCGCGCGGCTGCAGCAGATCCTGGCCGAGGCCGGGCTGGAGCCCCGCGTGACGCTGGCCGAAGGGACCGAACTGTGCCGGGCGCTGGACGCCGCCGTCGCCTCGGACGCCGAGGCGATCCTGGTCGGCGGCGGCGACGGCACCATCATCGCCGCGGCCGAGCGCCTGCTGCCGGAGAACCGGGCCGGTCCCGGCCGCCCGCTCGGCATCCTGCCGATGGGCACGGCCAACCTGCTGGCCCGCGACCTCGGCATCCCGCTGTCGCCCGAGGCGGCGCTGCCGGTCCTCCTGGCCGGCACCACCCGGCGGATCGACGTCGCCCTGGTCAACGACCGGATCTTCCTGAACAGCTCGCTGCCCGGCATCGCCCCGCGCATGGTGCTGCAGCGCGAGCGGATGCGGCACGACCCGGGGCCGATGAAATGGCTGCGCCTGGTCCGCGCCTTCCTTCGCGGCTTCGACCGCGGGCCGCGGCTGCATGTCGTGCTGCAGGATGACGGCCGGCCGGTGCGGCTGGTCACCCGCACCCTGGCGATCACCAACAACCCGCTGGCCGAAGGCTTCGCCGCGATCCACAGCCGCGTCGCGCTGGACGGCGGCACGCTGGGCGTCTACGCCGCGCGGATCGACCGCCGGCTGGACCTGTGGCGCCTGATCGCCCGCATCGTCGCCGGCACTTGGCAGCACGACCCGGCCGCGGCGGCACTGGCGGCGCGCCGGGTGAACGTGGTCTCGCGCCGGGCGCGGCTATGGGTCGCCAATGACGGGGAGAACCACCTCTTGGCGACGCCCCTGCGCTATCGCATCCTGGCCAAGGCGCTGACCGTGATGGTGCCGCGCGCCGATCCCGACACGCCCGAAACGCCGCAGTGATGAAGAGCGTCGCCCACATCTCCGACCTGCATTTCGGCCGCACCGAGCCGGCCCTGGTCGAGGCCCTGCTGGCCGAGTTGAAGGCGCTGGCCCCGTCGGTCATCGCCGTCTCCGGCGACCTGACCCAGGATGCGCGCAGCGGCGAGTTCGCGGCCGCGCGCGACTTCCTGGACCGGCTGCCGGCGCCCTATCTCGTGGTGCCGGGAAACCACGACATCCCGCGGCACAACCTGCTGTCGCGCTTCACCAAGCCGTTCTCGCGCTACCGCCGCTACATCACCCCGGACACCGCGCCGCTCCTGGTCCAGGACGGGATCGTGCTGATCGGCGTCAATACCGCCCGGCGGCTGGTGGCGCATTGGAACTGGTCGCACGGCTCGATCAGCCTGGAGCAGATCGAGCGGGTGCGCGAGACGCTGCGCGCCCTGCCGCGCGGCATGCTGAAGGTGGTGGTGGCGCACCACCCCTTCCTGCCGCCGCCCGACGCGCCGGAGACCAGGCTGATCGGGCGGGCCGAGACGGCGCTGCGCTTCTTCGCCACCGCCGGGGTCGACCTGATCCTGACCGGCCACCTGCACCGGGGCTTCTACGGCGAGGTCACCACCCATCATGGCCGGGTGCGGCGGCCGATCCTGGTGGCGCAGGCGGCGACCGCGACCTCGAGCCGGCGGCGCAACGAGCCGAACGCCTACAACCGTATCCTGGTCGACGGCGACCGGCTGACGCTGGAGCCGCGGCGCTGGGACGGCGCGGGCTTCGTGCCGATGCCTGCGCATGGCTTCGAGAAGGTGAAGGGCCGCTGGACGGCGCTGCCGACGGGGTGATCCGCCTCACACGATCGCGCCGCCCGCGCCGCCGGTCCAGGTGAGCAGGCCCGACAGCCGCAGCAATGCCCGCTCCAGCCCCGTTCGGTCGGGCACGCCGCCGAGCGACAGCCGCACCGCCCGCGGCGGCGACCCGGCCACGTCGAAGGCATCGGCCGGCACCACCAGCAGCCCGGACTCGCGCGCAGCGGCGGTGAAGGCCGCCGCCGTCCAGCCCTCCGGCAGCGCCAGCCAGAGATGGTTGCCGTCCGGATGGGCGGCGACGGCGCCGGCCGGCAGCAGGGATGCGGCCAGGCGCTGCCGGGCCCGGTTCTCCGCCCGGATCGCCGCCGTCAGCGCGTCGAGCGTGCCGTCGCCGATCCAGCGCGTGGCCAGGGCCGCGGTCAGCGGCGAGGCCATCAGGCTGATCGCGCGCAGCCCCGCGGTCAGCGGCAGCGCCGCGCGGGCGTCGGGCGCCGCGACATAGGCGACGCGCAGCGCCGGCGTGGCGCATTTCGACAGCGAAGCGACGTGCCAGACGGTCTCCGGCGCCAGGGCGGCGAGCGGCGGCGGCGCCGTCTCCGGCAGCGCGCCATAGGCGTCGTCCTCGACGATGGCGACGCCGTGCCGGCGGGCGATGGCGGCGACCGCCTCCCGCCGCTCCGGCGGCAGCGTCGCCGTGGTCGGGCTGGCGATGGTCGGCACGATGTAGAGCGCCTTGGGCGGGCTGGTCCGGCACAGCTCGGCGAAGGCGCCGGGGTCGAGGCCTTCGCCGTCATGCGCCAGCCCGGCCATGCGCAGCCCGAGATGGGCGGCAATCGCGCGCACGCCCGGATAGGTCAGGCCGGCGCAGGCCAGGGTGTCGCCGCGGTCGAGCAGCAGGTCGAGCACGGCGAACAGCGCGCTCTGCGCCCCCGCCGCGACCACCACCCGGTCTTCCTCAACCGGGCCGAGGCGCCGGCCCAGCCAGCCGGCCGCCGCCGCCCGGTCCCGGGCCGTGCCGCCGCTGGGCTGATAGCCGAGGCTGGCCCCGCCCTCCGGCCCGGCCAGCACCGCCGCCAGCCCCTGCGTCACCCGGTCGCCCAGCCCCGCCGGCCGCGGCGGCACGTTCATGCTGAGGTCGAACCCATCCGCCGCCGGAGCCGCGGCGGCGGGGACGCCGTGGACGAAGCTGCCGCTGCCGGTGCGCCCTTCCACCAGACCCATACGCTTCAGCTCGGTGTATGCGCGCGTCACCGTGGTCAGGTCGACGCCGAGCTGCGCCGCCAGCTGACGCTGCGGGGGCAGGCGGGAGCCGGGAAGCAGCTCGCCGGACCGGATACGGTCGGCCAGGCTGGTGACGATCGAGCGGTATTTCGACATGGGTCAGCAGCTGCGGCGGTTCATCGCATAACCATACACTTGACCAAGATGTATGGCAACTCTAGATACCGCTCCATACAATCGGCCGCAGCCGCCCTGCGGCCCGCCACAGGGGATCACCATGGCCGAATACCCGACGCTGAAGCCCTTCGAGGTCGGCATCCGGGCGCGCTGCCCGCGCTGCGGCCGGGGCCACCTGTTCCGCGGCTTCCTGACCCTGGCGCCGCGCTGCGACGCCTGCGGGCTGGACTACGGCTTCGCCGACCCGGCGGACGGCCCGGCCTTCTTCGTCATCTCGATCGTCAGCTTCCCGGTGATTGCCTTCGCAGCCTGGCTGGAGCTCGCCTATGAGCCGCCGGTCTGGGTGCATCTCCTGACCTCGGTGCCGCTGCTGATCGGCGGCTGCCTGGCGCTGCTGCGGCCGCTGAAGGGCTGGCTGGTCGCCGCCCAGTACATCAACGACGCGCGCGAGGCCCGGCTGGCGCGCAAGGGCGAGGACTGACTGCCCCTTACCCTCCCCCTCCCATGAAGCCCGCCGCGACGCGGGCGCCGCCGACGCCGCCGCCGATCACGATGGCGATCACGATCCGGATCATCGTGTCGACCTGGTGCCGGAGGATCGCCTTCTTGCGCGACCGGTCGCCCTCGATCTTCTCGACCAGGTCGATGAACATCTTGGACAGGTTCTCCTTGAACGCCGGCTGGCTGTGCCGGCCCTGCACGAACAGGCGGATCTCCTCCTCCATCCTGGTCCTGACATAGGGCAGCAGATTGGCCATGTGGCCGCTCTCCCCGCCGTGATAGCGCAGCTGACTCAGGCTGCCGTCATGGTCGCGCGAGGTCAGCAGCCTGGCGACCTCGGCGAAGGCGGCGTCGGTCCGCGCCGTCAGGTCCCTGGCCCGCTGCTCGAACGATCCCCAGTCGCCGGTGATGCCGTTGTAGGCAATCACGGTCCGGGCCTGCGCCGCCAGCCCGTCCGCCCCGGCGGCGCTGGGCTTGATCGGGATCTCGCCATACAGCTGGTTGGCGTTCGGCGACCAGTCGAAATCCGCCCAGTACCGGCCCTTCGGCCCCATCACCTCGATGATGTAGGTGGTCGTGCTCGGTGCCGAAGCCCCCACCAGGCCGAGATCGGTGACCTGCCGGATCTTGGCGTGCTTCCATTCGTCGACGGCGACCGCCTTGGCGGGATCGAAGCGGGTCTCGACCGGCTCGTAATGCTTCGGGATCGCCGGCAGCGCCGGCGCCGTCTTCCC
This sequence comes from Inquilinus sp. Marseille-Q2685, assembly GCF_916619195.1. Lineage (NCBI taxonomy): Bacteria > Pseudomonadati > Pseudomonadota > Alphaproteobacteria > Rhodospirillales > Rhodospirillaceae > Inquilinus > Inquilinus sp. Marseille-Q2685. Next base: position 90,953 of record NZ_CAKAKL010000006.1, read on the forward strand.
GGCCGGACCGGCGTTCGGATCGGCCATGGAGAACACCGGCGGGGCATGGATCCCGGCGGCCGGCGTCGCGTCCGCCGCGGCGACGGCCGGGCCCATGGCCGCGGCGGCGGCGGGGTTCGGCTTGGCCGCTTCCAGCGCGGCGGTCGCGGCTGCCGCAGCCAGCAGCTGCCGCTTCCGCGCATCCGCATCGGCCGGGACGCCATCGATCACGAGCTGGACGATGGCGGCCTGGGCCGCCTTGGCGTCCAGGTCGTCGAGCGAGCCCGCGGCGGCATCGAGATAGTCCGCCATCAGACGGCCCGCGACCTCGGCGCCGTCCTCGTCCGCCCCGGCGAGGGCGGCGAGATGGGCGGCGCCCGCCGCACGCTCCGCCCGCACCGGGTCGTCCCCGCTCCGCATCGCCGTCGACGCCGCCTTCGCCGCGGCGACCGCGGCGTGCTGCCGGTCCGGCGCCGCGGCATGGGCCGCCTCCAGCGCCTTGACCGCGGCGGCGATGCGTGGCCCGGCATCGCCGGACACCGCCGCCAGCTCCACCTCCGCGGCCTGCGCCTGCTGCCCCTGCCGGCGCCAGGCCGCGGTCAGCTCGGCCCGCTTTCGCCGTTCGTATTCCAGCGACGCCTGGATCGCTGCCTGGTCCCGGTCGGTGGTCGCGTTGGCCAAGTCGGCCTCGAGCTTCGCGATCCCGACCTCGACGCCGCCCAGCTCGTCCCTGGTCTTCGCCGCCTGGGCAGAGAGATCTTCGGCATGGCCCCGGACGAGAGCGACCCGCTTCTCCGCCGCCCGGGCGGCGACGGCGGTCAGCCCCTCCGTCGGGATCTTCTTCTCGATCAGCAGCTCCCGGGCGGCGGCGTTGATCGCGCTGAGGTCGGGGCCGAGGGCCCGGCGATCCTGCGCGGCCACCGCGGCCTGGGCGGTTGCCAGCCTGGCGCCGGCCGTTTCATGGGCCACGGCGATGACCGTGGATCGCCGTTGCTCCGCCGTCGGCAGAGGGACCCCCGCCAGCAGATCGTTCATCCGGGCATCCGGATGGCGGCCGGCATTCGCGGCGGCATTCGCCCCGGCGACCACCGCCGGCCGGTCGTCCAGAAACTCGGCCATGCCGACCAGGCTTCGGGCCGTGATCGCGGCGGCCTCCTGCGGCATGCCGGCGCGCCGGCAGGCTCCGGCGGCGGCGCCGGCCGCGGCATAGGTCGGGGCCGCCGCCGGGCCCAGATCCTTTCCGGCCCGCGGCAGCAGATCATTCGCCAGGGCGACCGCGGCCTCCACCGAGGCGCCGGCCTTCAGCGCGTTGAGCGCCGCCGCCTCGGCGGTCTGGCGACCCGGCCCGGCGCCCCAGGCCGCCCCGATCCGGCGCAGCACCTCGGTGGCGAAGGGGTCCGACCGGGCCGCCCCGTCGACCAGCTCGACCGCGACGCCCCGGCCGAGATCGGCGTTGACCAGGCGGTAGCCATCATCGGCCGGGTCCGGGCCGAGCACCCGCTCGACCAGCACCGGCGCGGACCGTTCGCTGGCTTTGCCGCGGAACATCACCTCGCCGACGCAGCATTCGCGCGACCCGAGCTGGCGGAAGCCGGGCTGGAACGCCGCGGCGTTCAGGGCGTCGAGCCCGTCCGCGGCGAGCCATGCGGTCGAGGCCGGTATCGCCCGGCCGCCGCGGACGCCCCAGCGGCCCTGTGGCTGCTTGTACAGCTCGACCGCGGTGTCCAGCGTCAGGTCGGCCTTCACCGGATGGAAGGTCTCCTGCTCGCCGCCACCCTTGCCGTCGCCGCGGGACCGGCGCTCGGCCACCACCTGCACGGGCTCCGTACCGTCGACATCGAGCGTCCCGGCGAAGAAGGTGCGGGTCCCGACCACGATCTCGGTCCGGCCGTTCCCGGTCCTCCGCGTCTGGACGAAGGGGTCCAGAGGGTCGCCGGCATTGGCCCCGGTCGGGACGATGGCCGTGGTCAGCCTGTTGACGTACAGGGCCATACTGGGCCCCGAGATTCGCGACTTCTTCTTCATGGGCTCCCCAGTCTCCGGCCCGCTTCGGCGGGCACGTTTCTACACATCCATCGGGAACGGCGGTCCTGTGAGGAATTGGCCAGGATCCGGCGGGACGGCCGGCCGTGCCGCGACCGCCCCGTCGCCGAGACCGTCGCCGGGCGGGCAGCCGGCTGTAACGGATCGGTCATATTCAGGTAATGGGAATGGGATCCGCCGCCCAATGCAGGAACGGCATCATGGTATGCAGGCGAAGGTGATCCGGACCGGGGGGCCGTCAGCGCTCCGCGGCCAGCCTTTCGCGGATGCGGTCCGGCCCGCCGGCCAGCCGCCGGGCGAAGGGCCGGTCGGGGTCGACGACGCGCCAGACCGGGGCGCTGGCGTCCTGGCTTAGTCGCACCAGGTGGCGTTGCGTGGTGACCGGGCAGCAGGCATCGGCCCCGTAGCGCGCCGCCAGCCCCCGCCGCAGCGCCGCCAGGTCCGACAGCCGGCCGGCCGGCGCAGCACGCAGGGCGTCGGCGACCATCCCCTCACTCGGGATCAGCATGCTCTGCGTCCCGCTCCGGCCCTTGCGGCGCGATGTGATGACCGGCTGCTCGTCCATGGCTCCCCTCCGGAATGAGTCTCCCCGGAGGACGAACGGGGATGCCGGACTCCGACAGCCCCGTGTCAGTCCCGTCCGTCCCGGCCGAGCCAGGGGTCCGGGCCCGGGTCGCGGCCGCCGGCCGCCTGGGCCAGCCGGTCGAGGTAATGCGCCCAGCCCTCGGCATGGCCGGCGCATTGCTCGGCCGTGGGCAGGCCGGTGTGGGTCATCTTCAGCAGCGTGCCGTCCGGCTGCTCGACCAGGTCGATCTCGACCAGGCTCGACCCCGGCGGCACCGCCTCGCTGCCGTCCCAGCCGAAGCTGTAGGCCAGGCGATGCACCGGCACCACCTCGCGGAAGGCGCCGCGGGCGAAGCGGGCCCCGGTGACGTTGACCAGGTAGAGCCCGCCGGGCTGCGGGTCGAGCTGCGCCTCGGTGCCCATCCAGCGCAGGATCTGCTGCGGGTCGGTCAGCAGCGCGAACACCGCGGCGGGCGGCGCCGGGATATGGGTTTCGCGGCGGACGATGAGATCGTCTGGCATCGGTCTCCTCCACGGTTCTGACGGTCAGGCCTCATCCTTCGACGGAGGGCAGCCGGGCGACGGCACGGAGTCCGGATCGCGGCCGGCGACCACCGCCGCGAGGCGTTCGAGAAAGAACGCCCAGCCCCGCTCATGCAAAGACAGGGCCGAGGGCGGCAGGCCGCTATGGGTCATCCGCATCAGGGTGCCGTCCGGCTGCTCGATCAGGTCGATCTCGACCTGGCTGGAGCCCGGCGGCACCTCGGCATTGCCCTCCCAGCCGAAGCTGTAGACCAGGCGGTGCACCGGCACCACCTCGCGGAACGCGCCGCGCACGATGTTGATGCCGTCGACGTCGAGCAGGTAGAGCCCGCCGGGCTGCGGTTCCAGCGTCGCGCCGATGCCCATCCAGCGCAGCAGCTTCTCAGGGTCGGTCAGGAAGGCGAAGAGGGTGGCGGGCGGCGCCGGGACCTGGATCTCGCGCCGGAAGACGGTCGGTTCGTCCATGGGCTTCCCCTCCGGCGGTCCCGGTTCAGGCCGGCAAAATAACACGGCGCGGACGGGTTTCACCACCCGCTGCGGGCCGACCGCAGGGAGGCCTGCAGGTAGGATCGGCACATCAGCGTCAGCTCGCGCCGCAGCTCCTGCAGCGCAGCCGGCGTTGCGCCGCGCTCGAACACCACTCGCGTGCTGCCGGCGATACTGGAGAACACCGCGAAGGCGACAGTGGGCAGGCTCGCGAAATCCGCGTCCGGCGCGCTGGCCAGCAGCCCGGCCGCCGCGGCCACGTTGTGGTCGACCGCCGCAGCCAGCAGCGCGGTCGAATCCAGGTCCTCGGCGATCAGGTACAGGGCCTGGGTGACGTCGAGCCGCGCCGCCTTGGCGTCGAGAAAGGCGCCGACCAGGAGATCCGCCAGCTCGGCAACCGGGCGGCCCCGGCCTCGGTCGCAGGCCGCCGCGACCGCATCCGCGACATGCGCCAGATGCCGCTGCAGCACTGCATAGAGCAGTGCCTGCTTGTGCGGGAAGTACTGGTACATCGTGCCGACCGAAACGCCCGCCCGCTCCGCCACGCGGGTCGTGGTCAGCCGCCGCTCCCCCTCGGCCAGCAGAACCTGAATGGTCGCCTCGAAGATCGCGTCGACGGTCGCCTCGGCTCGCGCTTGGCGCGGCCACTTCCGGGGCTTCAGGGCGGCGGGCGGCGAGACCTGCAAAAGCGAATTCCCGGAACTGAAGGATCCTTCATATCCTAGCCGCTCCTCGCTCCTATCGCCAGGTCTTCCCATGAGCGTTTCCCCGACTGCCCTGATCATCGGCGCCTCGCGCGGCCTCGGCTTGGCCCTGGCCGGCGAGTGGCTGGCGCGCGGCTGGACCGTGCTGGCCACGGTCCGCGGCGCGGGCCGGACCGCCCTGCATGAGCTGGCGGATTCCTCGAACGGCCGGCTCACCGTCGAGACGCTGGAGATGACCGATCCCGCCGCGGTCGATGCGCTGCGCGACCGGCTGTCGCGCCGCGCGCTCGACCTGCTGTTCGTCAATGCCGCGGTGGCCAACGGCGCCAGCGAGCGTGTCGACCGGGTCACGACGGAGGAGTTCAGCCGGGTGATGGTGACGAACGCCCTGGCCCCGATGCGCATCGTCGAGCGGCTGGGCGGCTTGGTCCGTCCGGACGGCACGATCGCGGTGATGTCCTCCAGCCTGGGCAGCGTCGCGCTGAACGAGACCGGCGGATGGGAGGTCTACCGGGCCAGCAAGGCGGCCCTCAACATGCTGATGCGGTCCTATGCCGCCCGCCACGCCGGCGACCGGCACAGCCTGGCCCTGGTGGACCCGGGCTGGGTCCGGACCGACATGGGCGGGGCGGAGGCCAGCCTCGACACCGGCGAGAGCATCCCCGGCGTGGCCGATGCGCTGGAGGCGCGGCGCGGCCGGCCCGGGCTGCAGTTTTTCGATTATAGGGGCGAGACGGTGCCGTGGTAGCGGCGTCCGTCGGCCCTCTGCGCGGGTGACAGATCCCGCCCCACGGCGGCATCATCCCCGCATGGACCTACCCGCGCCCCTCGCCTGGCTGCTGGACGATGCCGGCGCCTCGCCCGGCCCCGACCGCTTCCTGGCCGAGCTCGGCGGCCGCCTGTTGGCCGACGGGCTGCCGCTGGCCGGCGCCGCCCTGACCCTGGCGGTACCGCATCCGATCGTCGCCCGCCGTACCTGGCTGTGGCGGGCCGGGACCGGCGCGGTGATCGAGGCGCTGGGCTTCGCCGGCATGCCGCTGGCGGCGGCCGGCCCGCCCGGCCGGGGCGGCCGCGACTGGCTGTCGGGGCTGGGGCCGGGCCCGGTGCAGGAGCAGACGGCCGGGCCGGCGGTGCTGGCCTGGGCCGGCACCCGGCCGTTCGACCCCGACGAATCCCACCGGCTGCGCCAGGCCGCGCGCTTCGCCGCGGCGCCGCTCTCCGCCCTGGCCTCGCGGGCAGCGCTGGCGGCCCTGCTGGAGGCCTATCTCGGCCGGCGCAGCGCCGCCCGGGTGCAGGCCGGCGCGCTGCGCCGCGGCGCCGGCGAGACCATCCGCGCCGCCCTGCTCTGCGCCGACCTCCGCGACTTCACCGCCCTGTCCGAGCAGACCGAGCCGGCCGAGGTGATCGCCACGCTGGACGCCTGGTTCGACCGCATCGCCGGGGCGGTGCACGCCTTCGGCGGCGAGGTGCTGAAGTTCATGGGCGACGGGCTGCTGGCGATCTTCCCGGTCGCCGGCGAGACCCGCGAGGCCTGCGAGGCGGCGCTGCGCGCGGTCGCCGCCGCCCGCGCCGGCATGGCCCATCTCGACGCCGCGCGGCAGGCCCGGGGCCTGCCGCCGCTGCCCTTCGGCGCGGCGCTGCATCTGGGCGAGATGATGTGGGGCAACATCGGCGCTGCCGACCGGCTGGACTTCACCGCCATCGGCCCCGCCGTCAACCTGGTCAGCCGGCTGGAGGGGCTGTGCCGGCCGCTGGGCCGGGCGGTGCTGATCTCCGGCGCGCTGGCAGCCGAGACCGCGGCGCCCCTGGTATCGCTGGGCGAGCACCCGCTGCGCGGCATCGCGGCGCCCTGCGCCGTCTTCACCCTGCCGGATGCGTGACCGGGCCGGCCGAGGCCAGCAGCTCCTCGCAAAGCTCGGCGATCACCAGCCAGGTCCCCACCCAGTGCCGCTCGCGGCCGGGCGCGCAGGCCTCGGCCTGGCGCCGCGCCTCCTCCGGCGCCGCCGGTCCGTGCCGGCGCAGCAGCACCCGGGCGGAGAGCTCGAGCTCATGGGCGGTCAGGCGGCTCATGCGCGCGGTCCGGAAACAGGGGGGACGTCACCCCTGTCTATGGCGAGTATATAAAATTGTCTACATTGAAACGGAGATCGAACCAAAATCGATTAGGAAAGTTCGGCCGCCAGCAGAGCCGAAGGGGATCCCGGTCCGGATCCCCTTCGCCACAATGATCGGATAAGATCAGGCGGCCTTGCCCAGATGGCCGTCCTTGACCAGAACTTCGGCGATCTGGACGGCGTTCAGCGCCGCGCCTTTACGGAGATTGTCGGCGACCACCCAGAAGGACAGGCCGTTCTCGACCGTGCTGTCCTCGCGGATGCGGCTGACATAGACCAGATCCTCGCCGGCGCATTCGACCGGGGTGACGTAGCCCTCATCGGCGCGGTGGTCGACCACCGAGATCCCCGGCGCCCGCTTCAGCGCGGCCCGCGCTTCCTCGGCCGAGATCGGGTTCTCGCACTCGATGTTCACCATCTCGGAATGGCCGATGAAGACCGGCACGCGCACGCAATGCGACACGACCTTGATGGCGGGGTCGAGGATCTTCTTGGTCTCGGCCACCATCTTCCACTCCTCCTTCGTCGACCCGTCGTCCATGAAGACGTCGATATGCGGGATGACGTTGAAGGCGATCTGCTTGGTGAACCGCTCCTTGACGATCGGGTCGTTCACATAGACGGCGCGGGTCTGGTTGAACAGCTCGTCCATTGCCTCCTTGCCGGCGCCGGAGACCGACTGGTAGGTCGAGACCACGACGCGGCGGATCTTGGCCAGCTGGTGCAGCGGCTTCAGCGCCACCACCATCTGGATGGTGGAGCAGTTCGGGTTGGCGATGATGCCCTTCCTGCGGAAGCCGGCGATCGCCTGCGGGTTGACCTCGGGCACCACCAGCGGCACGTCCGGGTCCATCCGGAACTGCGAGGTGTTGTCGATCACCACCGCCCCGGCCCTGGCCGCGCGGGGCCCGTGCACCGCCGAGACCTTGGCGCCCGGCGAGGACAGCACGATGTCGATGCCCTTGAAGTCGAACTTGGCGAGGTCCTGCACGTCGAGGACGTCGTCCTCGCCGAAGGAGACCTGGCGCCCGACCGACCGCTCCGAGGCCAGCGCGACGACCTCGTCGACCGGGAATTCCCGTTCGGCGAGGATGGAAAGCATCTCGCGACCGACATTGCCGGTGGCACCGATGACCGCGACCCGATAGCCCATATCCGTAATCCGGCTGTTCGATTGCTGCAGGGGACGCACTCGGTAGAATGTATGCCGATCCGCGCGCAATGGGACAGCCATGCGATTCGCGCGCGGCGATCATGCCGCCAGGTGCCGGCTGGCGGCTGGACAAGGGAGGAACGGAGATGGCCGAGAGGCTGCCGAGCTATTCCGCCTTCTGGCCCTATTACCTGCGCGAGCATGCGCAGCCGCGGACCCGGGCGCTGCATTTCTTCGGCACCAGCCTGGCGCTGCTCTGCCTCGTGCTCCTGATCGTCACCGGCAGCTGGTGGTGGCTCCTGGCGGCGCTGGTCTCGGGATACCTTTTCGCCTGGATCGGCCACTTCTTCGTCGAGCATAACCGCCCGGCGACCTTCACCTATCCGCTGTGGTCGCTCTTCAGCGACTTCCGCATGTACGGGCTGTGGGTCTCCGGCCGGCTGGAGGACGAGCTGCGCCGGGCGGGAGTGCAGCCGTAACGCTGCAGTCGCGCCCCTGCCCCTCATACCGGCAAGCTCGTGATCCGACTCTTTCCTCTCCCAAGAAAGAACCGTCATTGCGAGGAGGCGAAGCCGACGAAGCAATCCAGGGGCCAGTGCGAGCCGCCCTGGATTGCTCACATGAGGAGTGTATGGGTCAAGGGGGGGCGAGAGGTCTTTCGTTGTTGCTGGCGGCGATGGCGTGACCGATGGCGCGCGCAGATCAAGTCAAGGCCGGCCCGCAGGGGCGCCGCGAAGCGGCTTGGTCTTGACGTGATCGAGCGCGCCATCAAGCTGGTGCGGTCGGCAGCACCGGAGCGGAGGGCCGTGGCGATCCCTGGGTCGAGCCGGTGCGACGATCTGGGTTGCCGGCCAGATCAAACTCACATTCGGTCGTCGCGCGAGGCGACAGCACCACGCTTCCGCTTGCGGCGGGCAGGCTCGAGAGGACGAGACCAGTCTTCGTTGCGGCGATGAGCCATGCAATCCATCGGTTCGTCCACCCGGATCGGCCGAGGCTGATCGGGCCTCGGCGGAACGGCTGGGCGGCGGCCTGTGGTCAGGCCGTCTTGATCACCGCGCCCTCGATGACGACGCCGGCTGTGACGTACTTCCACAAGGCCACCAGAAGCTTGCGCGCCAGGGCGACGATGGCGCGCTTGCGGTCGCGCTGGCCACGGGCCTGGAACCAGCGTGCCAGGGCCGACTGCGGCTGGTGCCGCAGCCACAGCCAGGCGAGCTGGATCATCACGGTGCGCAGCCGCGGATTGCCGGCCTTCGACACACCCTGCTCATGCATGATGCTGCCGCTGCGCCACGGCGTCGCCGCCAGCCCCGCATAGGCGGCCACCTGGCGGCGATTGGCGAAGGATCGATAGAAGCCCTCCGACCAGAGAACCGCCGCAAAGGTGGCGCCGATCCCCCGCACTGCCGACAGCATCGCCACCGGCTCCGAGGCGGCCGTCTCACCGGCGCCGGTCTCGGCCAGCACGGCCTCCTGCTCGGCCTCGACCCTCTTGATCTGGTCGACCAGCAGCTCGAGCCGGTCCAACTCGCGGCTGATCTGCGCCGTCAAGTGCGGCGGCAGCGCCCGCCCGTCGGCCGTGTGCAAGGCCGCAAGCCGCTCCCGCCGGTCGCGCCGCTGCGGCGCGTAGTCGGTGATACCCTGCGCGAACAGAAGCCCCTTGATCCGGTTCACATGCGTGGTCCGCTCACAGATCAGCGTCTGGCGTTCGCGGCACAGCCGGCGCCGATCCTCCTCTTCCGGAGAGGGCGCCACCACCATGGCGCAGACCCGCGGCTCGCCGCGCTTGTAGGCCAGAAGCGCCCGCAGCAGCGCCTCGCCGTCGAGCCGGTCCGTCTTGGCCCGCCGGCGCCGACGCGGCGCCGCAATCGACGCCGGATCCACCACGTGGCTCTCGATCCCCTCCCGACACAGAACCCGGTGCAGCCAGAACCCGTCCAGCCCAGTCTCCTGAACGGTGATGATCGGATAGCTCCGGCCCGTCCGCATCGCCGCCTTGCGCCTGAACTCTGCAAACAGCGCCAGCAGCCCCGCGACATCGCCCGCCCCGACGCTGTGCTTGGACATCTTCTCCCCGCCGCCGGGCGACAGTGAGGTGATCAGCCAACTCGAACGGCTCAGTTCCAATGACACAAAAATTGCGCCAATCTGTGTCCGGATAGCGGCCTGTCCCTCGCAAGGTTGATCGAGCATCGGTCGTCTCCAGGGTGAGTGGGATAGCAACCTCAGCCTGGGCCGACTCCTGGCCGCTATCCACCCTCATGGAATCTTCGCTGCGCTCGCAATGACGATCTTTTCATGGACTCGCTGGTATCAGCTGTCATTGCCGGGCTTGATGTATGGCCCGGGGAGATGGCGGACACCTGTTCGGAGACATGGCGGACAGATCATGGGTCGGTCAAGTCGATGGTGGCGATGAGGTGGCTGGCGAAGAAGACGCCGAAGCGGCCGTCGGTGGTCTGTGGCCGAATGGCGACGCGTTCGCCGCGGAAGGCCTGGGGGACCTTCCAGAGCCGGCCGCGGAAGCTGACATAGGCTTTGGTGGTGCCGACGGTGCGGACGAGATCGAGGCTGTCGTACTCGACCTCGGGCAGGCGGCTGGGCATGGCGCGGGGGCTGGAGCGGTAGCGGCTGCCGGGGACCTGCTGCTGGAGCGCCTGGTGCGGGCGCTGCCAGTTGTAGAGCTCGCGCCAGCGGTCGAAGGCGCGCTGGGCGGCGGCGAGGTCGGGGAAGGGCTCGAGGGCGAAGACCTCGGCCGCGAGGGTGCGGTGGAAGCGCTCGATCTTGCCGCGGCTCTGGGGATGATAGGGTCGGCTGTACAGGACCCGGATGCCGAGCTTGAGGAACCAGACCGCAAGCCGGGTCCAGCGCTCGCCCGAGGCGTCGCCCCAGGGGGCGCCGTTGTCGATGAAGATGGCCTCGGGCAGGCCGTGTCGCCGGAAGGTCGCCGTGAGCCGGTCCTGCACGGTCTGGCTCTTCTGATCGGCACAGGCCTGCAGACAAGGCGAGAAGCGGGAGTGGTCGTCGAGCACGGTCAAGGGATAGCACCGGCCGCCCCGGACGAGCGGCTCCCAGCCTTTGAAGTCCATCTGCCACAGCCGGTTCGGCGCCGCCGCCTCGAAACGCCGATAGGGCTGGGTCGCCTCGGCTGCCACCGGATCGATCCGGCCGTGCCGGACCAGGATCGCGTGCACGGTCGAGGCCGCCGGCGGTGCGATCCCGTCCCAGGCCAGGCGGCGGACGATCTTGCGGGCGCCCCACGCCGGATGCGCATCCCGCACCGCCAGCACTGCCGTCTCCAGCTCTGCCGTGCTGCGGCCGGGGCTCACATGTGGCCGGCGCGAGCGGTCCGCCAGCTCGGCATCGCCGGCCTGCCACCGCGCCAGCCATTTGTAGCCCACATCCGGGCTGATCCCGAACCGGCGGCACAGCTCCCGACGGTTCGCCCCCTCCTGCTCCGCCAGCCGGACAAATTCCCGACGCTGCTCCATGACCGACACCTCCCGCCACGCCATGGCCGCCTCCCAAGACGCCGATGCCATGGCTCAATGTGTCAGTCATCTCCCAGAACACCCGTCTGGGATCTCCCCGGGCCATACACTTGACCCGGCAATCCAGTGGGCGTCGACACCCTCTGAATGCCCGGGTCAAGCCCGGGCATGACAGTATGGGGGACGGAACGGGACGATCAGAACCGGTACCGCAGCCCCAGCGCCACGATGTCGACGCTGCCGCTGTTCTTGGCGTCGTAATCCACCTGCATCTCCAGCGGCGTGCCGGTGTAGAAGTCGCGCTCGGCGTCCATCTTGCGGCCGTCGATGAAGATGTGGGTGTAGGCGAAGTCGACCGACAGGTTCTCCATCACGTCGTAGCTTGCGCCGGCCGACAGCCAGTAGCGGTCGCCGTCCGGGGTGCGGCTGGAGCGGAAGCCGGCCTTGGTCGGCGTCGGGTCGTACTGGAAGCCGGCGCGCAGCGTCAGGTCGTCGTTCCAATAGTATTCGCCGCCGATCGAGACGCCGACCGTGTCCTGATAGCGCTGCTCGTTCACCAGGTCGTCGCCGCCGTCGGAGCGCTTGACCCGGATTTCCTTGAAGGACGACCAGCCGTACCAGGTGACGCCGCCCAGGAGCGCGATCTGCGGCGTGACCTCCTGCCGGATGCCGAAGGACAGGATCGGCGGCAGGTTCAGCTTGGCCCGGCCGCCGGTGTCGAAATCGGCGCTTCCGGGCAGGCCCGGCAGCGGCGGGAAGTCGATGCCGTCGAGCTTGGCGTTGCCGTCCAGCATGTGGTCGACGCCGGAACGGAAATGCACGCCGATCCGGGTGCCTTCCACCGGCTGCACGATGGCGCCGATGTTGTAGCCGATGGCCCAGCTGTCGCCCTTGATCGTCAGGTCGCCGTCGTCGGAGAAGGCCGGCACCAGCCGCCCGACCGGGTTCGGCACCTTGCTCTCGAGCTTGGCCCAGGCATAGGAGATGTCGATGCCGCCGCCGATCGACAGCCAGTCGTTCACGCGGTAGGCCACGGTCGGCGAGAAGTTGTAGACCTGCAGCTCGGTCTTGGTGGCGTCGTAGCGGCCGAACCAGTTGCTGTTGTACTGGCTCTCCAGCCCGAAGGGTGCGCCGAGGCCGATGCCGAACCACAGGCGGTTGTCGGTCGACGGCACCGGCAGGGCGACATAGCCGTGCGGCACCAGGGTCGGGTCGTAGGGGTTGTTGCTCTTGCTCTCGCCCGAGACGGCGCCGGGCGGCGGGTCGAAGATGCCGAGCGGCGTGCGGAAGGCGGGATAGTCGATGGTCGAGCCGTCGTCCTTCAGCCGGGAATCCGGGATCAGCAGGCTGCCGCCGAACTGGGCCTCGCCCTGCTTCAGGAAACCCATGCCGGCCGGGTTGAAATAGATGGTGCTGGCGTCGTCGGCTGCGGCGGCGGAGCCGGCGAAGGCGCGGCCGAGGCCGGGCACGCTCTGCTCCTGGATGTAGAAGCCCGCCGCATTCGCCGCCCCGGACCCGAGCCCCGCCACGGCGGACATGGCCGCCACCCCCAGCGCCAGACGCGAAATCCCCTGCTTCATCTCGGCGTGTTCCCCCCTTGTCGACCGATCTGTTGCGCAACGTTGCGCTTGTAACAATACGTCACGCTGAACAAGGCGGTGTCGTCAAGCACTGTTCAAGGTCTCGATGAGATTGAATACCTGCGGCGCTGCAAAGCCCAGCCGGACGCTACGTCAACCCGCCGCGAAAAATGCCGCCAGGAAGAACAGCCGCGCGCGATCCTCGCCGGCGGCCGGGGGCGAATCGCGTAAAATTGATTCGGATATGCGCGGCGATTGGCGAAAGGCCAGACAAAAAGGGCGAGGCCGACGGCCCCGCCCTTTCGCACTGCACAAATACTGAGAACCGGTTTAACGGGACCGAGCGGCCATCGCTTCGAGGATCGCCGTGCCCATGTCGCCGGTCGACACCACCTGGGTGGCGCCGGTGCCGGCGATGTCCGCCGTCCGGATGCCGCGGTCCAGCACGTCCGACACCGCGGCCTCCAAGAGGTCGGCCTCGGCGGCGAGGTCGAAGCTGTAGCGCAGCATCATGCCGAAGCTGAGCAGCGTGGCGATCGGGTTGGCCTTGCCCTGCCCCGCGATGTCGGGCGCCGAGCCGTGCACCGGCTCGTACAGCGCCTTGCGGCGGCCGGTGGCGTCGGGGGCGCCGAGCGAGGCCGAGGGCAGCATGCCGAGCGAGCCGGTCAGCATCGCCGCCTCGTCCGACAGCATGTCGCCGAACAGATTGTCGGTGACGATGACGTCGAACTGCTTGGGGTTGCGCACCAGCTGCATGGCGCAGTTGTCGGCCAACATGTGGCTGAGCTGGACGTCCGAATACTGCTCCTGGTGCAGCTTGGTCACCTCCTCGCGCCACAGCCGGCCTGATTCCATGACGTTCATCTTCTCGACCGAGCACAGCCTGTTGCCGCGCTTGCGCGCCAGCTCGAAGGCCACGGCGGCGACGCGGCGGATCTCCGAGGTGGTGTAGACCTGGGTGTTGACGCCGCGGCGTTCGCCGTTGCCGAGATCGGTGATGCCGCGCGGCTCGCCGAAATACACGCCGCCGGTCAGCTCGCGCACGATCAGGATGTCGAGGCCCTCGACCACCTCGCGCTTCAGCGTCGAGGCGTCGGCCAGGGCCGGATAGACCAGCGCCGGCCGCAGATTGGCGAACAGCTCCAGGTCCTTGCGCAGGCGCAGCAGGCCGGCCTCGGGCCGGATCGAGAAGTCGACGCCGTCCCATTTCGGCCCGCCGACCGCGCCCAGCAGCACGGCGTCGACCGCCAGCGCCTTCTCCATGGTCGCGTCGGTGACCGGCACGCCGTTGACGTCGATCGAGCAGCCGCCGACCAGCTGCTCGTCGATGTCGAAGCCGACCGCGCGGTGGCTGCCCAGCCATTCGGCGGCGCGCTTGACCTCGCCCATCACCTCCGGGCCGATGCCGTCACCGGCCAGGACGAGGAGCTTCTTGTTGGCAGCCATGGGAAAACGACCTTCAGCGGAGGTTGGAGGAACGATGGTGGATGAGGGAAGCCCGTCGGTTCAGGCGGCCAGCCAGGGCTGGGCGGTCTTCCGCTTCGCCTCGAAGCTGTCGATCGCCGGGGCCTGCTGCAGGGTCAGGCCGATGTCGTCGAGGCCGTTGATCAGGCAGTGCTTGCGGAACGGGTCGAGGTCGAAGCGGATGGTCTGGCCGTCCGGCCGGGTGATCTCCTGCTTCTCCAGGTCGACCGTGACGGTCGAGTTGGCGCCGTTCTCGGCGTCCTTCATCAGCAGGTCGACCTGCTCCTGCGGCAGGGCGATCGGCAGGATGCCGTTCTTGAAGCAGTTGTTGTAGAAGATGTCGGCGAAGCTGGGCGCGATGACGCAGCGGATGCCGAAATCCAGCAGCGCCCAGGGCGCGTGCTCGCGCGACGAGCCGCAGCCGAAATTGTCGCCGGCGACCAGGATCTGCGCCTTCTGGTAGGCCGGCCGGTCGAGCACGAAATCCTTCGGGTTGCCCTGCTCGTCGGTGCGCAGCTCGTAGAACAGCCCGGCGGCGAGGCCGGTGCGCTTGATCGTCTTCAGGAACTGCTTGGGGATGATCATGTCGGTGTCGACATTGACGATCGGCAGCGGCGCTGCGACGGCGGTGAGCGTGGTGAAGGGCTGCATGGCGTGCGGCTGTGCTCAAAGGGCCAGAGGGAAAGTCAGCCGGGAAGTCATGCCACAGCCGGCCGCCGGCCCAAAGCCCGGAATCGTCACCATTCCCGCGGTGCAATTCTCCTCATGAGTCCCTCTCCCCTTGCGGGAGGGGGACTCAACAGGAATTGCTCAACCGACCTTCCCCCGCGGCAGCGCGAACAGCAGCCCGAGCGTGACCAGCGTCGCCAGCCCGCCATAGCCGGCCGCTGTGGCGAAGGCGCGGGCGTAGGCCACGGCCTCGCTCGCCCCGGCGGCGCGGGCGCGGTCCAGCACCGCGGCGAACAGGATCCCGGCCAGGGCCACGCCGAAGGCGCCGCCGACCTGCTGCATGGTGCTGAGCATGCCCGACGCCGAGCCGATGTCGCCGTCGCGGATGCCGCCGAGCACGGTGTTGAGCAGCGGCGTCATCAAGAGGCCCTGGCCGGTGCCGAGCAGCAGCAGCGCCGGGATCAGCGCCTCCGCCTGCAGCGGCGCCGCCACCAGCGCCGTGGCGGCGGCGGCGAACTCGCCCAGCGCCGCGATCGCGGCCCCGGCCATCAGCACCGCGCGGCGGTGCTCCGGCGCCACCCGGCCGGCGGCGATCGAGGCGACCATGAAGGAGACGGCGGCCGGGGAGAACACCAGCCCCGCCGCCAGCGCCGAGCGGCCGAGCCCGAGCTGCGCCAGGAAGGCATAGGCGAGGTAGACCGAGTTCAGCGTCGAATAGAACACCAGCACCAGCAGCACCCCGGCGGCGAAGGCGCGGTCGCGGAACAGCGCCGTCTGCAGCAGCGGCGAGGCGCCGCGGCGCGACCGGGCGTGCTGGTGCAGGGCGAAGGCGGCCAGCACGGGAACCGCGGCGGCCAGCATGGCCAGCGACCAGCCCGGCCAGCCGGCCTCGCGCCCCTCGATCAGCGGATACAGCAGCAGGCCGAGGCCGAGCGCGCTCAAGGCCACGCCGGCGAGGTCCAGCCGCTGGCCGGGCCTCACCATGTCCGCCGGGATCAGCCGCGGCGCCGCCAGCGCGGCCGCGAGGCCGATCGGGACGTTGACCAGGAAGATCGGCCGCCAGCTCAGCCCCCACAGGTCGGCAGCGACCAGGATGCCGCCCAGTACCTGCCCGGCCACCGCGGCCAGCCCCAGCACCACGCCGAGCGCGGCGAAGGCCCTGGCGCAGGCCTGCGGCTCCGGGAAGGTGACGCGGATCAGCGAGAACACCTGCGGGAACAGCAGCGCCGCCGCGACGCCCTGCAGCAGCCGGGCCAGGATCAGTGTCTCCGCGCCCGGCGCCAGGCCGCACAGCGCCGAGGTCAGGGTGAAGCCGGCGAGGCCGGCGACGAACATCCGCCGTCGCCCGCAGAGGTCGCCCAGCCGCCCGCCGGTGATCAGCGCCACCGCATAGGCCAGGCTGTAGCCGGCCACCACCAGCTCGGCCTCGGCATAGCTGGCGCCGAGCCCCCGCCGGATGCTCGGGATCGCCACGTTCACGATCATCGCGTCCATCACGGTCATGAAGGGGCCGAGCAGCATCACGGCCAGGCCGAGCCAGAGTCGCGCCGGGGTCGCCGGGCGCGCGGCCGCGGCGGGACAGGTCACATCGGTCATGCGGGATCTCCATCGGCGGGCACGGTGGCTCCGTCCGCCCGCGACAGAGATTGGGATCTACGCTATAATAGGAAAAGATAAGTTCTTATCCTATTAGCGGCAGCAACAGCCTATGCCTGTCTCCACCCTGCAGCGCACCGACGACCGCCGTGCCTTGTCCGACTTCGTGCGCGACCGTCGGGCCCGAACCATGCCGGACGAGGTCGGGTTGCCTTCCGGACCCCGCCGCCGCACGCCGGGGCTGCGGCGCGAGGAGGTGGCCCAGCTCGCCGGGGTCGGCGTCACCTGGTACACTTGGTTCGAGCAGGGCCGCGCCATCCAGGTCTCGGCCGATTTCCTGGAACGGGTGTGCCGGGCGCTGCGGCTGACCGAGGCCGAACGGCAGCATCTCTACGCCCTGGCGCAGCACCGGCCGCCGCCGCATCCGGCGCCCGGCCTGCCGGCGGTGTCGCCGATCCTGCAGGCCCTGCTGGACAGCCTGCCGAACCCCGCCTACGTCAAGACCGCCCGCTGGGACATCGTGGCCTGGAACGCCGCCAACACCGCGATCTTCGGCGATTGCGCGCTGATCCCGCCGGACCAGCGCAACAGCCTGTGGATGATCTTCACCGCCCCGCGCTGGCGCCGGATGATCCCGGACTGGGAGGAGGCCGCCCGCCGCGTCCTCGCCAAGTTCCGGCTGGACCATGGCCGGGCCGGCGGCGATCCCGCCTTCGCAGCGCTGGTCGAGGCGCTGCAGGCGGCCAGTCCGGAGTTCCGCCGCTGGTGGCCGCGGCACGACGTGTCGGAGCGCAGCGAGGGGTTGAAGCGGATCCGGCACGACACGCTGGGCGAGCTGGAATTCGCCCACGCCACCTTCCTGGTCGAGGGCGCGCCCGATCTGCGCCTGGTGACCTACACGCCGGTGCCGCGCTGACGCGAATTTGATCGCAAGAGCCGGAGTGCCGGCCGGAACCGGACATCCCACCCTGCTGTCATGACAGCGACAGAGAGGCCCGACCGATGCCCCGCACCGCACTCCGCCCTCATAACGATACCCTTCCCTCCCCCGCCGACCGGGTCGCCGCGATCGACTGGGACGCCGCGGCGGCAGAGCTGGACCAGCACGGCGCGGCGGTGCTGCCGGCGCTGCTGACGCCGGAGGAATGCCGCGCCGTCGCCGCGCTGTATCCGGAGGACAAGCCGTTCCGCAGCCGGGTGGTGATGGCCCGGCACGGCTTCGGCCGCGGCGAGTACAAGTATTTCGCCTATCCGCTGCCCGACCCGGTCGCCGGGCTGCGCGCCGCGCTCTACCCCCGGCTGGCGCCGGTCGCCAATGGCTGGAACGCGCGGATGGGCATCGGCACCCGCTATCCGGAGCGGCACGAGACCTTCCTGAAGGCCTGCCACGCCGCCGGCCAGACCCGGCCGACGCCGCTGCTGCTGCAATACGGGCCCGGCGACTACAACTGCCTGCACCAGGATCTATACGGCGACCTGGCCTTCCCGCTGCAGATCGCGATCCTCCTGTCCGAGCCCGGCCACGACTTCACCGGCGGCGAGTTCGTGCTGACCGAGCAGCGGCCGCGCATGCAGTCGCGGCCCGAGGTGGTGCCGCTGCGCCAGGGCGACGGCGTCGCCTTCGCCGTGCATCACCGCCCGGTCTCCGGCACCCGCGGCGACTACCGGGTCAATCTCCGCCACGGCGTCAGCCGGCTGCGCAGCGGCTGCAGGCACACGCTCGGCATCATCTTCCACGATGCCAGGTGAGGAAGAGCGGATGGCCCGGAGTCTCCGCGGCGTTCTGGCGGCGGGTCTCGCGTTGGCTCTGGGCGCCGCCGGTCCCCAGGACCGGGGCGCGCCCGCCTCTCCGGTCGAGACGGAGCCCCAGAAGACGGGTAAGGAGCGGCTGGGCGGCAAGGCCGATGACGAGCAACGCGTCGACAACTGCAAGGTGCCGCCCGACCGCCGCGGCCCGAAGCCCCGCCCCGACAGCTGCGATCACCATGGTAGATAAGGCGGCCGAGATGATGCGATCCCGGGTGGACGCGGCTCCTCCTATGGTATGATTCCGGCCTCCGCTGCCCGAGGTCGCCCATGCCCACCCGCATCATTTCGCCCGCCCAGCACCGCCTGATGCCCTGGCGCAACGGCGGGGGCCGGACGGCCGAGATCGCGGTCGAGCCGGGCGACACCCCGTGCGGCTTCCGCTGGCGGCTGAGCCTGGCCGAGGTCGAGGCCGACGGCCCCTTCTCCACCTTCCCCGGCTGCTGCCGCACCATCATGCTGCTGTCCGGCCGCGGCATGGAACTCGGCATCGCCGAAGGCGGGGCGCCGCGCACGGTCCGCATCGACCGGCCCTATGAGCCCTTCGACTTCGACGGCCAGGCCGCGACGACCTGCAAGCTGATCGCCGGGCCGGTGCGCGACCTGAACGTGATCGCCGACCGGTCGCTGCAGATCGACCACCGGGTGGCGGCGCTGGACGACGCCGATGCGATGCTGGAGCCGGCGCCGGCCTGGCTGTTCTACGTCCTGCGCGGCACCGCGGTGATCGACATCGGCCGGCACCTGGCGGTGACCGAGGGCGAGACCGCGGTGATCACCGACGAGGACGACCGCGCCCCGCACCTCCGCGGCGCCGAGGCCGACAGCCTGGTCTACGCCGTGGCGCTCAGGCCGCGATAGGCGGACGGACGGCACAGGGAAGGGTTTCAGAGCCGACGGTTCCATCATTAACTGTCATGCCCGGGCTTGACCCGGGCATCCAGGAATGTCGACGTCTCTCTGGTCGGCCCCTGGATCGCCGGGTCAAGCCCGGCGATGACAATTGGGAAGGTCGAAGGGCATGACCATCTCGATGCACCAGGCCTCGGTGCCGGTCTTCTCCCGGGCGCTGACGAACTGCCGAGGCATCCTGGCCAAGGCCGAGGCCCATGCCGCGGCCGAGGGGATCGACCCCGCCACCCTGCTCGAGGCCAGGCTGGCGCCGGACATGTTCCCGCTGCACCGCCAGGTCCAGATCGCCGCCGACGGCGCCCGCGGCGCCGCGCGCCGCCTGGCCGGCCTGGCCCTGCCCGATCCGGAGGCGGAGGACTTCGCCGTGTTCAACCGCGGCATCCAGCACCGCTTCCCGCCCGGCCCGGTCAGCTTCGCGGCGCTGACCGCCAGGCTCGATGCCGCCGTCGCCTTCATCGAGGCTCTGCGGCCCGAGCAGATCGACGGGTCGGAGGCGCGGGTGGTCGACGTCGTCATGGGCGGTCGCACCCGCCGCTTCGCCGGCCTGCCCTTCCTGCTGCACTACGCCCTGCCGAACCTGCAGTTCCACATCGCCATGGCCTACGCCATCCTGCGCCACGCCGGCGTCGCCCTGGGCAAGCAGGACTTCGAGGGCCCGGCAGTGTATGAGAGCCTGCCGTGACGGCCGCACGGGACGCGATCGGGCAGCCGCCGGTTCAACGCCTCATGCCGCGCGCTGCGCCGAAGGGCGCGCGGCGCTGCCCGCCGCGGCCAGCGCCAGGAGCGCCAGGCTGACCTCCTGGAGCCGGGAGGGGCGGCCGTTCTCCGGCATGCCTTCGGCGGTGGCGAGATCGGCCAGATATTCGGTCCAGACGGTGTCGGCCAGGCCTTCGGCGGCTGTCCGAACGGCGCCGTCGTCCGCTCGCTCCGCGTCGCGGACGGCCTCTGCGTCATTCGCCGCGTCGACCGCCGTCCCCGCGCCATAGCCCTCGTGCAGCCAGACCAGCCAGGCCTGGTTCGGGATCGGTTCATGGGCCGGCCGCGCGCCGGCGGCCGTGCGCTCCTCCGCGGCACGCGGCTTCGCCCGGCGATCGTCGTGGACGATGTGGTCCAGGCCCTGGCGCTCGGCATAGGCGATCGCGGACGCGGCAGTCGGGAATCGCAGCTCGATCTGCGCCAGCGGATCGTCGCCCGCGATCCAGCCCATCAGCGGCTCGACCCGGCCGGGCCTCCGGCGTTCGAAGACCAGCCGCCAGTCACGCGATGCCGCCCGGCCCGACGTCAGCGGCGCCCGGGCCGGGCGGAAGATGTGGGCGACAGTGTCCGGCGGGAACGCCGTGCGGCCGTCGGCCGGCCGCCCCTGTCGGTTGTCGTTGCCCGGCAGCCCCTGCGACACGGTTGCCGGGACGAGCTGCAAGGTCTCGCAGCCTCTCCGCAGTTCCATCGCTGGCTCTCCCCTGATCATGGCACGGGCGCAGCGGCGCCGGGCCCGGGCCCGGCGCCGCGCCTTCCATTGCAGCGTCAGGCGGCCTTGACCTTGGCCTCGAGCTGCGGGGTCCCGGCCTTCGGCAGGGCGGTGCCGCGCGCGATCTCGATCCGGCGCGGCCGCATCTCTTCCGGCAGCTCGCGCTTCAGGTCGATCGTCAGCAGGCCGTTCGCCAGGCCGGCGCCGACCACCCTGACGTGATCCGCCAGCTCGAAGCGCCGCTGGAACTGCCGGGCGGCGATGCCGCGATAGAGATACTGGGCCTGGTCCTCGCCCGGCTTCGCGCCGCGCACGACCAGCAGGTTCGGCTCCTGCGTGACGGTCAGCTCATCCTCGGTAAAGCCGGCCACCGCCATGGTGATGCGATAGTCGTCATCGCCGGTCTTGGTGATGTCGTAGGGCGGCCAGGCGTCGATGGGCTCGACCCGTCCGGCCGATTCCAGCAGGTTGAAGATGCGGTCGAAGCCGACGCTCGACCGGAACAGCGGAGAGAAATCGAGGGTCGTCCTCATAGCCATATCCTCCTCATGAGCAACATGGATACGAGAGGGCGCCGGGAGTCCGACAGCGGCCGGCGCCTCCTGAAGCCCGGCCCCCATGGCTGGGCGGCCGAGCGATTGTTGATGTGGATCAGCCGCTTGCGAGTTCAAGAGGCCGGTTCTCGCGATCCATGCGGCCTGCCCGAGCCGGGACGCCCGACCGGCCCGAAGCCCGCCTATTCCGACGGAGGCGAGGCGCCCCCGGACGAAGCGGACGCCGCGCGGCGCTCCCGGATGCGGTCCCTGACGCGGGCCTCCCGCCGGGCCTGCCGCAGCTCCTCTCGGGTGGGCGTCCACCACCCTCGGGCCCGTTCGGCGGGTCCCGCCGCCGCCCGGCTCGCCCAGACGCCGATCAGCTCGTCGAGCTCCGGCCGGCGCCAGGTCGCCCACACATGGTCGACGACGCCCGGCGCCAGATGCGGGTAGATGGCGGCGCCGTCGGGCGGCTCCGCCAGCTCCCCTTCGGTCCCGGTGAACACCACCATGCCGAACCGCTCGGTCATCACCGGCCGGCCGAAGGGCGGCAGGTCGCCGGCGGCGACGGGATAGCGGTGCCGCCGCCGCTCGGCGGCCAGCACCGCCGCCCGGCGCTGGGCCTCCGGGTCCCACTCGGCCAGCCGGCGCCGCCGGCGCTCCTCGGGCTCGTTCCGCCGGGCCGCGGCCTCGATCACCGGCCACCGGCGCCACAGCTCCTCATATGACCGGACCGGCACCCGCCACGCCCGCGTGTCGCCGTCCCACCAGGACCAGGGGATGGCGCGCATCTGGTCGACCACGGTCCTGGAATAGGGCGTGCGGATCCGCAGGTCGTCGGCGACCTCGAGATACGGGCTGACGATGGGATCGAAGGCGAAGGCGTCCCGCCCCTTCGCATCGCCGTAGTCTCCGCCGGCCGGCAGCTCGCGGTCGAGCCACCGGGCCAGCCGGCGCTCTGCGGTCACCCCCGGGATGAACCAGGCCGCCTCCTTCTCGCGCCAGCGGGCCCGCGGGAAGGCGTTCATGAAGCGCTGCACCAGGCCCCGGTCGTAGGGAAAGGTCGCCTCGATGCCGGGCGTTCTTCCGCCGGCCGGCCTGACGGTCAGGCGGCCGCTCCCGATCGGCCTGCTCCGTTCGGACTCGGATGGCATGCCGATGGAGATGGGGGCGCGGCGGCCGCTCGTCGATGCCGTGCCGCGGCGCGCCCCTATTGCCCCGCTACCACCGGCGGCGCGTTCAGCACCGCGGTGCAGGCGGCCGGCATCGGCGGCGGGATGTAGGGCCTGGTCGATTTCGACGGCTTCGGCGCCCGCATCGGGAACCAGGACATCAGGTCGGACCCGCAGCCGTCGCCGGGCGGGGCGGGGTCCTGCTCGCGGCACAGCGGGCTGTCGGACGGGCAGCCGATGCGGATGTGCAGATGCTCGTTGTGGCCGGTCCAGGGCCGCACCTTGTTCAGCCAAGACCGGTCGTCCCAGGACATCGCGCACAGCTCGCGCTTGATCGCCGGGTGGATGAAGATGCGCTCGACCCG
Source organism: Inquilinus sp. Marseille-Q2685 (assembly GCF_916619195.1). Taxonomy (NCBI): domain Bacteria; kingdom Pseudomonadati; phylum Pseudomonadota; class Alphaproteobacteria; order Rhodospirillales; family Rhodospirillaceae; genus Inquilinus; species Inquilinus sp. Marseille-Q2685. The sequence continues at coordinate 113,595 of NZ_CAKAKL010000006.1, forward strand.
CGGCTCGGTCGCCGCCAGGCGGATCAGCTGCGCCTGCTGCGGCTTCAGCGCGCCGCGCGGGACGAAGTCGGTCCAGGCCCCGGTGATGTATTCCGGCTTCAGCGTCTCGCGCTGCTCGCGCGCCAGCAGCGGCAGGTCGAGACGCAGCCAGATGTCGGCGTCGAGGCCGTTCTCATGCGCCGCATGGTCGGTGATCGGCCCGCCGCGCGGCTGGCCCATATCGGCGATCAGGATCGGCGGCAGCCCGGCGGCCTCGGCCCGTCGGCCGAGATCCTGCAGCGTCGCGACCAGGTTCGGATGGCCCCAGTTGCGGTTGCGGCTGAGCCGGATGATCTGGTAGCCGGGGCCTTCCGGCGGCAGCTGCACCGCGCCGGCGATGCAGCCGTTGGAATAGGTGCCGATCACCTGCGGCGGCCCCTGGGTGCCCAGCCGCACCTGGGCCCAGGCGGGATCCTCCTCCGCCGCGCCCGCCGGCGCCCCCGTCAGCAACAGGGGGGCCAACATCCAGGCGGCGGCCAGCGCCGCCCCGATCCGTATCCCGATCACGCCGATCCCTCCATGCCCCGACTCGCCCCGCCAGGATGCCTCCGCGGGCGGCAAGGGTGAAGCCTGTTGCGTGCGACCACCTGCCCCTTCCTCCTTGCGGCGGCGGGGGCGGCGTCGCTACATGACGGGAGGCCCTGGAACCGACGGACCGGACGATGCCCTCCTCCCACGACGCGACCCTCGACCTGCTGTCCGGCCTGATCGACAAGGCGCGGAGGGCCGGCGCCGACGCCGCCGACGCCGTGCTGTTCGACAGCACCTCGATCTCGATCAGCCACCGGCTCGGCCAGCTCGAGCATGTCGAGCGCTCCGAGGGCAGCGATCTCGGCCTGCGCGTCTTCATCGGCAAGCGCATGGCGATCGTCTCCTCCTCCGACCGCCGTCCGGCGGCGCTGGACGAGATCGCCGAGCGCGCCGTCGCCATGGCCCGGGTGGTGCCGGAGGACCCCTATTGCGGCATCGCCGACCCGTCCGAGCTCGCGACCGAGCTGCCGGAGCTCGACCTGGTCGACCCGGTCGAGCCCTCGACCGAGACCCTGGCGGAGCGCGCCCGGGCCGCCGAGGCGGCGGCGCTGGAGGTGGCGGGCGTGACCAATTCCGAGGGTGCCAGCGCCGGCTTCGGCCGCAGCATGGCGGCGATGGTGGCCAGCAACGGCTTCGCCCGCGTCACCGGGTCGACCGGCAGCAGCATCTCGGTCTCCGCCATCGCCGGCGAGGGCACGGCGATGGAGACCGACTACGATCATTCGAGCGCCGTCCATGCCGGGGACCTGCAAGCGCCCGAGGCGGTCGGCCGCAGCGCCGGCGAGCGCGCCGTGGCCCGGCTGGGCGCGCGCAAGGCGGCGACCGCGCGGGTGCCGGTGGTGTTCGACCCGCGGGTGTCGCGCACCCTGCTGGGCCATCTGGTCGGCGCCATCAACGGCGCCGCCATCGCCCGCGGCACCAGCTTCCTGAAGGAGAGGATGGGCCAGGCCGTGTTCGCCCCGGGCATCGAGGTGATCGACGACCCGCATATCCGCCGCGGCCTGCGCTCGCGCCCCTGCGACAGCGAGGGCGTGGCCAGCACCCGCCGCGCCCTGATCGAGGACGGCCGCCTGACCACCTGGCTGCTCGACCTGCGCTCGGCCCGGCAGCTCGGCCTGGCCCCGACCGGCCATGCCGTGCGCGGCACCGGCGGCCCGCCCGGCGCCTCGCCCGCCAACCTGTACCTCGCCCCCGGCAGCGCCACCCCGGCGGAGCTGATGGCCGACATCCGGGACGGCTTCTACGTCACCGGGCTGATGGGGTCGTCGGTCAACGGCGTCACCGGCGACTACAGCCGCGGCGCACACGGCTTCTGGATCGAGCGCGGCCGCATCGCCCATCCGGTCAATGAGGTCACCATCGCCGGCAACCTGAAGGACATGTACCGCGCCCTGGTGCCGGCCAACGACCTGGTGCTGCGCTACGGCATGGACGCGCCGACGGTGCGGATCGACGGCATGACGGTGGCCGGGCGGTAGCCGGCCCGGGCCGTTTCGGACGGCCGGTCATGCGGACCGACGCCGAGTCGGCGAAACAGCTGAAATAGTCGCCGGAAATTTCCTTCCGCCGCTCCGGCCAGTTCTTTGCGTTCTCTGCCAAGGCGCGGAAACGGCCTCGAATTGCGTATGATTCCGGTCAATCTTTAGACAAATTTCGGGCGCGCATATTGGGGGAGGCATTTTCATGGCGGTCTTCACCGTCCTCAACGACACCGGCCTGAACGGCAACGGCATCCAGTTCGGCACGCTCTCGCAGATCGCAGCCTCGGGCATCGCCGGCTTCCCGATCATCACACCGACCATCGGCAGCATCTTCTTCAACGACACCGGGCTGCTGTCGATCGGCGGGACCGGGATGTCATTCACCTTTCCGGGCACCTTCGGCGGCACGGTCACCAGCCTGACCTACAGCATGCCGGCGATCACGCCGGTCTTCTCCATCACAGGCATGAACACGCCGCTGGCCACCGTGGCCGCGCTCGCCACCGGCGGCGACGAGCTGGCGGTGCTCGCCGCCATCTTCTCCGGCGGCGACACGATCGGCGGCTCGACCCAGGCCGACCGGCTGTTCGGCTTCGACGGCGCCGATGCCATCAGCGGCGGCGACGGCGACGACATGCTGAGGGGCGGCGCCGGCGCCGACACTCTCAACGGCGGCGCGGGATCGGACTTCGCCAATTATCAGGGCTCCGACGCTGAAGTCTTGGTCGACCTGATGGGCGCCCTGTATTTCGGCGGCCACGCCACGGGCGACACGCTGACCGACATCGAGAACATCTACGGCTCCAGCTTCGGCGACACCCTGGCCGGGTCCGATGCCCGCAACATCATCGGCGGCGAGAACGGCGACGACCTGATCAAGGGCAATGCCGGCGATGACCACCTGTCCGGCGAGGCCGGCAACGACATCATCGACGGCCAGGACGGCCACGACCGCGTGGTCGGCGGCGCCGGGGCCGATACGCTGCACGGCGACAGCGCCGAAACCGGCAGCGGCAATGATTCGATCGATGGCGGGGCCGAGAACGACCAGATCTTCGGCGATGCCGGCGACGACAGCGTTACCGGCGGCACCGGCGACGACGCGATCGACGGCGGCGACGGCAACGACATTCTCGACGGCGGGGCCGGCACCGACGCCCTCGCCGGCGGGGACGGCATCGACACGGCGTCCTATGTCGGTTCCGCCCAGGGCGTGGCCGTCCACCTCCAGGCCGGCACCGGCACCTCCGGGGACGCCGACGGCGACACGCTGACCGGGATCGAGCAGATCCTCGGATCCGCCTTCGCCGACAATCTGACCGGCAATTCCGGCAACAACACCCTCTGGGGCAACGCCGGAAACGACCTGCTCCTCGGGGCGGCCGGGGCCGACATCCTGAAGGGCGGCGCCGGCGACGACCGCTTCGTCTACAGCAACGCCAATGAAAGCACCCTCGCGGCCTCGGGCCGGGACACGATCACGGACTTCACCACCGGCGACAGGATCGACCTGTCGGTGATCGACGCCGACGGCAACGGCGTCAACGGCGACACCGCCTTCACCTTCGGCACCGGCGCCTTCACCGCCGTCGGCCAGATCCGGGTCCTGGCCTTCGCCGGCAACCGCTACGGCGTCTATCTCGAGACCAGCGGCAACAGGGTGGAGGATGCGATCATCACCGTCTATTCCGACCACGCCCTGACGGCGGCCGATTTCCTGCTGTAGGGCACGGCGGCCGCGCGCACGGCTTCTGAATCGAGCACACGGCCGCATCGCCCAACCCGGTCAACGAGGTCACCATTGCCGGCAACCTGAAGGACATGCGGGGGGCCGGACGGTAGACCTGCCGGGCCGCGCGGCTTCGATCATTTCATTCGTATTCGAGACACGGAATGTCGCGCCGGACCTTTCATGGCACGAATTTAATATTTTCGGAAAAGTTTAATGAAATTTGCTTTCATCGATTTGACAGTCTCCTTGCGTTCTTTGCCGAAGGCCGGGATCGCGCTCGAATTGCCTAAAATTTCGGCCAATATTTAGTCAATCCCGCTCATAACCGGCCGCAACGACCGGGCTTTCGAAGATCGGGAGGATATTGGGGAGGCATTTCCAATGGCTGTTTTCACCGTGCTCAACGGCACCGGCATCAATGGCAACGGTGTCCAGTTCGGAACGATCGGGACGTCGATCGCCCCGTCCGGCATCGCCGGCAATCCGTCGATCTCGCCGACCAGCGGCACCATCAACTTCGTCGGTGGGGGGCGGCTGTCCCTTACCGGCACCGGGATGAGCTTCACCCCGCCGTCGACCTTCACTGGAACGGTCGACAGCATGACCTACAGCAAGCCGGCGGCCACGCCGGTCTTCTCCATCACCGGCATGAACATCCTGCTGTCGACCCTGGCCGGACTGGTCAACGGCGGCGACGAGGAGACCATCCTCGCCGTGATCTTCTCGGGAGACGACCGGATCTTCGGCTCCAGCATGGCCGACACCCTCAAGGGCTATGACGGCAACGATACCCTGAGGGGTGGTGCCGGCGGCGACAATCTCGACGGCGGCAACGGCTCCGACTTCGCCAACTACCAGGGCTCGGACGCCACCGTGAACGTCAACCTCCTGGCCAACACCGCCTCCGGCGGCCACGCCCAGGGCGACACGCTGACGAATATTGAGAACCTGTACGGCTCCAGCCACAACGACATCCTGACCGGCAACGACGTCCGCAACATCATCGGCGGCGAGCTGGGCGACGACACCCTGGTCGGCAATGGCGGCGACGATTCCCTGTCCGGCGAAGCCGGCACCGACAGCCTGGACGGCGGCGACGGCAATGACAGGCTGGTCGGCGGCGCCGGCGCCGACACCATCGTCGGCAGCGACGGCAACGACTCGGTCGATGCCGGCGCCGACAACGACTCCGTCTCCGGCGGGGCCGGCAACGACGCCCTCTATGGCGGCACCGGCGACGACACCCTCGACGGCGGCGACGGCAATGACATCCTGGAAGGCAATGGCGGCGCCGATGCCATGACCGGCGGCGCCGGCATCGACACGGTGAGCTATGCCGGCTCCGCCCTGGCCGTGACCGTGGTGCTCGGCGGCACCTCGACCGGCGGCGATGCGGAGGGCGACACCCTGTCGTCCGACATCGAGCAGGTGATGGGCTCGGCCGGCAACGACAGCATCACCGGCGACGCGAGCGCCAACACGCTGTGGGGCCTGGGCGGCGACGACGTCCTGACCGGCGGCGGCGGTGCCGACGTGCTGAAGGGCGGCGCCGGCGACGACAGCTTCCGCTATGTCGCGGTCGGCGACAGCACCGTCGCGGCCGCGGGCAAGGACGCGGTCATCGGCTTCACCACCGGCGACAAGATCGACCTGTCGCCGATCGACGCCGACGGCAACAGCGTGAACGGAGACACCGCCTTCAGCTTCGACGTCGGCAACTTCACCGGCGTCGCCGGGCAGGTGCGGGTGGTCGCCTTCGCCAACAGCCGCTACGGCGTCTATCTCGACGTCAACGGCGACAAGCAGCCGGATTCGATCATCAGCGTCTATTCCGACCACGCCCTGACGGCGGCCGATTTCGTGCTGTAGGGCACGGCCGCCGCGCCCGCCCTCCCCTGTCCGCAACCGGGGGAGGGCGGGTTTTTCGACAGGCGCCGGCCGGCAGGATCGGAAACGGCCGCCGGCAATTTCGTTCCGGCGGCGCGATCGTTTGCTGCGTTCTTCGCCGACGCGCGGAAACCCACTCGAATCGCGCAAGATTTTCGCCGATCGTGAGCCGTTTCCGATCCAAGGCGGCGGCGCGGCCGCGATTTCGACGGTCGGGGCGCGCATCGTTTGGGGGACGGCATTTCCATGGCGGTTTTCGCGGGGCTCGACGGCGGCGGGACGCCGGATCCGGTCATCCCCCTCTAGTCCGGTCACACGCTGTCGGCGGCCGCTTCGCGCTTTCGCGCGGCCGCCGCGCCCGCCCTCCCTCGTCCGCAACCGGGGGAGGGCGGGTCCCCGCCGCCGGGGACGGCACCGATCCAGCCGCTTCAGAAAAGATTCACATCCCACCGCCATGGCGGCCGAAAAGCCGGCAACAGATCGGCGGCGCGGAAACACTCGTGACCGTTTTATTAAGTTTTGCACCTGCGAGATGGCAGACGACATCAAGATGTTGTTTGCCGACGGCGTCTCGGTTATACGGACGGTATATGACCGCCGAAGGACCGATGCCCATGGATCAGGTGACGCGCTATCGCACCATCTGGATCTCGGACGTCCATCTCGGCACCCGGGCCTGCAACGCCGCCCTCCTCCTCGACTTCCTGAAGCACACCGACTCCGACACGCTATACTTGGTGGGCGACATCGTCGACGGCTGGCGGCTGAAGAAGAGCTGGTACTGGCCGCAGCCGCACAACGACGTGATCCAGAAGCTGCTGCGCAAGGCCCGCAAGGGCACCCGCGTGCTGTACATCCCCGGCAACCACGACGAGGCCGCCCGGCAGTTCGTCGGCCAGAACTTCGGCGATGTCGACGTCGCCGACGACTGCATCCACGAGACCGCCGACGGCCGCCGCTTCCTGGTCATCCACGGCGACCAGTTCGACGTGGTGGTGCGCTACGCCAAATGGCTGGCCCATGTCGGCGACAAGGCCTATGAGCTGCTGCTGCACACCAACACCCTTCTCAACATCATCCGTCGCCGTCTCGGCTTCTCCTACTGGTCGCTCTCGGCCTATATGAAGCAGCGGGCGAAGCGCGCGGTCGAATTCGTCGGCCGGTTCGAGCTCGCGCTGGTCGAGGAGGCCAAGCGGCGCGGCGTGGACGGGGTCATCTGCGGCCACATCCACACCGCCGAGCTGAAGGACATGCAGGGCATGACCTATGTGAACGACGGCGATTGGGTGGAGAGCTGCACCGCGCTGGTGGAGCACGAGGACGGCCGGCTGGAGATCCTGCACTGGGCGGACATCGTGGCGGCCCGCGACGTGGCGGCGCTGCCGGAGCCCGCGCTGAAGCCGCAGCGCGCCGCTTGATCCGATCGGCTATAGTCTCCGTGGACATGGCAGAGACGGGATCCACAGTCGGCTGATGCGCATCCTGATTGTCAGCGACGCCTGGCTGCCCCAGGTCAACGGGGTGGTGCGCACCATCGAATCGACCCGCGACGAGCTGCGCCGCCGCGGCCATCTGGTCGAGGTGATCGGCCCGGACCGCTTCGCCTCGATCCCCTGCCCGACCTATCCCGAGATCCGCCTGGCGATCGGCCAGAGCCGGCGCATGGCCCGGCTGATCGACGAGTTCGACCCCGACGCCATCCACATCTCGACCGAAGGGCCGCTGGGCTGGGCGGCGCGGCGCTACTGCATCCGCCGGCGCCTGTCCTTCACCACCTCGTTCCACACCCAGTTCCCGGAATACGTCCAGCTGCGCACCGGCATGCCGCTGGCCTCGACCTACGCCCTGCTGCGGCATTTCCACCGCGCCGCCAGCGCCGTGATGGTGGCGACCGACACGCTGGAGCGGAACCTGAACAGCCGCGGCTTCCGCCGCCTGGCGCGCTGGAGCCGCGGCGTCGACACCCAGCGCTTCCGCCCGGCGGCGCGGGCCGAGCGCGAAAGGCCGCGCCACCTCTATGTCGGCCGGGTGGCGGTGGAGAAGAACCTCGACGCCTTCCTGTCGCTGCCGCTCGACGGCGAGAAGGTGGTGGTCGGCGGCGGCCCGTCCCTGCCCGCCTTCCAGGCGAAGTACCCCGACGTCACCTTCACCGGCGCCAAGGAGGGGCAGGCGCTGGTCGACGCCTATGCCGATGCCGACGTCTTCGTCTTCCCGTCGCGCACCGACACCTTCGGCCTGGTGATGCTGGAGGCGCTGGCCTGCGGCGTGCCGGTCGCCGCCTATCCGGTGCAGGGTCCGGCCGACGTCATCGGCGACGCCCCGGTCGGCCGGCTGGACGAGGATCTGGGCCGCGCCATCCGCGAGGCCCTGAAGGTGCCGTCGGAGGATTGCCGCAGTTTTGCGCTGCGCTATTCCTGGGAGGCATGTACAGATCAGTTCCTGACTCATCTGCATCCCTTCCGATGATCCTTAGCCAGTCTGGATGATCTACGCGCTGTATCGTGGGCTGACCGACGCCGCCGGCCCCTTCGTGCCCCTGCTGCTGGCCCGCCGCACCGCCGCAGGCCGTGAGGATCCCGCCCGTCGCGGCGAGCGGCTGGGCCATGCCAGCCTCCCGCGCCCTGCGGGCCCGCTGGTCTGGGTCCACGCCGCCAGCGTCGGCGAGGTGCTGTCGGTCCAGGTGCTGGTGCGCCGCCTCTTGGAGCGCGACCCGCGCCTGTCGGTCCTGGTCACCACCGGCACCGTCACCTCGGCCCGCCTCATCGCCGAGCGGCTGCCGGAGCGGGCGATGCACCAGTTCGCGCCGCTCGACCGCATGGCCTTCGTTCGCCGCTTCCTCGACCACTGGAAGCCGGATCTGGCGATCTGGGTCGAATCCGAGATCTGGCCGAACATGCTGGTGGAGACCGAGAAGCGCGGCCTGCCGATCGCCCTGGTCAACGCGCGGATGTCGGAGCGGTCGTTCCGCCGCTGGCGCCGGCTGCCGCGGCTGATCCGCCGGCTGCTCGGCATCTTCCGGGTGATCCTGCCCTGGGACGAGCGTTCGGCCCGCAACTTCCGCGCCCTCGGCGCCCGCGGCGTCGGCCAGGTCGGCAACCTGAAGTTCTCCTCGGATCCGCCGGACGCCGATCTCGAGGCGCTGGCGGCGATGCGCGCCGCGATCGGCCGCCGCCCGGTCTGGCTGGCCGCCAGCACCCATGCCGGGGAGGAGGAGCAGATCGTCCAGGCCCACAAGGCGCTGGCGGCGAAGCGGCCCGGCCTCCTCACCGTGCTGGCGCCGCGCCACCCCGACCGCGGCGGGGAGATCGCCGGGATGGTCGGGGCCGCCGGGCTGCGCGCCCTGCGCCGCAGCCAGGCGAAGCTGCCCTGGTCCGACACCGACGTGCTGGTCGCCGACACGATCGGCGAGATGGGGATCTGGCTGCGGGTCTGCCCGGTCGCCTTCATCGGCGGCTCGCTGGTGCCGTTCGGCGGCCACAACCCGATCGAGGCGGCACAGCTGGGCGCCGCCCTGGTCTACGGCCCGCACATGACCAACTTCCCGGACATCACCGCCCAGCTCGGCCAGGCCCGCGGGGCCATGCCCGTGGCCGATGCCGCAGCCCTGACCGCCGCGGTCGGCCGCCTGCTGGACGACCCGGTGGAGCGCCGCCGCATGGCCCGCGCCGCCGGCGCCGTGGCCCAGCGCAACCGCGGCGTGGTCTCCACCGTGATGGCGACGCTGGAGCCGCTGATCACGCCGATCCTGGCATGAGGGCGCTGTCGGTCGAGGCCCCTCTCCAGCCCGGCTTTTATAAGTCCCCCCTCCCCTTGTGGGGACTATCGGATTCACAGCTCTTCGAGTTCCCCCCATTTGCCTCTCCCGCTTGCGGGAGAGGTCGGGCTCGCACAGCGAGCCCGGGTGAGGGCAACCCGGCCGCGACACCAGGAGCCACGCTTCAGGACCGGGCGCATCGTATGCTCGCTCGCCGCAGCGCTGTGCTTTCGGCAAGGCCGCAATCCCCTCACCCGGCCGTCCTGCGGACGTCCGACCTCTCCCGCAAGCGGGAGAGGCAATCCGGTTGTACGCCCGCCGTCGGTGTCGCCGATCGATGTGTGAATCCCGTAGCCTTGTGGGAGGGGGACAAGAAAGCATGAAGACCCCCGGCTTCTGGTATCGCCCGCAGGCGACGCCGGCGGCCCGCCTCCTGGCCCCGGCCGGCGCGCTCTACGACCTCGCCTCCCGCCTGCGCCGCGCCTTGATCAAGCCGCAAAGGGCGCCGGTGCCCGTGCTCTGCGTCGGCAACCTGGTGGCCGGCGGCGCCGGCAAGACCCCGGTGGCGCTGGCGCTTGCCCGCCGCCTCTCCGAGATCGGCATCGCCGTGCATGTCCTCAGCCGCGGTCATGGCGGCTCGCTGGCCGGCCCGGTGCGGGTCGACCCCGAACGGCACAAGGCCGCCGAGGTCGGCGACGAGCCGCTGCTGCTGGCCCGGGCCGCGCCCGCCTGGGTGTCGCGCGACCGGCCGGCCGGGGCCCGCGCCGCCGCCGCAGCCGGGGCCGGGCTGATCCTGATGGATGACGGCTTCCAGAATCCGAGCCTGGCGAAGGACCTGTCCCTCCTGGTGGTCGATGGCGGCAGCGGCTTCGGCAACGGCCGGATCCTGCCGGCCGGCCCGCTGCGCGAACGGCCCGAGGACGGGCTGCAGCGGGCCGACGCCCTGGTGGTGATGGGCTCGGACCGCGCCGGGATCGGGGATCTCGCCGCCCGCCACGGCCTGCCGGCACTCGGCGCCCGGCTGGTCCCGGATGCTTCGGACGCGGCGCGCCTGCGCGGCCGCAAGGTCCTGGCCTTCGCCGGCATCGGCCGGCCGGAGAAGTTCTTCGCCACGCTGGCGGAGCTGGGGGCCGAGATCGCCGGCGCCGTGCCCTTCCCCGACCACCACGCCTACACGCCGGACGAGGTGATGCGCCTGGCCGAGACGGCGCAGGAGCGCGGCGCGGTGCCGGTGACGACGGAGAAGGACCGGGTCCGCCTGCCGCCCGAGGCCCGGCCGATGGTCGAGGCGCTGCGCGTCGACCTGGCCTGGGACGACCCGGTCGCGGTCGACGCGGTGCTGGAGCCGGTGGTACGGCGGGCGCTCCGCGGCTGACCCGTCTACCGCGACGACAGAATCAGGTGCAGGCCGAGCGCGCCGAGGACGCTGCCGACGACGCGGTCCAGCCATCGCCGCAACCCCCGGTACCACGACTGGATCGGCCCCGATGAGAACATGGCGGCAAGCACGCTGTACCACACCAGGGCGTCGACCAGGATGACCCCGACGGCCGCCGCCCGCATCCAGGCCGGGCTGCCGGGCGGGATCAGCGCGGCGAAGGTGCCGCCGAAGAAGATCAGGCAATAAGGGTTCGACAGGTTCATCAGCAGCCCGGTGCGGAACGCCTGCGACGTCGAGAGCCGGACGGCTCTCGGCATCGCGTGTCGCGGCCCCAGGATCATGGTCGCGCCGAGATACAGCAGATAGGCACCGCCCAGCAGCCGCAGGGTCTCCTGGAACCAGCTCAGATAGCCGAGGAAGCCGAGGCCGATCGCGGCGGCCGTCGCCCACAGCACGGCACCGAGCGTCAGGCCGAGGCCGGCAGCGGCCCCGGCGGTCCGTGACTGCGTCGCGGACACCTGGCTGATCAGCACGAAATTGGCGCCGGGAGTCAGGTTGCCGGCCAGATGAACCGCGGCGAGCGCGAGGAGCGGCGCGACATCGACCATGCCCGGCCAACGGCGCCGCCGTCGCAGGAGTTCCGGCGGCTTCCCGATCGGCTCAGCCGACGCTCGCCGGCGAGGCCGCGGGATGCGGCGTCCGGCGCGGCGCGCCCCAGGTCAGGGTCGAGACCATGGCGAGCTCCAGCTGCCCGTCGGACGCGAAGGGCCGCATCAGGTCCTCGAGCTCGCGGTCGAACTCCGCGGCCAGGGCCTCTCCCATCACCGCGCGGCTCCAGGTCGCGCGCGAATGCTGGCCCCGGATGAAGTCGGCGACGCTCTGCCGGACCGTGAACGGAAATTCCCTGCGCCCGGCGATGTCCATCCAGGCCTCGTGGCGCCGGGCCTCCGCCGCGGCGCCCGCCGGATCGTACCGGCCGCCGAGCCGGGCGAGCCACCGCGCCAGGAACGCCGTCCAGGCGTCATCGCCGCAGGGGGCGGCGGCCGGCTCGTCGCCGGCGATCACGGCCAGGGTTCCGGTCCAGCCCGCGAGCTTCGGGAACACCGCTTCGTGGTCGAGCCAGTGGATCGAGGTGCCGGCCGTGACCAGGTCGAAGCCGCGATCGGTCCGGTAGGCCTCGGCCGTCTCGCAGGTCCAGGCGATGCCGCCGTGCCGGCCGGCATCCGCCGCCCGCCCCGCCTCGATCATCGCCGCGGACGGGTCGAGCGCCACCACCTCGGCGAAGTGATCGGCCAGGACGATGGCGATCTTGCCCGGCCCGCAGCCCAGGTCCAGCGCCCGGCCCCGCCCCGCCACCTGCCCGAGCAGGAACGCGTACAGTGCCGGCGCATAGGGCGGCCGGGCGGCGTAGCAGCGGGCCACGTCGGCATCGTCGAAGGCCGAGGCCGTCGCCTTGCGCTCCGGCTGGCTGGTGGCGATCCGTCCGGGACGATGCATGCGGCCTCCTCTGGTGGCGGCCGGCGCGGACCCTCAGGCCGCCCGGCGGGCGATATACAGGCTGGTCGTCATGTTGCGGACGACGCGGCCGCCGAACGTGTCGCGCGCGATCCGGCGCAGCTCGGCCAGCACGGCCTCGCGGTCGGCGCGGAGGCTGACGGTCGAATAGGTCGCGTAGAGCGCCGCCGCCTGGTCCTCGTCCAGCACCAGCGACCATGCGCTCATGATTGTGTCGACGATGTCGAACGCGCCGGTCCGCGTCAGCGCCGCCAGACGGGCCTCGCTGTCCAGGCCGAACGGGATGCCCCGCTCGCCGGCCGCGGGATTGTCCGGCCCCTTGAGAAGATCCCGGGTCGCGAGGTGGAAGGGGTCGGGCCGGCTGTCGTCGCCGAACACGTTCCAGAACGCCGCCCACCAGCCGCCGGGGCGGAGCAGGCGCGCGATCTTGGCCAGGGCGGCCTCTTCCTCCAGCCAATGGAAGGCCGTGCCGCTGACGCCGAGGTCGAAGGCCTGGTCCTCGAGCTCCGCATCCTCGAAGGCGGAGACCAGCACCGTCAGGGCCGGGTCCGGATGGGTGGCCCGGAGGAATCCGGCGAGGCGGGGATCCGGCTCGACCGCGATCAGCGGATCGGCGCCGGCCTCCAGCAGCCGGCGGGTCGCCTTGCCCGTCCCGGCGCCGATCTCGAAGGTCGCGGTCCCGGGGCCGAGGGCGCAGCGGGAGCGGAGCGTCCGGTACACCCAGTCCGGGTAATCGGGACGCGCCCGGTGATAGTTGGCCGGGTCCGCTCCGAAGGCTCGGCGCCCCGCGTCCCTGGGCATTCTCGGCGGCGGCATGATCTGACCTGTCCAGTGAGCCGGTCATCCGTCTCGGCCGTGAACGATGCTCGACGGTCCCTCGGCCGTCCACCCCCGCGTTGCCCGCCCGCGCTCGGCCGCCTACAACAGGCGTCTTTGCGGCGGGCGCGGCAGGGGGGACCGGCATGGCGGAGGACAGGGTGGCGCGGGCGCCGTGGCTGGTGCTCGGGGCGGTGGTGGCCAGCACCGTGCTCGGCCTGCTGGGCACCGATCTGGTCCTGCCGGCCGTCCCCTCCCTGCCGGAGACGCTCGGCGGCGACCCGGCCCGGGCGCAGCTGGTCCTCGCCGCCTATGTGGCCGGCAGTTGCGGCGGCCTCCTGGCCTATGGCGCCCTCGGCGACCGCATCGCCACCCGCACCCTGTTCCTGGCCTCGCTGCTGGCCACCGCGGCCGTCTCTGCGGCCTGCGCGGCGGCGACGGATATCGGCGCCCTGATCGCGCTGCGGGCGCTGCAGGGCGCGGTCGCGTCCGGCCCGGCGGTGTTCGCGCCTGGGATCGTCCGGGCGCTGTTCGACGAGACCCGCGCCGTCCGGGCGCTGGGGCTGCTCGGCAGCATCGAGGCGCTGGCGCCGGCCCTGGCCCCGATCCTCGGCGCCTGGCTGCTGGCGCTGGGCGGCTGGCGGCTGTCCTTCGCGCTGATCGCGGCCGCCGCGCTGGCGCTGACGGCCATGATCGGGCCCTCGGGCCTGCTGCCGCAGGTGGCGCGGCGGCCGCGCGGCGGTTATGCCCGCCTGGTGGCCGACCCGGTGTTCCTGCGCTACGCCCTCAGCCAGGCCTTCGTCCTGGGCGGGCTGCTGACCTTCGTCTTCGGCATGCCGGCGGTGTTCGTGCACGCGCTGGGCGGCACCATCGCCGATTTCATCGTCATGCAGGTCTGCGGCATCGCCAGCTTCATGCTGACCGCCAACCTCGCCGGCGGCCTGGTCGCCCGGCTGGGGGCGGAGCGGCTGATCGGCCTCGGCACCGGCGTCGCCGCGCTGGGCGCCGCGGCGACCCTGGCCTATGCGCTGCTGGGCGGCGCCGACCCCTGGCTGATCGCGGCGCTGTTCGTGCCGGTGAATGCCGGGCTCGGCCTGCGCGGCCCGCCGGGCTTCTTCCGCGCGGTGATGGCGGCGCGCGGCGACGACGCCCGCGGCTCCGCCCTGGTGGTGCTGGCGATCCTGGCCGCCGCGGCCGCCGGCACCGCCGCGGCCGCGCCGCTGATCGACCGCGGGCTGGCGCCTCTGGCGGCGATCGCCCTGGCCCTCCACCTCCTGGCCGTGCTGTGCCTCGCGACCCTGCCGCGGCTGCGGGACGGGGAAGGCTGAGGCGGCGCGCAGCCGCGGCAGCACTCCCGGACGGTCCGACCGCCCTGGCCGCCGGCTCGGCGGGCAGCGGAACGTGTTTCCGGCCGGCGCCATTGGCACCCTAGCGAACCCACTAGGAGACGGCCATGACCGACGCCCGCGAACACCTCGTGCACTGGCTTCGCGACGCCTATGCGATGGAGAGCCAGGCGGTCTCGCTCCTCGAGACCCAGGCCGGCCGCCTGGAGACCTACCCCGAGGCCCGCGCCAAGGTCGAGGCGCATCTGCAGGAGACCCACCGCCAGCGCGATGCTGTCGAGGAATGCCTCAACAAGCTGGGCTCCGACCCCTCCACCCTGAAGGACCTGACACAGAAGACCATCGCCAACGTCCAGGGCCTGTTCCACGCCATGAGCGAGGACGAGGTGCTGAAGCACGCCCTCGGCGGCTACTCCTTCGAGCAGTTCGAGGCGGCGAGCTACCGCATGCTCGCGGCCGCCGCGCGCGAAGCCGGCGAGCCCGGCATCGCCGAGACCTGCGAGCGCATCCAGCGCGAGGAGGAGGCGATGGGCGACTGGCTGTGGGAGCGGATGCCGATGCTCACCCAGGATTATCTCGGCCGCTCGGAGGCCGGCGCCACCGCCAAGCGCTGACGCCGGAGGATCCTTACCTCTCACCCGAAAGGTGGTCCATGTTCATCCATATCAAGCAGCTGCAGTTCAACGCCCGCGTCTCCGAGCCCGATCCCCGCTTCGCCAGGCTGCTGCTGGAGCAGTTCGGCGGCGGCAACGGCGAGCTGAAGGCGGCGATGCAGTACTTCGTCCAGGCCTATGCCGCGCGCAAGCCCTATCCCGACAAATACGACCTGCTGATGGATATCGCGACGGAAGAGTTGTCGCATCTGGAGATCGTCGGCGCCACCATCACCATGCTGCTGAAGGGCGTGAACGGCGAGCTGAAGAACGCGCTCGACGTCAGCGGCCTGCCCAGCCTGCGAGAAGGCGGCGGCACGGGCCGGGACGATCTGATCCACGAGGCCCTGGCGATGCCCCACTTCGCCACCCTCAGCGGCGGCGGCCCGCTGCTCGAGGACAGCCAGGGCAATCCCTGGAGCGGCGCCTATGTCAACGCCAATGGCGACCTGACGGTCGATCTCCGCTCCAACATCGCGGCCGAATCCCGGGCCAAAATCGTCTACGAGTACCTGCTGAAGTTCACCGACGACCCTTATGTGCGCGAGACGCTGCGGTTCCTGATGACCCGCGAGATCACGCATTTCCGGCAGTTCGAGGCGGCGCTGGAGACCATCCAGCCGAACTATCCGCCGGGGATCCTGCAGGGCGATCCGCGCCATGTCGCGACCGCCTTCAACATGTCGCAGGGCGAGGATCAGCGCGGCCCGTGGAACGAGGGCGCCCAGGCGCCGTTCGGCCGCGACTGGCTCTACATCTCGGATCCGGTGGCCAATGTCGGGGTGACCCAGGGCGAAGCCCTGCACGGCGACCGCGACGTCGAGGACGGCGCCGACGGAGACAAGGTCGAGAAGAAGCTGAGCCGGCAGCGGAGCGGCGAGGTCTCGGCCGCCGAAGGAGAGCCCGGCGATCCGTGGACAGGCTATGACGACGTCCCGCACCCGCTGTCCTGGGACCCTTCGGACAAGGCGGCCCCGTCCGGCGGCGGGAAGGCGCGCAGCAGGAAGAACGGGCATTCGGGCCGGGCCGGCCGGACCCATTGATCACCGATCGGTCGGCGATGGGCCGCCCTATGCGTCGGCGTCCGTCTCGGCCGCAGGACGCATCGTCAGGGCAGGATGGGTTTCGACCGGATCGGGTCATCCCATCGGATCAAGGCAACGGCCGGCGTCAGGCGGGCTGCCCGGCCGCCGGGCGGCCGGAGGAGGCGAGATCCGCCGCGACCCGGGCGATCAGCTCTCTCAGCCTCCGGTTCCGGATGGCGCCTCGGGCGTCGTCGACCGTGAACCAGCGGACCGCGCGCTCGCCCCGTTCCGGAAACCGCTCCACGCGCCGTTCCACCGTCATGACATAGACGGCCACCCGGCAGCGGAACTGGCGCCGCGCCTTGCGCTTGCGATGCCGGTAGTGGCCACGGGACCGGCCCTCGATCTCGCCGATGGCGCCGGCCTCCTCGAACGCCTCGCGGGCGGCGGCATGGTGCGGGGCTAGGCGTTTCATCGGATTGCCCTTGGGGATGATCCACTTCCGCGACCGGCGGCTGGTGATCAGGAGGACCTGGAGGATGCCGTCCTCATCGAAACGGACGGGAAGCGCGCCGACCTGCGGCCTGATGGTCACCCCCATGGATCCGTCCTTTCGTGGCTGTCCGATCGGACAACACCCCGGACGGCCGGGCGGTTCGAACCGGGCGCGTCGGCTCGACGCTGGGGGCCGACATGCGCGCCGCCCCATGGCTTCGCGACACGGACGGCCGTCTACGGTATTCGTCCTAGTCCTGCCAGAAGGGCTTGGCGATCTCCGCCTCGACCTGGCGTTTCGTCAGGCCGATATCGTCGATCAGATAGGGGTTGGCCTTCGCCATTTCCGCCAGCTTCCTGCGCAGGCGGATCCGCTCGCGCCAGGTCGCGATCAGGCTTCGCAGGGCCGCCAGGCCGGCGGGCCGCCGCGACGTTTCCGCCGGCCCGACGGTCGTTCCTGGCCATGTCGCCCGATGCTGGGCAGACCCGAGGATATCGTTCATCGCAACCTCCATATCGGCCGAGGGTCCGGGAACCCCCGATCTGCCGGAGGATGAATGCTGCCGGCGGCGGGCAGCGCCGTCCTTAAGCTCTCCCAAAACCTTCGCAAAAACTTCCAAACGGGCTACAGATCCGCCGCATGCAGGGGTCGCGCTTCGCCTTCGGTCCGTTCGTGCTCGATCCGGGTGCGGGAACGCTCCTTCGGGACGGTGCCCCCGTCGCCATCGGCCACCGCGGGCTGAAGCTGCTGGCGGCGTTCGCCGGGCGGCCCGGCGAGATCCTGGGCAAGGCCGAGCTGATGGACGCGGCATGGCCGGGCACGGCGGTCGAGGAAGGCAACCTCACCGTCCAGATCACGCAGCTGCGGAAGCTGCTGGGTCCCGCCGCCGACGGCGGTGAATGGATCGTCACGGTTCCGCGCGTCGGCTACCGCTTCACGGGGGCCGTCGAGCGGCTCGGCGGCGCCGGGCGAGGCCCCTTGCCGCTGCCCGACAAGCCGTCGATCGCCGTGCTGCCCTTCGTCAGTGTCGGCAACGATCCGGAGCAGGAGTCCTTCGCGGACGGATTGACCGAAGACCTGATCACCGACCTGTCCCGGAACGCCGGCCTGTTCGTCATCGCCCGCAACTCGGTCTTTGCCTACAAGGGCAAGGCGATGGACGTACGCGGGATCGCCCGGGAGCTCGGCGTGCGCTACCTGCTGGAGGGCAGCGCAAGGCGCGCCGCGGGGCGCGTGCGCGTCAACGCGCAGCTGGTCGACGCGGTGAGCGGCGATCATCTCTGGGCGGAGCGCTTCGACCGCGGCCTGGACGACATCTTCGCCGTCCAGGACGAGGTCACGGGCAGGATCGTGGAGGCATTGCTCGGCCGGCTGCGCGCGACGCCGCCGCGCAAGCGGCCAAGGAACCTCGAGGCCTACAATCTCTGCGTGCGGGCGCGCAAGCTGATGGATGATCAGCCGCAGACGGCGCGGGAAGCGCATCTGATGCTCACGCGCGCGGTCTCCCTGGATCCGGGATACGCCGAGCCCTATCGCTGGCTCGCCGTGAACCACTGGATGGGGTGGGTGCATTCGGGCGGACCGACGGAATCGTCCCGCAGCACTGCCTTGGAGCTGGCGCACAAGGCCGTGGCGATCGACCCCGACGATGCCGGCTGCCGCTGGGTCCTGGCCTATCTGCTGGCCTATGCACGCCGCTTCGCCGAGGCGGATGCGGAGTTCGCCAGGGCGATCGAGCTCGACCCGAACGAGGCCGACGCCTGGGCCGCCTTGTCCGACATCGCGATCCTGGCCGGGCGGGTCGAGGAGGGCCTCGAGCATATCCGCAAGGCGTTCCGGCTGAACCCGTTCCCGGCCGGCTGGTACTATCTGACGCTCGGCCAGGCGCAGTACGCGGCCGGCGACTACGACGCGGCGGTCGAGACGCTGCGCCGGGACGAGACCTATCGGACGAGCTCGCGCCGTTTCCTGGCGGCCAGCCTGGCCCAGCTGGGCCGGCTCGACGAGGCGCGCGCGGAGGCCGAGCTGTTCCTGGTCGCCAACCCGCAATTCACGATCCGGCACTGGGCCGAGTCAGAACCGTTCCGCGACGCCGCGACGCTCGAGCATTTCGTCGACGGCTTCCGCAAGGCCGGCCTTCCGGAGTGACGCGCCGGACGTCGAGCCGACAGGGATCGGCCGGTGATCGCTGGTTAACGCAATGTTCATTGCTTGACCGCCCGCATCTCGTTCATGATACGTTCCATGGACGCAGGCACGGACTCCGATCTCGACATCCAGGCCACCTGCCGCAGCCTCGCGCTGCAGCAGATCGGGATGCTCACCCGCATCGCCGAGATCGGTATGCGGCTGGTCGAGGCGGAGGGCGCCAAGGCCATCGCCCAGGCCGAGCAGCCTGAGGCCGAGCAGCCCAGCGCCCCGCCGGCCAAGGACCACGGCCTTGCCTTCGCCCGCCATGCCGGCACGGTGCAGCGGGCCCTCATGCAGCGCCCCCGCGCCGCCGCCGACCTCGGCCCCCGCGACGGGGCCGCCCGCCGCGCCCGCCGGGCCCGCCAGCGCAACCACGTCACCGAGGCCCTCTACGCCCTGATCTGGGACCCCGCCCAGTCGATCGAGGAGCTCGACGAGGCCGACCATCGCACCGGCATGCTGCACGAGCGGCTCGACGCGCTGTACGAGGACGAGGAGGACCGGATCGAGGACCGGCCGGTAGGCGCGGTCATCACCGGCCTGGCCTGCGGCCTCGGCCTGTCCGACGAATGGCGCCGCCGGGCGGCCGACTGGTCGGACCCGCCCTATCCGCCGCCGCCGACCGGCAGCCCGGGCGAGATCCGGGCGCGGCGCCGGGCCCGGCTGCACGAACTGATGAGGCGGGCGGTCAAGGCCGTCGATCCCGGCAAGGCTCCCGGCCTCGCGGCCGGGATCGAGGCCCGGCTCGAGGAGCCCGATGCCGAAGAGCTGATCGACGCCGAGCCGCCCGGCCGGGCCGCCGCCCGCCTCCGCCGCTCCCTCGGCGTCGACTTCGCCGGCGACTACGAGGCCCCCCCCGAACCTCACGCACCCGACAAGCCCAGCGGCCCCGACCCCGGGTGACCGGCCGTCCTCCCCGCCGCAGAAATCGTCATCCCCGAGAAAGCGGGATCTCGTCCGGCCGGATGGGGATGCCGCATGCGAAAAGGGCCGGCGCGCGGCGCCGGCCCTCGATCGGACCCGATGGATGCGGGCGGGCGATCAGCCCTCCTGCTGCTCCTGCTGGGGCTTGTTGTCCCGGCGCTCGGTGATGCGCGCGGCCTTGCCGCGGCGGTCGCGCAGGTAATACAGCTTGGCGCGGCGGACGGCGCCGCGGCGGACGACCTCGATCGAGTCGATGCGCGGGCTGTACAGCGGGAAGACGCGCTCGACGCCCTCGCCATAGCTGATCTTGCGGACGGTGAAGTGGCTGTTCAGGCCGGCGTTCTTGCGGCCGATGCAGACGCCCTCATAGGCCTGGACGCGCTCGCGCGTGCCCTCGATGACCTTGACGTTCACCTTGACGGTGTCGCCGGGCTGGAAATCCGGGATCTTGCGGTCGGCGGTCAGCTTGTCGACCTGCTCCTGCTCGATCGTCTGAATGATGTTCATGGCTCTCGTCCTTCTTGTTCCTTGGTGTCTCTACGTCGGTCTCGGCCCGGGCGCTTTCGGACGTGGCTCCCGCCGCCTTCGGCCCTTTCGGGATTCGCGGCGAGGTATCGCTGCCAGAGGTCCGGGCGTCGCTCCCGGGTGATGCTTTCCGCCTGTTCCAGCCGCCAGCGCCGCACCTTCGCATGGTCGCCGGAGACCAGGATCTCCGGCACCGCGCGGGATGCGCCATCGGCGCCCGTCCACAGGGCCGGCCGGGTGTAGTGCGGGTACTCCAGGAGACCCGCCCCGAACTCGGCCCCGAAACTCTCCTCCCCGGCGCTCTCCGCGTTGCCCATGACGCCGGGGAGCAGGCGCACCACGGCATCGATCAGGGCCAGCGCGGCGATCTCGCCGCCGGACAGGATGAAATCGCCCAGGCTGACCTCCTCCGCCCCCTGGGCGTCGAGAAGCCGCTGGTCGACCCCTTCGTACCGGCCGCAGAGCAGGACGACCGCCGGCTCCGCCGCCAGCTCCCGCACCAGCGCCTGATCGAGCAGCCGGCCGCGGGGGCTCAGATAGATCAGCCGCTCCCCCGGGCGGCGGACCGCCTGCACGGCGTCGTCCAGAACCTGGGGAAGCATGACCATGCCGGCGCCGCCCCCAAAGGGGGCGTCGTCGACCGAGCGGTGCTTATCGCGCGCGAAGCCGCGAATGTCCACCGATTCCAGCACCCAGTCGCCGCGCGCCAGCGCTTTTCCGGCCAGGGACTGGCCGAGCGGGCCCGGAAACATTTCCGGAAACAGCGTCAGGACGCGGGTGGTCCAAGGCATCTCAGGCCCCAGTCCCGGCGTCGTCATCCTCGCCCTCTTCCGGCGGCCGCTCCGCCGGTTCCAGCAGACCGGCCGGCGGGTCGACGACGATGCGGCGGCCGGCGATGTCGACCACCGGCACCGCGGCCCGGGTGAAGGGCATCATGACGGCCCCTGCCCCCTGCCGCGCGATCTCCAGCATCTCGCCGGCGCCGAAGTCGAACACAGCGCGCACCGTGCCGAAGGCCGATCCGTCCGCCAGCACCGCCGGCAGGCCGATCAGGTCGGCATGGTAGAACTCGTCCTCTTCCGTCTCCGGCAGCGCGGCGCGGTCGACATAGAGGCGCAGGCCGCGCAGCGCGTCGGCCGCGTCGCGATCGGCGACGCCCTCCACCCGCACGATCCACTGGTCCTTGGCCCAGGACAGCAGCTGCAGGGCGAAGCGCCGCGCCCCGGCCTCGTCCGAGACCGGGCCGTAGGCGGTCAGGTCCTCAGGGGCGGCGGTGAAGGGCTTGACCTTCACCAGGCCGCGGACGCCGTGCGCCCCGGTGATCTGGCCGACGCAGACCTTGGAGGATGGAGCCATAGCGGGCGGTCCGGCGGACGCCCCTCACCCCGCGTGGGGAAAGGGCGCCCGGTCGGATCAGGCCTCGGCCGGAGCCTCGGCGGCCGCGGCGGCGGCCTCGGCCGCAGCCTTGGCGCGCTCCTGGGCCTTCGCCTTCGGGGCCGACTTCGACGGGGTCTCGCGGTACTTCGGCATCGGCGCCAGCTCGGCCTGGCCGAGGAACTTGGCGACGCGCTCGGTCGGCTGGGCGCCGACCGACAGCCAATGCTTGATGCGCTCGGCCTTCAGGACCAGGCGCTCCGGATGATCCTTCTCCAGCATCGGGTTGTAGGTGCCGACCTTCTCGATGAAGCGGCCGTCGCGCGGGCTGCGCGTGTCGGCGATCACGATCGAGTAGAACGGGCGCTTCTTGGCGCCGCCGCGGGTCAGGCGGATCTTGACGGACATTGACGTACTCTCCTCAGGTCAAACTCTAGAATTCTCGAAACTCACGAAGAACGGCCGGGGCCGCTCCTACATCTTGAAGCCGGGCGGCAGCATGCCGGGCGGCAGCTTGGGCATGCCGCGCATCATCCCGGCCTTCCCCAGCTTCTTCATCCGCTTCATCATGTCGGCCATCTGCTGGTGCTGCTTCAGCAGCTTGTTCACGTCCTGCACCGAGGTGCCGGAGCCGGCGGCGATCCGCACCTTGCGCTTGGCGTGGATGATCTTGGGGTTGCGGCGCTCGACCGGCGTCATCGAGGAGATGATCGCCTCCTGCCGCTTGATCATCTTGTCGTCCAGGCCGGCGGTCTTCATCTGGTCCTTGATCTTGCCGACGCCGGGCAGCATGCCCATCAGCCCCTGCAGACCGCCCATCTTGCGCATCTGGCGCAGCTGCGAGGCCAAGTCCTCCAGGTCGAACTCGCCCTTCTGGATCTTGGCCGCGAGCTTCTCGGCGTCCTCCTTCTCGATCGTCTGCGCCGCGCGCTCGACCAGGCTGACGACGTCGCCCATGCCGAGGATGCGGTTGGCGATGCGGTCGGGATGGAACAGCTCCAGCGCATCCATCTTCTCGCCCATGCCGATCAGCTTGATCGGCTGGCCGGTGACGGCGCGCATCGACAGGGCGGCGCCGCCGCGGCTGTCGCCGTCGACACGGGTCAGGACGATGCCGGTGACGCCGACCCGCTCATGGAAGGTGCGGGCGACGTTGACCGCGTCCTGGCCGGTCATGGCGTCGGCCACCAGCAGGGTCTCGGTGGGCTTGGTGGCGTCGCGGATCGCCACCACCTCGGCCATCAGCTCCTCGTCGATGGCGAGGCGGCCGGCGGTGTCGAGCATGACGACGTCGAAGCCTTCGAGCCGGCCGCGCTCCATGGCGCGGCGGGCGATGGCCAGCGGCTCCTGCCCCGGGATGATCGGCAGGGTGGTGACGCCGATCTGCTCGCCCAGGATCTTCAGCTGCTCCTGCGCCGCCGGGCGCCGCGTGTCGAGCGACGCCATCAGGACCTTCTTGTTGTCCCGCCTCTTCAGGCGCAGCGCGATCTTGCCGGTGGTGGTGGTCTTGCCCGAGCCCTGCAATCCCACCATCAGCACCGGCACCGGCGGCACGGCGATCAGGTTGATCGGGGTGGCGGCGTTGAGGTCGGGCGCCTCGCCCGCGGTGCCGCCCAGCATCTCGACCAGGCAGTCATGGACGATCTTGATGACCTGCTGGCCGGGGGTGACCGAGCGCAGCACCTCCGCGCCCACCGCCCGCTCACGCGCCTTGTCGATGAAGTCCTTGACCACCGGCAGGGCGACATCGGCCTCGAGCAGCGCCACGCGCACCTCGCGCATGGCGGCGCCGACATCGGCCTCCGTCAGCGCGCCGCGCTTGCGAAGCCGGTCGAAGATGTCGCCGAGACGGCCGCTCAGACCTTCGAACATGATCGCCCTTCGAATTGCGCGACCCCAAACGGAAAAGCGCCAGTGCGCGACACTCGCGGACTGGCGGCACCCCGTGGGGTCTCGCTGCGGGCCCATCCCGCAGCGCCGGGTCTTCTAGACGGGCGGGGCCGCGGAGTCAATGCGGCCCCGCCGACGGTCAGTCCTTCTCCCGGCGCAGCACCAGGATAAAGCCGTCCTCGCCCGGCAGACCGCGGCCGGATTCGGAGGGGACGGCGTCGCCGCCCGAGGCCGGCGGCGGCTCGGTTCGGTTCAGGAAGGACTCCATGGCGGCCACCGGCCAGCGCCAGATCGTCTTGTCCTGCGGCGCCGCGCCGATGCCGTCGTAGAGCCGGCGGGCCCCGGCATTGTCCGACGCCATCTCCCAGCGCACCCGCATCGCCTGCGACACGCCGATATCGGCCAGGGCCCGCATCAGCTGCCGGGCGACGCCGCGGCCGCGCGCCCGCTCGCGGACATAGACGTCGTCGACCCGGATGAAGTCGCCCCCGGTCCAGACCGAATAGTCGATGGTGTAGGTGACGTAGCCGACCACGCCGCTGCCGTCCTCGGCGATCAGGCCGCGGAAGCGCGGCGGCGCCTCGGCCAGCGCCTCGTCGAGGTCGGCGCGCTGCGCCGTCATCGCCGCCGCATCGCCGGCGAACGCCGCCAGCTCGCGCAGCATGTCGAGCAGCATCGGCACATCCGCGGCCACCAGCGGCCGCACGGTCAGATCGGACACCACAGCATCTCCCGCCTTCGGCGAGGGGTCGCGGGAGGAGGCCGGCCGGACAGGTGCCGCCCGACGCGCCGCCCGGGGACACCCCGCCCCGTCACACGCATACTCTCGACGGCAGGTCTCCTGGCTCGCGGGTCGTCGCCGCACGCCCCCTTCCCGGGGTCAGCCGGTGGCTTCGGGCGCGGGCTCGCCGCCTACAGTTGCGGGGGCAGCGCCGGCCTTGCCCGACAGGCTCACCGGCTTCCCTTTTCACCCCGGTTCCCCGGGGCACCGTCGGCCGCCATGCTAGCCGCCGGCCCTCGCCCTGTCGATCACGCAGGGCTCCGCCCTCGCGTCCGGAGGCCGGTTGATGCCATATGAGAGCGGGAGAGACCTTGGGAGCGGGCAATGGACGGCCTGCCGTTCTGGAAGATGCACGGGCTGGGCAACGACTTCGTCGTGCTGGACGCACGCGAGCGGCCGATCGCGATCCATCCCGACCAGGCGCGCCGCATCGCCGACCGGCACCGCGGCGTCGGCTTCGACCAACTGCTGGTGATCGAGCCGGCGCAGACCGCGGGCGCCGACGTGTTCATGCGCATCCTCAATGCCGACGGCACCGAATCGGGCGCCTGCGGCAACGGCACGCGCTGTGTCGCCGCCCTGGTCATGGCCGACAGCGGTGTGGACAAGGCCGTGATCGAGACCCGCGGCGGCCTGCTGGAATGCCGCGGCGCCCCCCAGGGCGGCGTCACGGTCGACATGGGCCCGGCCCGGCTGGGCTGGCAGGACATCCCGCTGGCGCATGAGGCCGACACGCTGCACCTGCCGGTGTCCTCCGGCGCGCTGTCGGACGGGGTCGGCGTGTCCATGGGCAACCCGCACGCCGTGTTCTTCGTGCCGGATGCCGAGAAGGTGCAGATCGACGGCGTCGGGCCGGTGCTGGAGCACGACCCGCTGTTCCCCGAGCGCGCCAATATCGGCGTGGTCCAGATGCTGGCCCGCGACCGGCTGCGCTACCGGGTGTGGGAGCGCGGCGTCGGCGTCACCCAGGCCTGCGGCAGCGGCGCCTGCGCCGCCGCCGTGGCCGCGGTGCGCCGCGGCCTGGCCGAGCGCACCGCCTGGGTCGAGCTGGACGGCGGCACGCTCTTGATCGAATGGCGCGAGAGCGACGGCCATGTGCTGATGACCGGCCCGGCCGAGACCAGCTTCGCCGGCATCCTCTCGCGCGACCTGCTGGACGGCTGACCGCTCAACGGGCGGCAAGGCAGGCGGCCCGGCACGCCCACCACACGCCGGTGATCAGGCCGAGCAGCAGCAGCCGCAGCCAGTACACCAGGGCGAAGACGAACCCGATCGCGCCGAACAGCACGGTGGCGGTGAGGTCGGCCAGCCGCCGGGACCAGCGGATCGTCGCCTTCACCGTGGTCAGCGCGCCGCGTTTCAGCACCTTGAACACGGCCAGGGTGCGGTCGCCCATCACCGCCGACACCGCGTCGATGCGGCGCAGGTCCGGCACGTCGTCGACATAGCGCAGCAGCTCGACCGACTGCGCCGGGCCGACCCGGTCGGCCACCCTGCCCGCGGCGCCGACGGCCTCGTCCAGCCCGTCCAGGCGGTCGCGGCGGATCGCGGCGGCGAAGACCGCGCCGGGCCGCATCACCGTGTCCTGCCAGCCGGCCTCCCGCACCTGCCGGCGCAGCGCCGGGAAATCGACCACGTCGGCCACCATCCGGCCGAGGCGCTCGGCGAAGCGCGCCGACAGCCGGCCCGTCCGCCGCGCGATCTTGAACACCGACACCGCGCCGCGCGGCAGGGCCGCGGCCCCGCCGGAGCCCCAGGTCGCCGCGGTCAGGGTCAGCCCGATGCCCGACAGGCCCAGCGCCAGCTCGTCCACCGGGTCGCCGCCGCCGAAATGCCAGAGCTCGCGGCCGATGTCGCGCAGGTCGCCGACGAAGGTCATGTCGGCGGCGAAGGCGCCGGCCAGGCCGGAGAGGCCGTGGCCCTCCCCTGTCACGGCGCCGGCAACCGCCTGCCGGGCAGCCCGGGCCGCGCTGCTGGTCGTGGAGGTCTCGTCCTCGTACCGCTCCCGCCATTCCGGCCTGACCGGGTATCCCGTCATCCCGGCCACCTTCAGCCAGACTGCGGCCCCGTCGATGTCGTCCTCGGCGAAGGCCGTGGCGAGCCCGGCATCGATCTGTTCCGGCGAGGTCCCGGCCCGGGTCCAGGCGGTCAGCGCGGCCTCGACCTCCTGCGCCTCCGGCGTCCGGGCCAGCTCGGCCTGGACGAGCTCCATCAGCGGAATGGCGGCGCGCAGGGCGAGGACCAGCCCGATCAGCCCCGGGACCGTGATCAGGAGGAATTCCAGGACGCGCAGCGGCCGCAGCTTCATGGAGTCGGGATACTCATCCGGCCCCGACCTATAGCATGGCGGGCAGGCCTCCCGACAGGCGGTCAGGCCAGGCCGCCGCGGAGCGCCGCGAGATGGGCACGGATCGCGACGGTGGGATCACCCGCCCGCATCACCCCGCCCATCACCGCGACTCCGGCGAAGCCGACGGCCATGAGCCCCGGCACCAGCCCTGGCTCGACCCCGCCGAGGGCGATCACCCGGCCGGGATGGCGGCGCGCGACGACGCCGGCTTCCGCCAGGGACAGGATGGGTTCGTAACCCGGCTTGCTCGCGGTCGGCGCCAGGGGTCCGAGGGTGACGTAGTCGGCCCCGGCCGCGACCGCGGCGTCGACCTCGTCGCCCGAATGGCAGGAGGCGCCGATCAGGGCGGAGGGACCGAGCCGCCGCCGGGCCGCGGCGGGGTCGCCGCCGGCGGCGAGGTGCAGCCCGTCGGCCTCGGCGGCCGCGTCGGGATCGGCATGGACGGTCACGACTGCGCCGACCGGCCGGGCCAGGGCCCGCAGCCGATGCAGCAGGGCGAAGCGCTCTGTCGCCGACAGGTCCTTCTCGCGCAGGCTGACCCAGCGGCAGCCGGCGACCAGCGCATCCGCCACCACGCCGGCCAGCGGCCGTGCCGCCTGGCGCCGATCGGTGATCAGCAGCAGCGGCGGCGACGGCAGCCCGGTCATGAGCCCATCACGTCCCGATCAGGCCGAGCTGCGGGCTGGAGGGGTCGGCCAGGCGGCGCTTCGGGATCCGGCCGGCCAGAGAGGCCAGCCGCCCGCCTTCGACCCCCGCGGCCATGGCCCGGGCCATGCGCACCGGGTCGCGCGCCTTCGCCACGGCGGTCGACAGCAGCACGGCGGAGCAGCCGAGCTCCATCGCCAGCGCCGCGTCCGAGGCGGTGCCGATGCCGGCATCCAGCACCACCGGCACCTGGATCCGGCTGCAGATCATCTCGATCGCATGCGGGTTGGAGATGCCGAGGCCGGAGCCGATCGGCGAGCCGAGCGGCATCACCGCGGCGCAGCCGGCATCGGCCAGGCGCATGCAGGTGACGAGGTCGTCGTTGCAGTAGGGCAGCACCACGAAGCCGTCGCGCACCAGCTCCTCCGCCGCCTCGACCAGCTGGGCGACGTCCGGGTACTGGGTCTCGCGGTCGCCGATCAGTTCCAGCTTCAGCCAATTGGTGCCCAGCGCCTCGCGCGCCAGCTGCGCCGTCAGGATCGCATCCCGCTTGGTCATGCAGCCGGCGGTGTTGGGCAAGAGGCGCCAGCGGTCGCCGACCAGGTCGACCAGGCTCTCGGCATAGCCTTCCAGGCTGATCCGGCGGATCGAGGCGGTGACGACCTCGGCCCCCGAGGCCTCGATCGAATCGAGCATCACCTGGCGGTTCGGATAGCCGGCGGTGCCGATGAACAGGCGCGAGCGCAGCGCCACGCCGGCGATGATGAAGGGGTCCTGCATCTCGGTACTCTCCTCAGCCGCCCTGGAACGGGCGGACGATCTCGACCCGGTCGCCGGCCGCCAGGCGATGCTCCGGCCAGCGGGCGCGCGGCAGCACGGCGTCGTTGAGTGCCACGGCGGTGCCGCGCGCCGCCGGGTCGATGCCCTTGGCCAGCAGCAGGTCGAGCACGCTGAGCCCGGCCACGGCCTCCGCCTCTCCGTTCACATTGACGGTCCCTGGCACGCTCATTGCGCCGCCTCCGCGATCCGGGTGAAGCGGTCGATCCGGAACGGCTCCGCCGCCTCCGGCAGGCGGCCGTCGAGGATGGTGCCGGCCACCGCCTCGACCGTCGCCGGCAGCAACAGGATGCCGTTGCGGTGATGGCCGGTGGCGAAGACCAGCCCCTCGATCGCCGAGGGGCCGAGCACCGGCGCGTCGTCGCGGCTGCCGGGGCGCAGCCCGGCCCAGCTCTCGATCAGCGGCAGCTCCTCGATCCCCGGCAGGGCCCGCCAGGCGGCGTCGAGCAGCGACAGCATGCCGCCGGCGGTGACGGTGGTGTCGAAGCCGCGCTCCTCCACCGTGGCGCCGACGATCAGCCGGCCGTCCAGCCGCGGCACCAGATAGGCCTTGCCGGCCCACAGCACATGGCGCAGCAGCGGCGCCGCCGGGTCCATCTGCAGCGCCAGCATCTGGCCCTTCACCGGCCGCACCGGCGGCAGCGCCTCACGCGGGATCCCCGGGATGCCGCCCGACCAGGCGCCGGCGGCCAGCACCACGGCATCGGCCGAAAGCACCTCGCCGGCCACCACCACGCCGCCGGCGCGGCCGTGGTCCAGGATGACGGACTCGACCGCCGCATGGTCGTGCAGCCCGCCGCCGGCGCGGCGCAGCGCCTCGGCCAGGGCCGGGACCAGCCACCGGTTGTCGACCTGATGGTCGGCCGGGCTGTGCACCGCGGCGGCGAGGCCGGGCCGCAGCATCGGCTCGCGCCGCAGCAGCTCGGCGCCGGTCAGCCAGTTCAGCTCGACCCCGAGCTTCGCCTGGTAATCGGCGGAGAAGCGCAGCTCCGCCGCGTCGTCGCGGGTCAGGGCCACGGCCAGCGTGCCCTCGTCGCGATAGCCCACGGGCCGGGCCGACGCGGCCTCGACCTCCCGGGCGAAGCCGGGCCAGAGCTCCTGGGCGCGGCGGCACAAGCCGAACAGCGCCTCCTCCCCCGGCTCGGCCTCGAGCCCGGCGGCGAGCATGCCGGCGGCGGCCCAGCTGGCCTCGCGTCCGACCGGCCCGCGGTCATAGACGTCGACGGGGCAGCCGGCGCGGGCCAGGCGCCAGCCGATGGCCAGGCCGTTGACCCCGGCGCCGATGACGGCGACGCGCGGTCTTGCGCCGCGCAAAGGCGTCGGGCCGACGGAGTCGGCCTGCAAAAGGGACGGAATCGGAATGCCGGTCATCTCAGGCTCCCTCCGCTGGCATGATCCAGGTCAGGTTCGATGGGTATGATCTCAGCCCGCCATGACGACGGGCACCCCAGCCGATGCCGCCATTTCAGTCCCGGAGGCGGGCGGGTTGCAACCCCTTTTTTGTGACCCGCCCCAGGGCACCCCTGCCCCGCGCCCGGCCGACTTACGGAGGTCACACACGGCGTGTTAAGAAGCGCGCATGACAGACCCGATGACCGATAACGGCGCAGGGGCGCCAAAAAAAGGGTGGTTCACCCGACTGAAGGAGGGGCTCTCGCGCTCCTCCGCCAAGCTGACCGAAGGCATCACCAGCATCTTCACCAAGCGCAAGCTGGACGATGCGACGCTGGAGGAGCTGGAGGAGCTGCTGATCCAGGCCGATCTGGGCCCGGCCACCGCCGCCAAGCTGACCGCCGAGCTGGCCCGGACCCGCTTCGGCAAGGAGGTGTCGGGCGACGAGGTCCGGCGCGCCTTGGCCGACCATGTGGCGCAGATCCTGCGCCCGGTGGCCAGGCCCCTGACCCTTTCGCCCGGCCGGAAGCCGCAGGTGGTACTGGTGGTCGGGGTGAACGGCACCGGCAAGACCACGACCATCGGCAAGCTGGCCAAGCAGTGGCGGGAGGAAGGCCGCTCCGTGATGATCGCGGCCGGCGACACCTTCCGCGCCGCCGCGGTGCATCAGCTGCAGGTCTGGGGCGAGCGCTCCGGCTGCCCGGTGGTCACGGCCAATCCCGGCGCCGACGCCGCCGGCCTGGCCTTCGACGCGCTGACCCGGGCCCGGGCCGAGGGCCGCGACGTGCTGCTGATCGACACCGCCGGCCGGCTGCAGAACAAGGACAATCTGATGGCCGAGCTGGCCAAGATCGTCCGCGTGCTGAAGAAGATCGACCCCGAGGCGCCGCACGACGTGCTGCTGGTGCTGGACGCCACCACCGGCCAGAACGCGCACAGCCAGGTCGAGGTGTTCCGCGACATGGTCTCGGTCACCGGCCTGATCCTGACCAAGCTGGACGGCAGCGCCCGCGGCGGCGTTCTGGTGGCGCTGGCCGAGCGCTTCGGCCTGCCGGTGCACGCGATCGGCGTCGGCGAGAGCATCGACGACCTGCGACCCTTCGACGCCGACCAGTTCGGCCGGTCGCTGATGGGAGTCGAGGCATGAGCAAGACCGCCCAGACCTTCGCCCCCGAGCAGTTCCGCGACGCGGCCGAGGCGGTGGCCCGGCTGCACGCGATCTACGACGCCAACACCGGCCTGCTGCGTGACGCCTTCCGCGCCTATTCCCGCGGCGAGGAGCCGGCGAGGCGGGTGCGCGCCTGCTATCCCTACCTCACGGTCCGGGTGGAGGATTTCAGCCGGGCCGACACGCGCCTGTCCTACGGCTTCGTCGACCGGCCGGGCACCTTCTCCACCACCATCACCCGGCCGTCGCTGTTCCACCGCTACCTGACCGAGCAGATCGGCCAGCTGATCCACAATCACCACGTCCCGGTCGAGGTCGGGGTCAGCGACACGCCGATCCCGATCCATTTCGCCTTCCCCGACGGCATGCATGTCGAGGGCGACCTGACCCGCGAGCGCATGCTGCACATGCGGGCGGTGTTCGACCTGCCGGACCTGGCGATGATGGACGACAGCATCGTCAACGGCACTGCCGTGATCCCGCCGGACGAGCCGCACCCGCTGGCCCTGTTCACGGCGCCGCGGGCGGATTATTCGCTGTTCCGGCTGAAGCACTACACCGCCACCGGCTGCGAGCACTTCCAGAACTTCGTCCTGTTCACGAACTACCAATTCTACATCGACGAGTTCATCCGCATCGCTTATGAGCTGATGCAGGGTGACGGTGGCGGCTACGACGCCTTCATCGAGCCGGGCGACCGCGTCACCATGCCCGGCGGGCGGGCCCGCGGCACCCCGGCGGCGCGGCTGCCGCAGATGCCGGCCTACCACCTGACCCGGCCGGACCATTCCGGCATCACCATGGTCAACATCGGCGTCGGCCCGTCCAACGCCAAGACCATCACCGACCACATCGCGGTGCTGCGGCCGCATGCCTGGATCATGCTGGGCCATTGCGCCGGCCTCAGGAACACCCAGAAGCTGGGCGACTACGTCCTGGCCCACGGCTATGTCCGCGAGGATCATGTGCTGGACGCCGACCTGCCGGTCTGGGTGCCGGTGCCGGCCCTGGCCGAGATCCAGGTGGCGCTGGAGCGCGCGGTCGGCGAGATCACCGGCCTTTCCGGCTACGGACTGAAGAGCGTGATGCGCACCGGCACGGTCGCCACCATCGACAACCGCAACTGGGAGCTGCGCGACTATCGCGAGCCGGTGCAGCGCTTCAGCCAGAGCCGCGCCATCGCGCTGGACATGGAGAGCGCGACCATCGCCGCCAACGGCTTCCGCTTCCGGGTGCCCTACGGCACGCTGCTCTGCGTCTCCGACAAGCCGCTGCACGGCGAGCTGAAGCTGCCCGGCATGGCCGACGCCTTCTACAAGCAGCAGGTCGGTCAGCACCTGCAGATCGGCATCCGCGCCATGGAGCGGCTGCGCGAGCTGGGCCTGGAGCAGCTGCACAGCCGCAAGCTGCGCAGCTTCGCCGAAGTGGCGTTCCAGTAGGCCGATGCCGGAGGACAGCCGCACCGCATCCCACATGGATCGGCCGAAGATCGGGGTCGGCGCCGTGGTCTGGCGCGACGACAGGCTGCTGCTGATCCAGCGCGGCAAGGCGCCCCAGGCCGGGCAGTGGAGCATCCCCGGCGGCAGCCAGGAGCTGGGCGAGACCCTGTTCGAGGCGGCGCTGCGCGAGACCCGCGAGGAGGCCGGGGTCGAGGCCGAGGCCATCGGCATCGTCACCGCGGTCGATTCGATCCACCGCGACGCCGAGGGCGGGGTCGAGTGGCACTACACCATCATCGACGTCGAGGCCGAGTGGCGGTCGGGCGAGCCGGTGGCCGGCGACGACGCCGCCCAGGCGCGCTGGGCGACGCTGGAGGAGGCCGACAACCTGATCGAATGGCCGGAGCTGCGGCGGGTGCTGCACCTGTCGGCCCGGCAGCGGGCGCAGCGCCGGCGCGGCCCCGGGCCGGTGCGGCTGAAGCCGCGGCCGGACCTGATGCGGCTGATGCGCACGCCCCTGGGCCGGCTGGTGGCGCGGCCCTGGTTCGACGGCATGTCGCTGGCCCTGCTGCGCGGCTGGTTCCTGCCGGCCTCGCGCAGCCTGGCCGCGGCCATCGTTTCCGACGGCGACCTGCGCCGCTTCTGCGCCGAGCTGGCGATCCCGCCCGACGCGCTGGGCAAGCGGCCGGTCTGGCTGGGTCGGACCCTGCGCGACGTCGCCCGCCTGGCCGAGCAGCACCGCCAGGCCGAGGCGGAGTGGCAGCGCCTGCTGTTCTCCACCACCGCGCCCCTGGCCGATGCGGTGGCGGCGGAGGAGGCGCGCCTCGATGCCGCCTCGGCCCTGACCACCAGCCGGCTGCGCTTCGCGCTGTTCGGCAACAACCGCAAGATCCCGGCCTGCCGCTGGGCGATCCCGACCGAGGACGAGGTCGAGGCCCGGCACGGCGCCCGGCTGGCCGATCCGGAGAACGCCTACCGGCTGCCCGAGCGGATGCCGGCCGTCGCCGAGACCCGGCGGCTGCCGAGCGAGCTGGGCACCGACCACTGGCTGACCTTCCCGACGCCCGACCCGGCGGCGGAGAGCCCGTGCTGGGCCCGGGTGTTCACCCCGAGCGACGCGGTCGACCCGCCGACGGTGATCCACCTGCACGGCGTCTGCATGGAGCCGGACCATCTGCGCGGGCCGCTGAGCGAGATCGAATCCCTGGTCCGCCGCGGCCTCCGCGTGGTGCTGGTGGAGGCGCCCTGGCACGGGAGGCGCAAGCGGCCGGGCACCTATGCCGGCGAGCCGATGGTGGCGTCGACGCCGCTCGGCGCGCTGGACCACCTGTCGGCGGCGGTGCGCGAGGTCGGCATCCTGACCCGCTGGGCCCGGCAGACCAGCCGCGGCACGGTGGGCTGGAGCGGCATCAGCTTCGGCGCCCTGACGGCGCAGCTGGCCGCCGCCCATTGCGGCGGCTGGCCGGCCGCCTGCCGGCCGGACGCGCTGCTGCTGTTCACCACGTCCGAGGGAATCGAGGAGATCGCGCTCGGCGGCTCCTTCGCCCGCGCCTTCGGTCTGGACCGCGCCCTGACCGCGGCCGGCTGGACCGAGACGGCGCTGAGCCGCTGGCGCCCGCTGACCGATCCGGTCGAGCGGCCGCAGATGGACACCGGCAACGTCTTCATGGTGCTGGGCAGCAAGGACGACGTCACCCCCTTCGCCGGCGGCCAGGCGATCGCCCGGCGCTGGGGCGTGCCCGAGGCCCAGGTCCACATCCGGCCGCAGGGCCATTTCTCGGTGCCGGCCGGGCTGATGGTCGACGGCGCGCCGATCGCCGATTTCGCCGAGAGGCTGCTGTCGCTATGAGCCTCCTGATCGTCACCGGCGGCGGCCGCGGCATCGGCGCCGCCATCGCCCGCCGGGCGGCGCGGGACGGCTGGGCGGTCTGCGTCAACTATCGCGCCGACGCCGCCGCGGCCGAGGCGGTGGTCGCGGAGATCGCCGGCGCCGGCGGCCGGGCGGTCGCCCTGCCCGCCGACGTATCGCGCGAGGACGAGATCCGGGCGCTGTTCGACCGGGCCGAGGCCGCCTTCGGGCCGGTGCAGGGGCTGGTCAACAACGCCGGCATCACCGGCCGCAACGGCGTTCTGGCGGATCTGGAGGCCGAGACGTTGCGCCGGGTGGTCGACGTCAACCTGGTCGGCCCGATCCTGTGCGCGCGGGAGGCGGTGCGCCGCTTTCGCGCCGCCGGGACGAAGGGCGCGATCGTCAGCCTGTCCTCGATCGCGGCGCAGACTGGCAGCCCGGGCGAATACGTCCACTATGCCGCGACCAAGGGCGCGATCGAGAGCTTCACCATCGGCCTGGGCCGCGAGCTGGCGGCCGAGGGCATCCGGGTCAACGCCGTGTCGCCGGGCATGATCCGCACCGAGATCCATGCGCCGGGACGGCTGGAGCGGGTGACGGCGCGGATCCCCGCCGGCCGGCCGGGCGAGCCGGAGGAGATCGCCGAGGCGGTGGCCTGGCTGCTGTCGGACGCCGCGCGCTATGCCACCGCCACGGTGCTGAAGGTAGCGGGCGGCGTCTGACGTCGCCTCGCGCCGGCCAAGATTTCGCCGCCAGCCCTGGGCAGGATCGACACCTGTCCGATCGGGCCCTGATCTGATACTGGACGATCGGACGGAGATGATTCCCACGGTCGCGGCGTGGCGAGGGAGGAACGATGATCCGGCGCGGTTTGCTTCCGATGGTGCTGCTGCTCGGCGGCGTCGGCATCCAGGCGGCCCAGGCGAGCGGCGATTTCGGCTGCTCGGTGATGTGGTCGCTGAAGCAGGACGGGCTCGACGGCTGCAACAACCTGCCCTTCCTCACCCCTGCCAACGACAGCCGGGTCAATCTGCGCCTGCTGCGGGCCGACCAGGGGCTGGCGCCGATCCCGGACGGCCCGCCGTCGGAATACGACCGCGAGATGGGCTATGCGCTGGTGCCGTTCCCGCTCGAGCGGCTGGCCCCGCAGGAGGAGACGCCGGCGGAGGCGCCCGCCGGCGGCGCCGAAAGCGGCGGCGCGGCCGTGGTCGAGACCCCGCCCGCCGCCGATCCCGACCGGACGGCGGTGGCGGAGCTGGCCCAGAAAATCGGCGTGCCGCCCGAGGCCGTGTCCTCCGCCGCCGCGGACAGCAGCGCCAACCTGTTCGCCACCGGCGAGGGCAGCCGCTGCGCCAGCAACGACGATGCGGCGGCGCGGGCCTTCCTGCAGCAGCTGGTCGGCAGCGTCGAGCTGCCCGCGTCCGAGCGCTTGTCCCTGGCCCGCGCGCGCCTGGCCATGCTGGGCAACTGCAGCTGGGACGAGGCGAAGCGGGCCGGCCTGGTGCCCGCCGATATGCAGTCGGCCCCGGGCAAGCAGTTCGCCGGCTATCTGCGCGGCGCGGTCGCCTTCTATGCCGGCGACTTCCCGCAGGCGACCGAGGCGTTCAAGGCGCTGGAGGGCAGCGGTCAGCCCTGGCTCGAGGAGACGGCGCGCTACATGGAAGCGCGCACCCTGTTGAACCAGGCACAGCAGAACGCCTTCGACGAGATGGGCTATCCCAAGCTGGAGAATGTCGACCGCACCGTTCTGGCGGATTCGGAGAAGGCGTTCGAGGCCTATCTCCAGGCCTATCCGAACGGCCTGTACACCGCCTCGGCCCGCGGCCTGTTGCGCCGGATCTACTGGCTGGGCAACGATCCGACCCGGCTGGCCGCCGCCTATGCCGAGCTGCTAGGCAAGACCCCGGCCGACGCCGACGCGCTGCAGGCGCTGGTGCAGGAGACCGACAACAAGCTGCTGGTGCCGATGCGCAGCGCCGATGTCACCGACCCGACGCTGCTGGCGGTGATGGACCTGATGATGCTGCGCGACAAGGGCATCGACGTCCGTGGCGACGGCGGCCCGATCATGGATCTGCAGGCGCTGGAGGAGCAGAAGCCGCGTTTCGCCGACCGGCCGGAGCTGCACGCCTACCTCGTCGCCGTCTATCAGTTCTACGTCGCCCAGTCCCCGGACGAGACGCTGAAGAGCCTGCCGGACACGGTGCCGGCCGGCCCGATGAGCAATCTCGAGTTCAGCCGCCAGACGCTGCGCGGCTTCGCGCTCGAGGCCAAGGGCGACTGGGCCGGGGCGCAGGCGCTGTGGCTGCAGCTGATCCCGCTGGCCAGGCCGCTGCAGCGCGCCCAGCTGGAGCTGGCGCTGGCCATGAATTACGAGCGCAGCGGCAAGCTGGCGGCGGTGTTCGAGCCGGGATCGCCGATCAAGACGCCGGAGATCCGCCGGATCCTGCTGCGCAACCTGGCCGGGCAGGCGCTGCTGCGCCAGCAGGCCAAGGCGGCGGACGCGACGGAGGAAGAGCGCCGCACCGCCCTGTTCACGCTGCTGTACAAGGACCTGATGCGCGGCCACTACCACGGCTTCGGCACCGATCTGGCGCTGCTGCCCGACCCGCTGCCGGAGGACCCGTCCGTGCCCTGGGACCAGTCCCTGACCCTGTTCCATTGGGACGGCGCCTCGGCCGAATCCGACTACACCTGCCCGTCGATCCGCGAGATCGCGGCGACGCTGCAGCGCGATGCCGGCAATCCGCAGGGGCTGAACTGCCTGGGCGAGTTCATCCTGCGCAACGGCCTGGACTTCTACGCCCTGGACAGCCAGCCGGACGACACGCAGCTGGGCGGCACCGCCACCCAGTTCCCGGGCAAGCCCTATTCCCGGCTGGACGGCTACATGCATGTGATGGCCGACAGCAAGGCCGGCCGCAACGACCGCGCCTATGCCCTATACCGCGCCATCAACTGCTTCGCGCCGAGCCAGAACAACGGCTGCGGCCACCAGGAGATCCCGCAGAACCAGCGCAAGCAGTGGTTCCAGACGCTGAAGTCGCGCTACGGCAACACGGTCTGGGCGAAGACCCTGAAATACTATTGGTGACGATGCGCGGCCTGGCGCTCCTGGCCGCGGTGCTGCTGCTGGCGGCACAGCCGGCCAGCGCCACGGTGGACGCGACGGAGCACGACGCCTTCTGGCTGTGGGCGGGGGTGCAGCCGCCGCCGGTGCTGGCCCAGGCCCGGACCCTCTACATCCTGCAGGGCCAGATCGATCCGCCGCCGCGCGGCGGCCCCGGCCCCGCCCGGATGATCGCCCAGGGCATCGCCGTGCCGCGGCTGCGCCAGGGCGAGGTCTGGCTGGCCTACCGCGCCCACACGCTGCGCTGGCCGCCGCAGATCCTGCCAACCATCCTGGCCCAGGCCCGGCGCTGGAAACAGGCCGGCAACCCGGTGATCGGCATCCAGATCGACTTCGACGCCCGCACCCGCCACCTGCAGGAATACGCGACCTTCCTGCGCGGGCTGCGGGCGCAGCTGCCGCCCGAATATCGGCTGAGCATCACAGGGCTGATGGACTGGGGCAGCAATGCCGACCCGGAGGCGATCAACCAGTTGCAGGGGGTGGTGGACGAGGTTGTGGTGCAGACCTATCAGGGGCGGCGCACGATCCCGAACTACCGCGCCTACCTGCCGCGCATCGCCCGGCTGACCCTGCCCTTCAGGATCGGGCTGGTGCAGGACGGCGAGTGGGAGGCGCCGGGCAGCCTGGCCGACAGCCCCTGGTTCCGCGGCTATGTGGTCTTTCTCCTCAAACCCTGACTCTCATCCCTGTCATTGCCGGGCTTGACCCGGCAATCCAGAGAGCGTCGAGACCTTCTGGATGCCCGGGTCAAGCCCGGGCATGACAGCAAGGGGATTTCAGCCCTTTCGCGACTGCCGATAAGCGTCCAGGTCCAGCGTCATCTCCACCAGGTCCATGCCGGGGGCGAAGCCGTCCGGCACCTGCCGAGTCTGGACGAAGCCGTGGCGGGCGAAGAAGCCGCAGCTGTGCTGCGTCGTCTCGATCGCCACCGACCGGAAGGCCGGGTCGGCGGCGATGCGGGCGAGTCGTTCGGTCAGCAGCGCCGTGCCCAGCCCGGTCCGGTGCCGGTCGCCGCGCACCATGCCCCAGCACAGCACCGCGACCGAGGGATCGCCCTCGGCGGCCTCGTAGCCGCCGCAGCCCACCGCCCCCCCCGCCGCATCCTGCAGCACGAAATACGGGCCACTCAGCGCGTCGAGGAAGTCGATGAAATCCTGCCGCTCCTGCGCCGCGAAGAAGCGCGGCACGTTGCTGTCGAAGAGGGCGAGGCCGAGGGCCCGGTCCTCCGGCCGCCACGGGCGGATACGAACACCGTCATCGGTCATGGGCGATTCTCCGGGCCGCGAATCTAGCGTATGAACCGGCCACGGAGGGGCTTCATGACACAGACACGCACGATCCGCCGCATCGCCTGCGGCCTGGCCCTGCTGGGCGCCCTGGCGGGACCGGCCCTGGCTTATGACGACGCCACCGAGGCCCGCATCCGGACCCTGGTCGAGACCGGCATGCAGTACTACTGGTCCGGCGGCGACGTGAAGAAGGCCGAGGCGGAGGTGTTCAAGGGCATCACCCTGCACGGCCGCTACGACGTGGTCGAGCAGGCCTTCGCCGAGGCCTCGTCCCTGGCGCCGGAGCGGCTGGATTTCCGCTACGCCGTCGCCTCGACCCAGGTCATCCAGAAGAAGATCCCGGAGGCCGAGGCGACCTACCGGGAGATCACCCGGCACGACCCGCGCGCCACCGACGCCTATGCCTGGCTGGCGGCGCTGGCCCGGGTGCGCGGCGACGCCGACGCCGCGGCGCTGGCCGACATCGCCCTGGCCGGGCTCGATCGCCCGCTGGCCGAGCGGTACCGCGCCCGCTTCGCCCGCACCGAGGCGATCCTGGCCGACCCGCCGACCACCGCGGTCCCGGCGCTGCCGGGCAGGCCGGTGATCCTGGTGCTGGGCTATGCCCTGGCCAAGGACGGCACCATGCAGCCGACGCTGCTGGACCGGCTGGACGTGGCGCTGAAGGCGGCGCAGGCCAACCCCACGGCCCGGCTGATCGTCACCGGCGGCCAGCCCCAGGCCGGGGTGACCGAGGCCGATCTGATGACCCGCTGGCTGGTGGAGAAGGGCGTGGACCGCGACCGCATCATCGGCGAGGACAAGGCCAAGGACACGGTCGGCAACGGGCTGAACGCGGCCTCGCTGATCAAGCGCCATGGCGGCGACGCCGTGATCCTGGTGACCAGCGCCAGCCATATGCGCCGCGCGCGGGTGGTGGTCGAGGAGGCGCTGGCCCAGTACGGGCTGACCCTCGCCGTGCTGCCGGCGATCGCGCTCGACGCGCCGTCGCTGGAGGAGGCGGCGAAGGTTGGCCCCGACGAGCGGCTGGTGGTTTATCGCGACCTGATGCGCACCTCCGGGCTGTGGGCCTATCCCGGCCTCCAACAGTAGGGCTGCAGCGAACGCCCATGTCCCCCGACCTTGCCGCCGTCCGGCGGGCCACGCTGATCGGCGGCACCGCCGTGCTGATGTGGGCGACGCTCGCGTTGCTCGCCACCTGGTCGCGCGCCATCCCGCCGTTCCAGCTGACCGGCATGGCCTTCGCCGTCGCCTTCCTGATCGGGCTCGGCTGGATGGCGCTGCAGGGCCGGCCGCCGCTGGAAGCCGCCCGGCAGCGGCCGGCGGTCTGGCTGCTCGGCGTCGGCGGGCTGTTCGGCTATCACCTCGTCTTCTTCATGGCGCTGCGCCTGGCGCCGCCGGTCGAGGCCAACCTGATCAACTACGCCTGGCCGCTGCTGATCGTGCTGTTCTCGGCCCTGCTGCCAGGCGAGCGGCTGCGCTGGTGGCATGTCGCCGGGGCGGCGCTGGGGCTGCTCGGAGTCGTGGTGCTGATCGGAGGAAGAGGCGTTGCCTTCGAGCCGCGCTTCGCCCT
Source organism: Inquilinus sp. Marseille-Q2685 (assembly GCF_916619195.1). Classification (NCBI taxonomy): domain Bacteria; kingdom Pseudomonadati; phylum Pseudomonadota; class Alphaproteobacteria; order Rhodospirillales; family Rhodospirillaceae; genus Inquilinus; species Inquilinus sp. Marseille-Q2685. Next base: position 153,610 of record NZ_CAKAKL010000006.1, read on the forward strand.
GGGCTACGGCGCCGCCATGCTGTCGGCGATGATCTGGGCCGGCTATTCGGTGCTGAGCCGGCGGATCGGCGCGGTGCCGACCGAGACGGTCGGCTGGTTCTGCGGCGGCACCGCCCTCTTGTCCCTGCTGTGCCACCTGGCGCTGGAGGAGACGGTGGTGCCGGACGCCGCCGGCTGGGCCGCGGTGGCGGGGCTGGGCCTGGGGCCGGTCGGCCTGGCCTTCTTCGTCTGGGACCATGGGGTGAAGCGCGGCGACATCCGCGCCCTGGGCGCCTTCGCCTATGCCGCGCCGCTCCTGTCGACCCTGCTGCTGATCGCCTTCGGCCAGGGTGCCCTGACCCCGTCGGTCGGCGGCGCCTGCGCCCTGATCGTCGGCGGCGCGATCCTGGCCGGGCGCGACCTCTGGGCCCGGCGGCCGGCGAGCGCCTGAGGCCTATCCCAGCTCCGGCCGCCAGCCGGGCGGGGCCAGGGTGAAGCCTTCGAAGCGGAAGGCCGGGGCGACGACGCAGCTGACCAGGGTCCAGTCGCCCAGGCTGCGCGCCGCCTGCCAGTGCCCTTCCGGCACCACGCCCTGGAAGCGATCGCCGGCCAGGAGATCCGGGCCGAGGCGCAGCACCTCGCCGGCCTGCCCGGTCTCGGCGATCGACAGCTCCAGCGGCGCGCCGGCCTGCCAGATCCAGATCTCCGGCGCGTCCACGGCGTGCCAGTGCGACACCTCGCCGGCCCGCAGCAGGAAGTGGATCAGCGAGGCCCGGCCGCGGCCGCCCTCCGGCGGCGGGTCGCGCCACAGCTCGACATAATGCCCGCCCTCGGGGTGGGGCTTCATGCCGAGCTTGGCGATGATCGCTTCCGGCGTCATCGTGCTCATGCCTGGGCGATGGTCGCGATGTAGGACGGGCGCTCGGCGAAGCCCGCATGCCAGGCGGCGAGGCGCGGATGGGTCCCGCGCCAGCCCCAGTCGGCGAAGCGCAGGTCGAGATAGCCGAGGGCGCAGGCGGCGCCGATCGTGCCGATGGTCAGCGGCCCGTCGAGCTCCGCCGCATCGGCCTCCATCCGGTCGAGCGCGGTCCGGATCTTGGCCTTCTGCCGCTCGATCCAGGGCTCGTGCTGCTTCTCGGCCGGGCGCAGCGTCAGCTCGTAGCGGATCAGGAGGGCCGCGTCCTGCAGCCCGTCGGCCAGCGCCAGCCAGCGCAGGGCCTGCCAGCGGGCCGGGCCGGAGGCGGGGAACAGCTTCGGCCCGTCATGCAGCGTGTCGAGATACTCGCAGATCACCGGGCTGTCGTAGAGCGGGCCGAACTCGGTCTCCAAGACCGGGATCTTGTTCAGCGGGTTGCGGGCCGACAGGCCGCTGGCCGGGTCCTCGGTGCTGGTCGGCACCGCCTCGATCCGGTCCTGCAGGCCGGTCTCGATGGCGGCGATGCGGACCTTGCGGGCGAAGGGCGAGAACGGGCTGTAGAGGAGCTTCATGATCGTCCCGGGTTGGAGAAGCGTTCAGAACCGGTCCTTGCGGCCGCGGATCTCGGCGAAGACGGAGACGGGGTCGGCCCCGGCCATGCCGATCGCGGCCTGCAGCTCCGGCTTGTCGGCGCGCAGGAAGGGGTTGGCCAGCTTCTCGCGGCCGAGCTGGGCCGGGATGGTCGCCGCACCGCTCTCGCGCGCGTCGTCGACATCCTCGGCATAGGCCTGCAGCACCGGGTTGGCGCCGTCGACCGTCAGGGCGAAGCGGGCATTCGACTGGGTGTATTCGTGGCCGCAATAGATCCGGGTGGTGTCCGGCAGCGCCCGCAGCTTCAGCAGGCTGGACCACATCTGCTCCGGCGACCCCTCCAGCAGGCGGCCACAGCCGAGCGCGAACAGCGTGTCGCCGCAGAACAGCACGCCGGCATCCTCGAACCAGAAGGCGATGTGGCCGGCGGTGTGGCCGGGCACCTCCAGCACGGAGCCCCGCGCAGCGCCGACCATGACGTGGTCGCCCTCCGCCACGCCGCGGTCGAGATCGGGGATGCGCGCCGATTCCGCCGCCGGCCCGACGATCGAGGCGCCGTAGCGCTTCGCCAGCTCGTGGTTGCCGCCGACATGGTCGCCGTGATGGTGGGTGTTCAGGATCCAGTCCAGCCGCCCGCCCTTGGCCTCCAGCTTCGCCGCCACCGGGTCGGCCTCGCCGGGATCGACCACGGCGACCATGCCGGTCGAGTCGTCCTCCAGCAGATACGCGTAATTGTCCTTCAGGACGGGGATCAGCGTGACGCGAAGCGAGGCCATGCGTCCTCCTGGACCGAGGTCGAAACGGGTCGGGCAGCATAGCCGCTCCCGACCCGCTCCGCGACCCAATCAGAGCTCGATGTCGGCCAGGCTCTCGATCAGCGTCACGCGCGGCAGGGCCTCGGCCGCGGCGCGGCGGCCGCGCGCCGGGCGGGCGGGGGCGGCCCGGTCGTCGGCGGCCTTGAGGTCGCCGAAGTCGAGGCCGGTGCGGCTCTCCAGCTCCGCGATCGGCAGTTGGTATAGGCGGAACGGCTCCAGCCCCAGCGCCTCGATCCGGTTCAGCAGGTCCTCCTGGGTCAGCAGGAAGGCCTTGGCCTTGAGCGCGCCGGCCTCGACATAGGCCACGATCTTCCAGTAGTCGCGCGGGATGGCGGTGCCGCGATAGACCGGGTCGTCGTCGCGGAACACCGGCCCGCCCAGCACCGAAACGCGCAGTTGCTCGACCTCCACCTCCTCCAGGATCGCATTCTCAAGCAGGCCCCAGAGGCCGTTCAGCCCGGACTGGTTGTAAGCCTCGTGCTGCGGCGCGATGTTGGTGAAGTAGAAGGATTCGCGGTTGGCCCTCGCCGCCTCCTCCGGCGTGCCCCAGACCAGGTCCTGGCGCCGGGCGATATGGCCGCGGTCGAGGCGGTTGGAGGCGTAGAGGGCGTCGCCGGTCTGCCATTTCGCGTCGACCAGCGGGTCGACCGTGAACTTCAGCCCGCTGCGGCTGAGCATGCGGATCTGGCCGCCATCGACGTTCCAGGCCACCCAGCGGGCCAGGCGGCGCGACTTGCTGAGCACCAGCGAGAAATGGGTGTGGCGGATCACGGGCGAACCGCCGACCTTCGCCGCGTCCGTCTCCTGCGCCCGCGACAGCGCCGGCATCGGCACGGTCCTGCCGCCCAGGAACTGCGGGTCGTAGCCGCCGCCGGTGGCCGCCGGAGCGGCCTGCGCCAGATCCGGCGGCGTCGGCTCGATCTCCAGCTTCTTGAACACGGCCTCGGCGCCGCAGGCGAGCGCGAAGTCGCCCTCGTCGGCCTCGGCGCCGTCGGCCTCGCCCCCGAAATGCAGGCCGAGCATGACGTCGGCCGGGTCGCCCTTGCCGTCGACGCCGAGCCAGACCGAGCCCGAATCGCCACCCTTGCTGATCTCGTCCTCCGCCGCCGGTCGGTCGGGGTCGGGGCCGATCTCGAAGCCGCCGATCCGCTTGAACCCGATCTGGTCGCCGTAGGACAGCTTCCCCGTGGTCTCGATCCGGGTGACGATGCCCCAGGTGACGCCTGTGGTGCGGCCGGACTTCACCACCCGGTCGCCGAGCTCCGGCCGGCCCAGGCGGGCGACCCTGACGCCGAGGTCGAGGATCTTCGGGTCGACCTCGCGGCCCTCGATCCGGGCGATGGCGCAGTCGCCGGCCAGGCCGAGATGGCTGCGCACCAGCACGCCGCAGCCGTTGCTCTCGATCCGGTTGTCGTCGAACGGCCCGGGCTGGACGACCGTGTCGCCCAGCCGGCCCTCCTCGCCGTGCAGCACGTGCCAGTTCGACAGGATGTGCGGCCGCCCCTCCTGCCGGTCGTAGACGATGCAGCCGAGGGTGCCGGCCGTGCCTGCGGGATGGCTGACGCTGATGCCCGGCACCAGCGGATCGCGGCGCAGCTTGCGCTCGTCCTTCACCACCTGCGGCACCAGCTGCCAGGACGGCTTGTAGCGCCGCTCGACCACGTCGGTCGGAATCGTGACGCCGTCGACCGTGATGCTCTTCGGCAGCGGCGGGATGCCCTCGTCCACCAGCGCCTGGGGCGCGGCCTTGCGGCCGACGGTGAACTGGATGCACAGCTCGCCGGTCGGCTTGCCGCCTTCGGGCTTCCGGCCGATCCCGACCGAGGTGACGTTCGGATGGTCGAGATAGAGGTCCGCGGCCTCGCGGGCGGCCTGCTTCAGGCGCTCCGGGTCGATTCCACGAGGCTCGGTCTTGCGGGCCATCAGGCGACTCCTGACATATCCTGTTGAGGGACAGCCGATGCGGCGAGGGCTCGAAGCTTGCCGCCGATGCGTTATCCTAACGTGGGCGAGGCCCTGGGACGACCGGCGGATGTACAGCGACGTCATCGATCTGCGTGAATTTTACGAGACCAGCCTTGGGCTGGTGGTGCGCCGCATGGTGCGCCGCCAGATCCGCATGCTGTGGCCGGACACCCAGGGCCAGATCATCCTCGGCCTCGGCTACGCCACGCCGTTCCTGCGGCCCTTCCTGGGCGAGGCCGAACGGGTGATCGCCTGCATGCCGGCCGAGCAGGGCGTGACCCATTGGCCGCCGGACGGCCGCGGGCTGGTGGCGCTGAGCGAGGAGACCGAGCTGCCGCTGCCCGACATGTCGGTCGACCGGGTGCTGCTGGTGCACGGGCTGGAGGCGACCGAGCAGCTGGGCGAGCTGATGCGCGAGATCTGGCGCGTCCTGAACGGCAGCGGCCGGCTCCTGGTGGTGGCGCCGAACCGGCGCAGCCTGTGGGCCCGGTCCGACCGCACCCCGTTCGGCCACGGCAAGCCCTATTCCGCCAGCCAGCTGAACCAGGTGCTGCGCCAGCACCAGTTCGTGCCGGAGCGGGTGGCCCGCGCCCTGTGGCTGCCGCCGACCCGGTCGCGCTTCCTGTTGTCCACCGCCCCGGTGTGGGAGGAGGTCGGCGCCCGCTGGTTCCAGCGCGTCGCCGGCACGGTGATGATCGAGGCGTCGAAGCAGATCTACCAGCTGTCGCGCGGCAAGAAGGTGCGCCACCGCCGGCCGGTGCTGGTGCCGGTCGGGGCGGCGCAGCCAGTGCTGGGGGTGCAGCGCGACGGCGAGGAGCAGCCGGGCTAGGCAGGCGAGGGAATCGGGGCGGGATCGCCCCGGTCCGGGGTTCCGGCGCGTCAATCCCGAGATGCTTAAAACCCCAGATGTTTCCTTTGCTTTCGCCCCCTGCCCGTTCTACATCTGATCGCCCTCGACCCGGCAGGTTTCAGCCCCGTCCCGACGATGCCAGACACCCCCCAGACGCTCGACTCGTTGCGCAGCCGGATCGACGAGATCGACGAAGCGCTCCATGACCTGATCATGCAGCGGGCCGGGGTGGTGCACGACATCGCCGTCGCCAAGAACGGCGACCCGTTGGCGATGCGGCCGGGCCGCGAGGCCGCCATCCTGCGCCGGCTGGCCGAGCGGCACAGCGGCGGCTTTCCGCTGCCCGAGCTGACCCGGATCTGGCGCGAGCTGATCGCCGGCTGCACCCGCATGCAGGCCCCCTTCGCCGTCGCGGTGCATGCGCCGGAGGGGCGGACGGAGCTGTGGGACCTGGCGCGCGACCATTACGGCAGCCACACCCCGACCACTGCGGTGGCCGGGCCGATCCAGGCGATCCGCGCCGTCCATGACGGCAGCGCCGCGGTGGCCATCCTGCCCTGGCCGGTCGAATCCGACAGCGACCCCTGGTGGCAGGTGCTGCTTTCGGACGACCCGCGCACGCCGCGGATCGTCGGCAGCCTGCCCTTCGTCGTCACCGAGCGGCACCGCGACGAGCCACTGGCCCTGGCCGTCGCCCAGCTCGACCCCGAGCCGACCGGCGACGATCATGCCCTGGTGGCGGTCGAGGTCGCCGGCGACATCAGCCGCAGCCGGCTGAAGCAGATCTTCGAGGCCGCCGGCCTGCCGCCCGTGGCGTTCTGGACCCGGCCGGCCCGCAGCGCCGAGGATTCTGCCGTCCACCTGGTCGACGTGGCCGATTTCGTCGCCGCCGGCGACCCCCGGCTCGGCGGCCTGGGCGAGCGGCTGGAGGAGCTGGCCCCCCGCATCCGCCTGATCGGCGGCTTCGCCACCCCGATCGCCATCGGCCGCCGGAGCTGACCAGAGCCATGACGACCATCCAAGCCCCGCGCCCCCGCCCGGGCCTGCTCGACATCGATCCCTATGTCGGCGGCGAGGCCAAGACGGTGCCGCACCCGCAGCTGGGCCGCCCGATCCGGCTGGCCTCGAACGAGGGCGCCTTCGGCCCGAGCCCGAAGGCGACCGCGGCCTATCGCGAGCTGGGCGGCGAGATCCATCGCTATCCCGACGGCGGCTGCACCGCCCTGCGCGAGGCCCTGGCCGCCCGCTTCGGCCTGGATGCGGGCCGCATCGTCGCCGGCGCCGGGTCGGACGAGCTGATCGCCCTGCTGGCCAAGAGCTATGCCGGGCCCGGCGACGAGGTGCTGTACAGCCGGCACGGCTTCCTGATGTACCCGATCGCGGCCAAGGCGGTCGGCGCCACGCCGGTCGCGGCGCCCGAGGCGGACCGCAAGACCGATGTCGACGCCCTCTTGGCGCATGTGACGCCGCGCACCCGCATCCTGTTCCTGGCCAACCCGAACAACCCGACCGGCTACCTGCTGCCGAAGGCCGAGGTCGAGCGGCTGCACGCCGCCCTGCCGCCGGACGTGATCCTGGCGCTCGACGCCGCCTATGCCGAATACATCGACGACCCGGCCTACAGCCCCGGCGCCGATCTGGTCGACCGGGCGCAGAACGTCGTCATGCTGCGCACCTTCTCGAAGATCTACGGCATGGGCGCGCTGCGGCTGGGCTGGGCCTATGCCTCGGCCGGCATCACCGACGTCCTGCATCGCGCCCGCGGCCCGTTCAACGTCAGCGCCGCGGCCCAGGCGGCGGGCGTGGCGGCGCTGGCCGACGAGGCCTTCATCGAGAAGAGCCGCGCCCACAACGCCGAATGGCGCAGCTGGACCGCGGCGGAGCTGGCGAAGCTGGGCCTGTCGCCGCTGCCTTCCGCCGGCAACTTCCTGCTGGTCGATTTCGGCGATCGCGACGCCGAGGCGGCGCGCCTTTACCTGAAGGACACCGGCATCCTGGTCCGTCAGATGGGCGGCTACGGCCTGCCCAGCTGCCTGCGCATCACCATCGGCACCGAGGAGGAGATGCGGGCGGTGGTGGCGGCGCTGGCCGAGCATCTGCGCGGCCGATGACCGCGCCGGCGAACGAAGCCGGGGCGCCGGTCTTCAAGCGGCTGGCCCTCCTGGGCATCGGCCTGATCGGGTCCTCCGTCGCGCGCGCCGCCCGCAAGCACGGGCTGGTGGGCGAGATCGTCGGCCATGCCCGCAGGCCCGAGACCCGCGACGAGGCGATGGCGCTCGGCTTCCTCGACCGGGTCGAGGCCGACCCGGCCGCCGCCGTGGCCGGCGCCGACGCGGTGATGATCTGCGCCCCGATGGGCGCCTATGAGCAGCTGGCGAAGGCCATCGCCCCGGCCCTGGCGCCGGGCGCGGTCGTGACCGATGTCGGCTCGGTCAAGGGCATGGTGGCCGAGACCATCGCGCCCTACCTGCCGGCCGGCGTGCATCTGGTGCCCGGCCACCCGATCGCCGGCACCGAGCATTCCGGCCCCTCGGCCGGCTTCGCCGAGCTGTTCATCGACCGCTGGTGCGTGCTGACGCCGGAGCCGGGCGTCGACGCGCAAGCGGTGGCCAAGGTCGAGGCGCTGTGGCGCGGCATGGGCATGATGGTCGAGCGGATGACCGCCGAGCATCACGACCGGGTGCTGGCCATCACCTCGCACATCCCGCACCTGATCGCCTACACCATCGTCGGCACCGCCTCGGACATGGAGGAGGCGACGAAGGCCGAGGTGATCCGCTTCTCCGCCGGCGGCTTCCGCGACTTCACCCGCATCGCCGGCTCCGACCCGGTGATGTGGCGCGACGTGTTCCTGACCAACAAGGACGCGGTGCTGGGGGTGCTGCAGCAGTTCACCGAGGACCTGGTGCGGCTGCAGCGCGCCATCCGCCGCGGCGAGGGCGACACGCTGCAATCCTGGTTCACCCGCACCCGGGCCATCCGCCGCGGCGTCGTCGACGCCCATCAGGAGGAGATGGAGCCGGAGAAGGCGGCGCGTCTGACCAAGGAAGAGGATTGAGGCGCCCTGGTCGCAGGTTGGGTGCGCCCTGCGAATCCAACGCGGCAATCTCCCCTTCTTGTCATTGCCGGGCTTGACCCGGCAATCCAGGGCCACCCAGAACGGCCTCGATAGTCCCTGGATGCCCGGGTCAAGCCCGGGCATGACAATAGAGGGACTAGGATCGAGATGTTGGGTTCGCGTCGCGAACCCGATCTACGCGGTCACTGCGCCCAACGAATCTCCGGCAGCTTCGCCACCTGCAGCGGGCCGAAGGAAACCTTGCCCTTTTCGATCGTGATCGGGGCGGTGACCGTGCGGGTGCCGTCCGCCGCCGGCTGGCCGGCCATCAGGTCGAGCCCGACCTTGGCGAAGCCTGCGTCGCGGTCGCGCACCACCCCGGCCTTCTGCAGGTCCTCGATCACCGCGCCGTAGCCGCGGATCTTCGCCGTCAGCGTGCCCTGCGGCTGCAGCCGGTCGTCGAGGTCGAGGGTGCCGTCGGCATCGATCACCAGCGGCCCCCAGCGCAGCGCCAGCTTGTCGACCCTGAGCTTGCCCCCGGCGGTGCGCCAGGCGGTCAGCTCGGGCGCCGTCGCGGCCTTCGGCATCGGGCCCAGCACGGTCAGCCGCGCTGCCACCATGTCGACCCGCCGGCCCATGGCTTCGAGGCCGAGATCCGGCGTCTCCAGCCCCTCGATGTCGAGCGACCCGGCGGCGCCGGCCCCGGCCTCCTCCGGCGCGCGGTCGACCGAACCGTTGACCCGCGCGATCGGCAGCGGCGCCGGCAGCAGCCCGCCGGCCAGCTCGATCTGGGACAGCGTCAGCAGCACCCGGTTCGGCTTGCCGTCGCCGCCGATCCGGGCGCTGCCGCTGCCCGCCCCTTTCACCTCGGCGGTCAGGGCCGGGCTGCCCGGCAGGGTGATCCGCTGGGGCGGCGCGATGGTGAAGCCGACCTCCGGCAGGGTCCAGGGCCTGGCGGTGGCGACCACCCCGGCGGCGTTCCAGGTCAGCCCGTCGACCCGGCGCAGGCTGGGCGCCTGCGATTCGACGGTGAAGGCCAGCGGGAAGCCCTCGACGCTCAGCGTGCCGGGATCGACCGTGACGCCGGGCGGCGGGTTGGCGGCGAAGGCCTGCGCCTGGGCCTCGACCTTCCCCGCGGCCCAGTACCAGCCGCCGGTCCAGCCGGCGGCGATCAGGGCGACGAGGGCGGTGGGAACGGCGACGATGCGGCGCATGGAGGGTCCCGTGCAGTGGCGCAGGCGGGCACGTGGCCGCGACCGGGCCCTGGAGTCAAGCCGAACCAGCGGAACGCGACACGACGCCCCTCCCCTTCGCCCCCGCGAAACGCTACATCTTGCGGATGGCCGATGGTCACCCTGACTGGAAGCCACCGACCCTGCCGCTGCCCCCGGGCGAGCCGCTCTGGGTGTTCGGCTACGGTTCGCTGATGTGGAATCCGGGCTTCCCGCATCTCGAGCGGCAGCCGGCGGTGCTGCACGGCTATCACCGCCGATTCTGCGTCCTCTCCCACCGCTACCGCGGCACGCCGGAGCGGCCGGGGCTGGTGCTGGGCCTGGACCGCGGCGGCTCCTGCCGCGGTATGGCGTTCAAGGTGGCGCCGGAGCATGTGCAGGAGGTCGTCGCCTATCTCTGGGAACGCGAGATGGTGACCGGCGTCTACCGCCCGAGCCTGAAGCAGATCCGCCTGCTCTCCGGCCCGGTCACGGCCTGCTGCTTCCTGGCCGATCGCCGCCACCGCCAGTACCGGGGCGAGTTGGGGCCGGAGGAGACGCTGGCGATGATCCGCACCGGCGTCGGCAGCAGCGGACCGAACCGTGACTACCTGCTGAACACGGTCGAGCATCTGCGCGAGCTGGGCATCCGCGACGGCGCCCTGTTCGCGCTGGCGAAGAAGGTGGCGGAGGCGGCGGAGGCGGTCCCGGCGCAGACGGCGGTCGAGATCGCATAGAGGAGACGCCGCGTTTCCTCAGCGGCGCGGTCCCCCCTCACCCTCCCATTTGCCAACGCGAATGGGCCCCTCCCTCTCCCCGAGGAGAGGGAAATGAGAGCCGCAGGCCCTTCACCTCTCCTTGGGGAGAGGTCGAAATCGCGCCAGCGATTTCGGGTGAGGGGGCGGCGCCGGCCCATCCATTCCGCAGAGGCCGCGCCAATGCGCGCTACCCGCAGCGCGAATAGCCGCAGTTCAGGCAGGTGTCGCAGCCCTCCTGCCGGATCAGGGTCGGGTGGCCGCATTTCGGGCAGGACCGGCCCGGCGGCCGGCCGGGATTGCCGCCCACCGGCTCGGCCGTCACCTCGACCGCCACCTCCGGCACGATGCCCTCCGGCTTCGCCAGGAAGCCCGTCGCCACCATGTGCCGCTCGATCGTCTCGCCGATCGCGGCCAGCAGCGACGGCACGTAGCGCCCGCCCATCCACTGCCCGCCGCGCGGGTCGAACACGGCCTTCAGCTCCTCGACCACGAAGGCGACGTCGCCGCCGCGCCGGAACACCGCGCTGATCATCCGGGTCAGCGCCACGGTCCAGGCGTAGTGCTCCATGTTCTTCGAGTTGATGAAGATCTCGAAGGGCCGCCGGCGGCCGTCGACCACCTCGTCGTTGAGGGTGACGTAGATGGCGTGGTCGCTGTCCGGCCAGCGCAGCTTGTAGGTCTCGCCCGGCAGCACCTCCGGCCGGGCCGCGGGCGTGCTGAGGCCGGGGGCGTCGGCCGCCTTCTGCGTCGGCCTGGCCTCCAGCACCGCGCCGGTGATCGGGTTCGGCCGGTAGGTGGTGCAGCCCTTGCAGCCGAGGGCATAAGCCTGGGCGTAGACGTCCTTGAAGGCGTCGAAGGACAGGTCCTCGGGACAGTTGATGGTCTTGCTGATCGAGCTGTCGATATGCTTCTGCGCCGCCGCCTGGATCGCCAGATGATCGGCCGGCTGCAGGGTCTGGGCGTCGACGAAGTAATCCGGCAGCGGCGCGTCGGCGCCGTGGATCTCGCGGAACAGGCGATAGGCGTAGTTCTCCACCGTCTCCGCCCGCCGGCTGCCGTCGGGCAGCAGCACGTTGCGGGTATGGGTCCAGGCGAAGACCGGCTCGATGCCCGAGGCGACGTTGCCGGCGAAGAGCGAGATGGTGCCGGTCGGCGCGATCGAGGTCAGCAGCGCGTTGCGGATGCCATGCCGGGCGATCAGGTCGCGGATCTCCCGCGGCAGCCCGGCGACGCCCGGCGCGGCCAGGAATGCGTCGCGGTCGAACAGCGGGAAGGCCCCCTTCTCCGCCGCGATCTCGGCCGAGGCGCGGTAGGAATGCAGCTTGATCGCGCCCAGCCATTCCTCGACCAGGGCCGCCGATTCGGGCGAGCCGTAGCGCACGCCCAGCATCAGGAAGGCGTCAGCCAGGCCGGTGACGCCGAGACCGATGCGCCGCTTGGCCCAGGCCTCGGCCTGCTGCTCCTGCAGCGGAAAGCGCGAGACGTCGACGACATTGTCCATCAGCCGGATGGCGACCGGCACGATCTCCGCCAGCGCCGCGTGGTCGAAGCGGGCCTCGGGCGTGAACGGATCCCGCACCAGCTTCGCCAGGTTGATCGAGCCGAGCAGGCAGGCTCCGTAGGGGGGCAGCGGCTGCTCTCCGCAAGGATTAGTGCTTTGAATTTGCTCGCAATATTGAAGATTATTCCGATCGTTGATGCGGTCGATGAAGATCACGCCGGGCTCGGCCGAATCATAGGTCGAGCGCATGATCCGGTCCCACAGCTCGCGGGCCGGCAGGGTGCGGAAGACGCGGCCGCCGAACACTAGGTCCCAGGACGCATCGGCCTCGACCGCCGTCATGAAGGCGTCGGTGATCAGGACCGACAGGTTGAACATGCGCAGCCGGCCGGGGGCGCGCTTGGCCTCGATGAACTCGACCACGTCGGGATGGTCGCAGCGCAGCGTCGCCATCATCGCGCCGCGGCGGGAGCCGGCGGACATGATGGTGCGGCACATCGCGTCCCACACATCCATGAAGGAGAGCGGGCCGGAGGCGTCGGCCCCGACGCCGGCGACCGGCGCGCCCTTCGGCCGAATGGTGGAGAAGTCGTAGCCGATGCCGCCGCCCTGCTGCAGCGTCAGCGCCGCCTCGCGCAGATGGGCGAAGATGCCGGCCATGCTGTCCGGCACCGTGCCCATGACGAAGCAGTTGAACAGGGTGACGTCGCGGCCGGTGCCGGCGCCGGCCAGGATGCGCCCGGCCGGCAGGTAGCGATGGTCGCGCAGGATGTCGAGGAAGCGCCCGGCCCAGAGATCCGGGTCCGATTCGGCGGCGGCCACGGCGGTCGCGACCCGGCGCCAGCTGTCCTCGACCGACTGGTCGACAGGCGTGCCGTCCGGCTGCTTCAGCCGGTACTTCATGTCCCAGATCTGGGTCGCGATATCGCCCGGCTCGGCCACCATGGACCTCCCGCAGACTGACGCACCCCCAAAGGATGGGGGTGCGGCCCTATAGGGTCAACCAGGGACAGTGGCAGTCCCTAGGACCCGGCCATACCCGCCAGGCATGGATCGGAGGCGGGGCGTTAGTCGCGAATCATGCCGTAGCCGCGCATCCGCGCGAGCACGGCGTCGCCCGCCGAAGTCCCTTTGATCCGATCCGCGACGGCATTCACGTCCGCCAGAAGGCTGCCTCCCCAGGACTCGTGGTCTGCCTGCCAGTGGTTGAAGTCGATCGGATCGGGCAAGCCGCCCGTGCTCTGCATCTCGTCCAGGGTCTTGCCGACGACCTGAGCGGCCAGCGGCCCTTCCATGTCCCGCGTCATCCATTCGAGGCGCCGGAACATCTCCAGCCCGTTCTCCTGAAGGGAGTTTCTCTTGTCCAGGAGCGGCATGGTGATGAACTGGGTAACGTCGGAGAAGGGAACGCGCTCGCCGGACAGGGTGTCCGCCAGCTCCAGCTGCGCCGCCCGGGATGCGTGCCTTGCCCCGATCGCCAGGCTGTAGAATTGCGGGTTGGCGATGCCGAGCGCCTCCCGATCGGGATCGCCGCCCATGATGCCGGCCCGGTTGCGGATGGCCTCGGCTGCCGCATGCGTGCCCGCGCCGCGATGCATGGTCGGCAGCAGCTCGCGGCCGAAATCCTGCGCGGCGACCTGCTCGATCGCCCCCATCACCGGCCCGGCATCGACCCAGTCCCGCTCATACAGCCGGTTGAGCACGGTCCATTTCATCTCCGTGGCGGCCTTGCCCTCGGCACCGCGCGTCGTCTCGTCGAGGAAGGCCCGGATGTCGGTCGCCATCGCCGCCTGGCTGTCCTGCGTCTCGTCCGGGCGGTACTCCAGTTTGTTGCCGCGGTCGTAAAGTTTCGACGCGAAGGCCTCCTCGCCCTCGCGCCGCTGCGCTTCCGCGGGATCGGTGGCCAGCCCGGACAGGGTGGCAGCGTATCCGATGCCGTCCCGCACCCAGGCATATCTCTGGCGGATGTCGTAAGTGGTGGCGGCTTTCTCGCCGGGGATGTGCCCCTCCGGCGTCTCGAATGCCTTGAGCAGCCGCAGCACGGTCGCCTGCCGCTGGTCGGGAGGCAGCCGGTCGAGGAAGGGCTTCACCTGGTCGAGGACCATGGCGCCCTGCATCTCGTCCGCCTCGGGCTGATAGTCCGTTACGATATCGCGGTGGAGCCGTTCGATCAGTTGCTCCTCCGTCTGCGGCTCGTCGCTCGGCTGGGAGGCCGGCGAAGACGACGACGCCCGCTGCAGCGCCGCCTGGAAGGAGGCCCCCTGCGGGACCTGCCGGTCCGGCGCCTGGACCCGGCTGCCGATAACGGGCCGGCCGGCGCGTTCGATGCTGAACGTCATCTCTCCCCCCCTTCTGATCCGGAGGGGTCGTTCATACACGTTTAGGAATAGGACGGAAATCTTCATATTTCCGTAAGATTTCCCCACCGATCCTGGGAGGGAGGAGGCGCGCCGGAAACCGGAGATCAGGGATCTCTAGCCCGGCCCGGCATAGATCGCGGCGCGCAGGTCGGCGACGAACGCACCGTTCATGCCTTCGAGCGCCGTGTTGGTCAGGCCCACGACGCTCAGCCGCCGGGCCGGGTCGACGAACCAGGAATGGCCGTAGACGCCGCCCCAGCGCCAGGTCCCAGCCGTCATCGGCACGCCGGCCGCCGCCGGGTCGGTCACCAGCGCGAAGCCATAGCCGAAGGTCGTGCCCGGCGTGTTCGGCATCGAGAGGCCGGGGATCTGGTCGGTGGCCATGGCCTGCACCGTCTCCGGCCGCAGGATCGGCGCGCCGCCGCGGCGCAGGGCTTCGAGGAACACCAGGAAGTCGCCGGCCGTGCCGGCCATGCCGGCGCCGCCGGAGGGGTAGGAGGCCGGGTCGAAGATCCGGCCGGGGGCGTAGCTGAGCCCGGCGAAGGGCCGCGGGGCGGGGATGGCGTAGTGGTCGCCCATCCGCACCGGGCCGGGCTCGCCGTCGGCATAGGCGGCGGCCAGGCGCGACCGGTCCGGCGGGGCGAAGCCGGGGTCCTCGAGCCCGAGCGGCCCGGTGATGCGGCTTCGCACCAGATCCGGCAGGCTTTCACCCGCTGCCTGCTCCAGCGCGGCGCCGAGCACGTCGAGCGCCAGCGAATAGGCCCAGGCTGACCCGGGGGCGAAGGCCAGCGGCGCCGAGGCGATGCGGCGCAGGTTGTCGGCGAAGGACCGGCCCGGCGCGTCGAGCCCGTCGGAGACGCCGGCGCGGTGATAGGGGCCGTCCGCCGGCTCGGCGAAGCTGTAGATGAGCCCCGCAGTGTGGGTCAGCAGGTGACGGATGGTGATCACCGGCTCGGTGCCGTCGGCCAGCTTCGGCCGGAAGTCGGGCAGGTATCTCGTCACCGGGTCGGCCAGGGCGATCCGTCCCTCCTCCACCAGCCGCAGGGCGGCGGCGGTGACGATCGGCTTGGTCAGCGAGGCGTAGAGGAACACGGTGTCCTCGCGCACCGGCCGCCCGGCCTCGCGGTCGGCCAGGCCGGCGGCGCGGCGGTAGACCAGCCGGCCGTCCCGCGCCACCAGCACCACGGTGCCGACGATGCGCTGTTCCGCCAGCGCCCGGTCGATCGCGGCGTCGATCCGCGGCGACAGGGCGGGATCGGGAGCGTCGAACAGGGTCATCGTGAAACTCCGGCTTCGGAAGGACGGCTATGCCCGGCCGAGGACGGTCCGGCGCAGCGCCAGGATCCGTCCCGGCCCGTGCACCGCGGCGAAGAGCAGCCCGGCCAGGAAGGTGAAGTGGTCGACGAAGAAGCCGAACTCGGCCTGGTTCCCCGTCCAGCGCGACGGGCCGTGGAAGGCGAAGGCCAGGAAGACGACATAGACGGCGGCCAGCAGCGACGCCTCGGTGAAATACGCGCCGGTCAGGAAGCAGATCACCAGCAGGCATTCGAAGATCGCCGCCAGCCAGGCCAGCAGCAGCGGCGCCGGGAACCCCGCCGAGTCGATGTAGGCGGCGGTGGTGGTCATGTCCATGAACTTGAAGACCGCCGCCATCAGGAAGACCGCGGCGAAGATCAGCCGGCCGACGAGAATGGCGATCGACTGCCAGGCAGGCATGGGCGTCTCGGCATTCATTGTCCCCTCCCCCGAAAGGACCGCGAGGATAGCGGAGGCTTCGGTCGCGGGGCTAGTCCGGCAGCGTCACCGGCGTCGCCGCGGCCAGGGGACGGCGCAGCCGGTCGGGGTCGTCGTAGCGCCACAGCGGGATGCCGGCGCAGCGCTCCACCCGGTCCGGCATGCCGTAGCGGGCGACCACGGCGCGGGCGTTCAGCCCGTCCATCAGGATGAAGCCGAAGGGCGGCGCGCCGGCGCCGCCGGCCCAGTCCCGCCGGGCCCAGCCCTCATTGATGATCCAGTGATACGGGGCGCCGTTGCGCGCCACCTGGGCGATCTGGACCCGGCGGCCGGAATGCAGCACCAGCGGCTTGGCCCACCAGTAGCCGGCGAGGCCGGCGGCCGAACCCTGGAAGCAGGCCAGCGTCCGCGGCGGCTCGATCCCCGCCGCCAGCTGGGCCGGCGGGGCCCGGAGCGCGGCGGCGCCCGCCAGCACCATGGCCGAGGCCGCCCCCACTGGCCAGGCCGGCACCCGAAGCCGGTCGGCGGCGAGATGGGCGAGCCAGAGCGCGGTCAGGAACAGCCAGGGCTGGAAGTAGCGCAGGAACGAATCGTCGCGGAAGATGCCGAACAGCACCACCGCCAGCAGCGTGGCCAGCGAGGAGGCGGCGGCGAAGACCGCGATCCGGCCCGAAGGGGCGATCTCGCGCTCTCCGGCCGCCAGACCGCGCAGCACCAGGAGGATGCGGGCCACCGGCAGCAGGGCGAAGGCGATCAGGCCGAGATTGACCGCCGTCTCCGCCGCATCGGCGCGCCAGAGCACGCCGCCGAGGCGGAACAGGCCGTAGCCGATGCCGAGGTCGAGCTGGGCGCGATAGATCCCGTTCAGCGGGTTGACCCAGCCCTGCAGAAGGTAGGCGGCCAACGCCGCACCACCCACCGCGACCGCAGCAGCCAGGGCCGCGCCGCGGGTGCGCGGCACCAGGGCGCAGAGCAGCGAGAGCGCCACGGCCGGGGCGGCGGCATAAGGCAGGACAAAGCTGTCCGACAGCACCCCGGCCAGGATCAGGGCGGCCAGCCCCGCCAGCGGCCATGGGCCCGGCCGGTCGAGCTGGCGCATCACCAGCAGCAGCACCGCGGCCGCGATCAGGACGGCGCCGAAATGGAAGGTGACGACGAAAGGATAGACCAGCCAGTTCAGGGCGTAGAAGCCGGCCAGGCCCCAGCCGAAGGCGAAGAGCAGTGCCACCACCATCGCCAGAGCCGCCACGGCCATGGCGACAGAGCGGCCGCCGGCGGCGCGATGCACCGCGGCGCCGAGCATCAGGTAGAGGCCGAACTGCAGCGCCGCGGCGAGCGGCAGGGCCCGGCGGAAATCGCCGGCGGCGAGGTCGGCCAAGCCGTAGACCGCCATGTCCGGGAAGACATAGGGGCCAGGCGTCAGGTGCCAGCCGCGCAGGGCATCCAGGCCGCGATGCAGGTCGTCGAACAGCGCCGGCAGGTAGAGGACATCGGCATTGCCGACCGGCCCGGCGGCACCGGGCAGGCGCAGCACCAGCGCCGTGGCCAGCAGCGACAGGCCGGCGACGGCGACGAGAAGCAGAATTAGGCGAAGGCCGCGCAACCCGCGGTCAGACAGTCGCCGTCGCCTTGGCCGGGCGCGGCGTCGGCGGCCCGCCGGCTGCGACCGACAGGCGCTCGGACGCCGTCTCCAGCTCGTCCTCCAGCCGCCGCATCATCTCTTCGCGCGGCAGGCCGGGCGGGATCGGCGGCAGGAACTCGACCGTGATCGTGCCGGGGCGCTTGCGGAAGGCGCGGCGGCCCCAGAACACGCCGGAGTTCAGCGCCATCGGCACCACCGGCACGCCCAGCCCCTCATAGAGTGCGCCGACGCCGATGCGGTAGGGCCGCCAGGTGCCGGGGGCGGTCCGGGTGCCCTGCGGGAAGATCGCGATCGGCCGGCCTTCCGCCACGCGGACCTTGGCGTGGTCGATCATGCTGCGGATCGCCCGGCTGCCGGCGCCGCGGTCGACCGGGATCATGCCGGTCTTCAGCAGGTACTTGCCCCAGACCGGCACCTTCAGCAGCTCGGACTTCAGCACGATCGCCGGGTCGGGCAGCAGCAGGTGCAGCTTCAGCGTCTCCCAGGCCGACTGGTGCTTGGCGGCGACGATGCAGGCGCCGTCCGGCAGGTTCTCGCGCCCGACCACGCGGTAGTCGATGCCGAGGATGGTCTTCTCCAGCCAGTACGTCACCCGCAGCCAGACGAAGATCCAGGCCATCATCGTGCGGTGCGACAGCAGCATGGACGGCAGCAGCGCGAAGCAGCAGACCGTGGTCCAGCCGTAGAACAGCAGGGTGTAGAGGGCCGAGCGCAGGATGACCATGACGCCCTATATCCTGCCGAGGGTGACACGCGCCAGCGCAACCAGGAATTTGTTGTATTCGGAGACGATCAGCCGCGCCGTGCCGGGCCAGGCCCACCAGCGGTCGAGATGCACCGTGCCCGGATCGACCGGCTGGCGCTTGATCTCGATGTCCGGCATCGCGGCCCGGAACTCCAGCATGCTGCGCGGCATGTGGTAGTTCGAGGTGACGAGGCGCAGGCTGCGGAAGCCATGCGCCCGCATCCAGGCCGCCGCCTCCCGCGCGTTGCCGATGGTGTCACTGGCGGCGTAGCCGAGATCGACGCAGCAGCGCAGCGAATCGTCGGTCGGCGACAAGGCGAACAGCTCCTCCAGCCTGACGTCGCGGTGCACGCCGCTGACCAGCAGCCGCTCGGCCGTGCCGCGCGCCAGCAGGTCGAGCCCGGCGCGCAGCCTCTCGCTGCCGCCGGTCAGCACCACGATGGCGTCGGTGTGGTCGGGGTCGACCTCGCCGCCGCGCCCGGCCTGGGCCACGAACCAGGCCAGGCCCAGCCCCCAGGCCGCCGCCAGCACGACCAGCAGCAGCAGCGCCCGGCGCAGGCGG
The DNA here is from genome assembly GCF_916619195.1 of Inquilinus sp. Marseille-Q2685. Classification (NCBI taxonomy): domain Bacteria; kingdom Pseudomonadati; phylum Pseudomonadota; class Alphaproteobacteria; order Rhodospirillales; family Rhodospirillaceae; genus Inquilinus; species Inquilinus sp. Marseille-Q2685. Next base: position 172,297 of record NZ_CAKAKL010000006.1, read on the forward strand.
CGGCGCCAGGGCCGGGGCTTCGGAGGAGGATCGACGGTGCTCGACATGAACGGACTGCTGTTGCGCCGCGGCCGCAGTCACGGCGCCCGGACAGGAAAGGGGCGGATCGTGGCAAGATTATGCGGCCGCGTCACGGCCCCGGAGCGACGCCGGCCGGCGGGATTCGCAACCCGTTCACACCGTTCATAAAATCGCCGCAGATGATATAGGCAGCGGCACGGCGGCATGCGATAAGGCGCCATGATCGTCACCTGCCCCAGCTGTTCGACCCGTTACCTCGTCGATCCGGCGGCGATCGGCCCCGACGGCCGGCGCGTCAAATGCGCCCGCTGCGGCCATGTGTGGCGCGAATCGGCGGTCGAGCCGGTGCCGGCGGCGGCGCCGGTCGAGCCGCAGCCGGTGCTGGTCGGCCCGGCGGCGCAGGCGGCGACACCGAGCCCGGCCGCGGGGCACATCACCAACCTGCCGGTGGTGATCGCGCCGCGCCGACGCGACGGGCCGGCGGTCGGCCTGGCGCTGGCGGTGCTGCTGGTCGGCGGCCTGGCCGGGGTGGGCTATTTCGCACGCGACTCGATCGTCCGCTTCTGGCCGCCGGCGATCCGCCTCTACGACACCCTCGGCGTGCCGGTGGCGCAGCCGGTCGAGACCGGCGCGCTGGGCCGCGGCCTGGTGCTGCAGGGGCTGGAGGTGCGGCGCGTCGCCGGCACCGGCGTCGAGCAGGTGGTGGTCACCGGCCGGGTCGAGAACCGGGCCCTGGTGACCCGCCCGGTGCCGCCGATCGAGGTGCGCCTGCTGGACGCCAGCCGCACCGTGGTGGCGCGCACGCCGCTGCTGGTGACGACCGAATCGCTGGCGCCGGACCAGTCGGTGCAGGTGGCGGCGACGGTCGAGACCCTGCCCGACGCCGCCACCCGGCTGGAGATCGGCGCGCAGACCGGCGCCGCGCCGTAGCCCTACGCTCTCACCTCCTGGCGCAGGAATATGAGATACGCCAGGACGAACAGCACGATCACCGCCGCGCTCAGCGCCGTGAATTGCGGCCAGACCAGGAGGAAGCTCTGCCCCGCCGGCAACGGCGCGCCGATCAGGGCGCCGTCGAGGTCGCTGTACAGCACCGGGCCGAGCGTCCGGGTGGCGGGGTTGAGCAGCGCCACCGCGATCTCGGCGAACAGGCCGTTGGGCGAGATCCGCGACAGCGCCTGGGCGGTCTGGAGGTGATCGATGTTCGGGCCCATCGGCCCCATCATCGGGCCCGAGACCAGATCGGCGATCATCGAGGTGACCGGCGCCCAGAACATGCCGACCACCAGCCAGACCGCAAGCGCCGACAGGGCCGCCGTGGCCGGCGACCGGCACAGGGTGGAGAACAGCAGCCCGACCGCCAGCCACACGCCGCCGAAGGCGAGGGTGGCGAGGAGGAACCCGGCCATGCGCACGATCTCCTCCGTGCTCGGCGGCAGGCCCAGCAGCAGGATGCCGAGGCCGATCACCGCCAGCCACAGCGCCACCAGCGCGACCGCCAGGGTCAGCAGCGCCGCCGCGAACTTGCCGAAGATCAGCCCGTCCCGGTAGATCGGCTGGGACAGGAGGCGGCCGAGCGTGCGCCGGCTGAACTCGCCGTTCACCGTGTCGAAGGACAGGGCGATCGCCACCAGCGGCACCAGGAACCCCAGGATGGCGACGAAGGACGGCAGCGGCGCCTGCGACAGCGTGAACAGGTTGAGGAACAGGAACGGGTCCTGGCCGACCGTGTCGCGGATCGAGCGCAGCGCCGCGTAGGTGGCGCCGAGCGCGGTCAGGAACACCAGCGCCTCGAGCAGGCGCATGCGCACGCTGGTCAGGTGGTCGGCCGTCTCCTTCGCCAGCACCGTGCCGACGCCGGCCCAGGGGGAGCCTTCACGCCGCGACATCTCTCGCCTCCTCGAAGGTGCGCCGATAGATCTCGGCCAGGCTGGGCTCGGCCAGGCCGAGCCGCTGCAGCGTGCCGCGGGCGCCGAGCACAGCAGCGGCCACGGCGTTGCGGATGTCTGACCGGGCCTGGACGCGCCACCGGCCGGCTTCGACCGGCAGCACCGCCTGCACCTCCGGCACCGTGCGCAGCAGCGCCTCGGCCCCCGGCAGGTCGGTGGCGACGTCGATCACCCAGCCGCCGCCCAGCACCTGCGCCGCCAGGTCACGCACCGTGCCGGACAGCACGATCCGGCCCTGGTGGAACAGGGCGACGCGGTCGCAGACGCTCTGCACCTGGTCGAGATGGTGCGAGGACAGGAGAACAGTGATGCCGGCCTCCCGCAGTCCGCGGATCATCGCCAGGAATTCGAGCGTTGCATGCGGGTCCAGCGCCGCCGTCGGCTCGTCCAGGATCGCGATCTGCGCCCGCTTCATCAGGATCTCGGCCAGGCCGAGCCGCTGGCGCATGCCGCGGGAGAAGGTGGCGACCCGGCGGTCGGCGTGCTCGGTCAGGTCGACCCGGGCCAGCGCGTCGTCGATCCGGCCGCGGATCTCCGACCGCGGGATGCCGGCGAGGCGTGCGGTGTAGACCAGGTTGGTCGCCGCCGACAGCCCGTCATAGAAGCCGACAGCGTCGGGCAGGTAGCCGACGGCGCGCTTGACCGACAGCGGGTCGCGCATCGGGTCGCGGCCCAGCACCCGGGCCTCGCCATGCGAGGCCTCGGTCAGGCCCAGCAGCATCAGGATGGTCGTGGTCTTGCCCGAGCCGTTGGGGCCGAGCAGGCCGACGATCTCGCCGCGCCGGACCTCGAGGTCGATGCCGGCGACGGCGACGCGGCTGCCGTAGCGCTTGACCAGCTGCCGCGTGGACAGGACGATATCCTCCGCCATGGCTGGCCTTACCGGCGGCCGAAGCGGACGACCGTGGCGACCACGATCAGCACCGCGACGGCGATGATGGCGAGGCCGATCAGCCCCCAGCGGGTCGAGGTCTCGACCGTGATGCGGTAGTCGGCCGAGGCCGAGGCGGCGGGCTTGCCGCTGGCCCGGAAGGTCGCCTGGTAATCGCCGGCGATCGCCTTCGCCGCCGGCGAGACCACGGCCTGCACCGGCTGCGACGCGCCGGCGGCCAGCGACGGGATGCTCTTCGGCTCGAACTCGATCTTCCAGCCGGCGGGCGGCGAGGCCGACAGGTCGATGTCCTGCGCCGCCTCGCTGCCGCCGTTGCGCAGCACCAGGTTGAAGGTGGTGCTTTCGCCCGCGGTGGCGTCGCCGCTGAGCCGCCCGTCGTCGCCGACCAGGGACAGGCGCGGCTGGCCGGTGATGGTGGCGGCGAGGTTCAGCTGGGCCGAGGCGCCGTCGCCGTTGAAGCCGACATTGATCGGGTAGTTGCCGGCGGCGGCGTCGCGCGGCGGCGTGACCGAGAGCTGGACGTCCTTGCTCTTGCCCGCCTGGATCGGGATCGCGGTGATCTGCTGGCTGCCATAGGCCTCGGTGAATGAGGTCTCGAAGCCTTGCGGCGCGTCGGCCTGCAGGCTGACGGTGCTGTCGCGGCCGCTGTCGTTGGCGATGGTGATGCGGTACTGGAAGGCCGAGGTGGCGGTGCCGCGCAGGGCCGGCAGCTGGGTGGTGGCGGTCAGCTTGGCCGGCAGTTGCTCGCCGACGGTGACGGCCAGCGCCAGGATCAGCGGGTCGCCCTCGCCCGCCCCCTTCACGGTGATCGGGTAGGTGCCGGGCCTGGCGTCGGCCGCGGGCTCGAGCTTGAGCTGCAGCGGCACCTCGGTGTCCGGCACGGCGGTGGCGGCCGCGACCGGCTGGCCGCCGCCCAGCACCGTCGCCTTCCAGCCGGCGGGCAGGCCGTCGACCGACAGCGGGATGGCCTGCGGCGGCCGGCCGTAATCGTGCAGCGACAGGTCGATGGTCGTCGCCTCTCCCGCCCGCACGGTGAAGGCGGGGTAGCGCGTGGTCAGGAAAATGCCGGAGACGGCCGGCTTGGCCGTCTCCTGGGCCAAAGCGGGACCGGCCAGTCCGGTCAGCAGCAACAGGACGGCGAAGGTAGCGGGAAGACGCATCGATGAAGCTCCGCGAGAGATCTCGTCACCACGAGAAGGCGTCTCGTCGGCATCGCCGGCCCGGCGCGCTTGCGGCCGCGTCGGGCCGGGATCGGACCGAGGCGGAAAGATGGTTACGCCGCGGATTCTGTCGGCGATCTTTCCGAAAGATTAAACCGCGGTAAGCGACGGAACCTCCGCCGAACGAGCCGATCCGGGCCCTCGCCCCGACGCGGAGAAACCGGTGGATCATCACCATCGCTTTCACAGCAGTGAAACAGGCGAGATCGAGCGATTCCGGCAGCGAACCTGGCCGGCGATCCGACCGGAGCGCAGGATCGGCTGTTTCTCTGGCATCCCGGACCGTAGGGCTTCGACCGGAACAGGCTTGACAGCCGCCGCCCGCTGCCCGCAGGCTGATTTCACAAGAATGAAAATCTTCCCGACAGGGGGCGAGGTCGATGCTGATGCGGGCCACCCGATCGCAGGCGCCATCCTCCCAGGCCGCGCCGGGGGCGCACGGCCTGGTGCTGACCCGGCTGTCTCGCCGCTACGGCCCGGTCCGCGCCGTCGACGACGTGTCGCTGGACATCCCGGGCGGCGAGTTCCTGACGCTGCTCGGCCCCTCCGGCTCCGGCAAGACCACGCTGCTGATGATGATCGCCGGCTTCGTCGCGCCCAGCGCCGGCCGGATCGCGGTCGACGACCGCGACGTCACCGCCGTGCCGCCGGAGAAGCGGAACTTCGGCATGGTGTTCCAGGGCTATGCCCTGTTTCCGCACATGACCGTGGCCGAGAACATCGCTTATCCGCTCAAGGTGCGCGGCGTGAAGCGGGCGGAGATCGCCGCCAGGGTCGCCGGCGCCGTCGCCCGGGTGCGGCTGGACGGCTTCGACGACCGGTACCCCCGGCAGCTCTCCGGCGGCCAGCAGCAGCGCGTCGCCGTGGCCCGGGCCCTGGTGTTCGACCCCGGCATCGTGCTGTTCGACGAGCCGCTGGGCGCGCTCGACCGCCAGCTGCGGGCCGAGATGCAGCTGGAGCTGAAGACGCTGCACCGCGACCTGGGCGCCACCTTCATCCTGGTCACCCACGACCAGGACGAGGCGCTGTCGATGGCCGACCGGGTGGCGGTGATGAATCGCGGCCGGCTGGTCCAGGCCGGCGCGCCGGACGAGCTGTACGAACGGCCGCGCACCCGCTTCGTCGCCGAGTTCCTGGGCAAGAGCAATTGCATCGCCGGCCGCATCGCCGGGCGCGACGGCGGGCTGATCCGGCTCGAGACCGGCGGCGCCGCGGTGCTGCATCGCGGTGCCTCGGCGCCGGCCCAGGGCCGCGGCGTGCTGCTGGCACTGCGGCCGGAGAAGCTGCGGGTCGCGGCGCAAGAGCCGCGCGACATGCCCAACCGGGTGCGTGGGCGGGTGTTGGACATCGCCTATCTCGGCGCCACAAGGCAGGTGGTGGTCGGCACCGACGCCTTCGGCCCGCTGACCGCGACCGGCTTCGCCTGGGAGGCGGCGCCGGACCTCGGTCTCGGCGCCGCCGCCTGGGTCGGCTGGGCACCCGAGGCCACCGTTCTGATCGAAGACGAAGCCGACGACAGCTCGGCCTGAAACAGGGGGCAAATCATGACGGCATCCCGATATCGCGCGGATCTCGCGGCCATGGCGGCGGAGCGGTTCGCGGCAGGGCATCTCGACCGGCGCGGCTTCCTGGCCGTGCTCGGCGCGCTCGGCGTCACGCCGCTGCTCGCCTCCGGCCCGGCGAAGGCCGCGGCACAGGAGGTGGTGGTGGTCAATTTCGGCGGCGACGCCGTGCCGGCCTGGGGCAAGGCCTGGGGCGACCCTTTCACCAAGGACAGCGGCCTCAAGGTCACGGTGCTGGGCGCCGAGCCGACGCCCGGCGCGATCAAGGCGATGATCGACAGCGGCAACGTGGTGTGGGACTGCACCGACGCCGACGGCTTCTACCTGCCGATCCTGAGCAAGCAGGGGCTGATCCAGCCCTACGACTATTCCAAGGTCGACAAGTCGAAGGTGCGGCCGGAATTCACCTTCGAATACGGTTGCGCCGCCTACATGTACTCGACCGTCAACGCCTTCAGCCTGGAGAAGACCGGCGGCAAGACGCCGAACGGCTTCAAGGACTACCTCAACTTCAAGGACTTCCCGGGCAAGCGCGCCATCTACAAATGGCTGGTCGGGTCGCTGGAGGCGGTGCTGCTGGGGTCGGGGGTCGAGCCGGACAAGCTGTACCCGCTCGACGTCCAGAAGGCCTTCGCCATCATCAAGGACCACCGCGACCAGTTCCTGCTGTGGGGCGGCGGGGCAGAAAGCCAGCAGCTGTTCCGCGAGGGCGAGGTGACGATGGGCCCGATCTGGTGCACCCGCGCCTCGGTGCTGGACCGGGATTCCGGCGGCAAGATCACCTGGACCTGGGACCACGGCATCGTCGCGCCGGGCGTGCTGCCGGTATTGGCGAAGAACCCGGCCGGGCCGGCGGTGTTCGACTTCATCGCCTCGACCCAGGTGCCGGAGCGGCAGGTCGAGCTGCTGAAGCTGCTCGGCAACGGCCCGGCCAACCCGGCCGCCAGCGCCGGCCTGACGCCCGAACTGCAGAAGATCGATTGCGGCTACGAGCCGAACTATCGCCGGCAGATCCCGATCGACAGCGCCTGGTATGCCGAGAACTACGACACCGTGCAGAACGACTTCCTCGACCTGATCGCGAGCTGAGGGATGGTGGCGCCGGCCTTTGAGATCGCCTCCTCAGCCCTTCTCCGTCATGGTGAGGAGCGAAGCGACGTGGCCATCCAGGGGCCGGTGCGAGCCGCCCTGGATGGCCACGCCCCTGCGGGGCTCGCCATAACGGGTCGATGGTTCGGGCTGCGTTTCGGGCAGCCGGCATGACAGCAGCGCCCGCCCTCGACAGCGCACTGCCCTTCGCCGCCCGGCGCCGGACCACGGCGTCGGCCTGGGCGCTGGTGCTGCCGCTGATGGCGGCGCTGCTGCTGCTCTACCTGCTGCCGCTGGCCAACATCCTGTGGATCAGCGTCACCGACCCGGCGCCCGGCCTCGGCAACTACCAGCGGCTGGCGGACTCCGACGCCATGCAGCGGGTGCTGTGGACCACCTTCCGCGTCGCCGCCTGGACCACGCTCTGCGCCGTGGTCCTCGGCTACCTCGTCGCCTTTGTCATGCTGCACGCCTCGCCGCGGCACCGGGTCTGGATCACCGCCTTCGTGCTGGTGCCGTTCTGGGTGTCGGTGCTGGTCCGCGCCTTCGCCTGGCTGACCCTGCTGCGCAGCGAGGGGCTGGTGAACGGGGCGCTGGCCGGGCTCGGCCTGATCACCGAGCCGCTGCCGCTGGTGCGCAACGAGTTCGGCGTGCTGGTCGGCATGGTGCACTACATGGTGCCCTACGCCGTGCTGCCGCTCTATGCCGGGATGAAGGGCATCGACCCGGCCTTGGCCGCCGCCTCGCGCTCGCTCGGCGCCGGGCCGCTGCGCACCTTCGCCCGCGTGTTCCTGCCGCTGTCGCTGCCCGGGATCTTCGCCGCGAGCCTGCTGGTCTTCGTGCTGTCGCTCGGCTTCCTGGTCACGCCCGCGATCCTCGGCGGCGGCAAGGTGGTGATGATCGCGGAATATGTCCGGCTGCAGATCTTCCAGACCGTGCGCTGGGGCGTCGGCACCATGATGGCGTCGGTGCTGCTGCTCTCCGTCCTGCTCCTGATCGCGGCGCTGTCCCGCGTCGTCGATGTCCGCCGCCTGTTCGGGGGAGGGGCCTGATGCGCTGGTCCGTCCTGGTCGCCCTGTGCTGGGCCGTGCTCTTGTTCCTGATGCTGCCGACGCTGGTGGCAATGCCGCTGTCGGTGACGCCGAACCGGTACCTGTCGCTGCCGGCCGACGGCATCTCCTTCCAGCACTACGCCACGCTGTTCGGCGACGACCAGTGGCGCTCGGCGATGCTGCAGAGCCTCGGCATCGGCCTCGCCGTCACCGCGCTGTCGGTGGCGCTGGGCACGCTGGCGGCGATCGGGCTGTGGCGGCTGTCCTCGGCGCTGGGCGAATTCGCCCGGATGCTGGCCCTGGCGCCGCTGATCGTGCCGCCGGTGGTGTCGGCGCTGGCCTTCTATCGCTTCTTCGCCAATATCGGGCTGCTGGACAGCTTCGCCGGGGTGATCCTGGCGCACACGCTGCTGGCCGCGCCCTATGTCCTGGTCACGGTCTCGGCCGCGTTGGCCTCGGTCGATCCGCGCCAGGACCAGGCGTCGCGCTCGCTCGGCGCCTCCCAGTCCCAGACCATCCGCTGGGTGATCCTGCCGCAGATCCTGCCCGGCATCCTGGCCGGCGGGGTCTTCGCCTTCCTCACCTCCTGGGACGAGATCGTGGTCACGCTCTTCATCGCCGCCCGCGCGGTCTACACCCTGCCGCGCAAGATGTGGGACGGCATCAACGAGCGGGTGGACCCCACCATCGCGGCGGCGGCGACGGTGCTGTTCGCCCTGACCTTGCTGCTGGTTCTCCTGCAGATCCTGCGCGCCGGCCGCGAGCCGGCGGCGACCGACCGAGAGGTTGCGCCATGACGATGACGAGCCCCGCCGCGGCGGACGGCTTCACCTGGACCCTGCCCGCTGCCTGGTACCGCGACCCGGAGCGCTACGAAGAGGAGCGCACGCGCATCTTCGCCCGGCACTGGATGCTGTTCACCTGGTCCGGCCGGCTGCAGAACCCGGGCGACTACGTCACCGGCACGGTCGCGGGCTATCCGGTCTTCGTCCTCCGCGGCGAGGACGGGCAGGTCCGCGCTTTCCACAATGTCTGCCGCCACCGCGGCGCCCAGCTGCTGACCAAGCCGGAAGGGCAGTGCTCTCGGCTGGTGGTCTGCCCCTATCACAGCTGGAGTTACACGCTCGACGGCAAGCTGAAGCGGTCGCCCGATTTCGGCTCCGCCCCCGCCTTCGACCCGGAGGAATGGGGCCTCTTCCGCATCGCGGCCGAGGAGTGGCGCGGTCTGGTCTTCCTGCGGATCGCGCCGGAGGGCGAGGGCCTGCGCGACTGGCTCGGGCCCATCGACGCCCTGGCCGCCGACACTCCGCTGGAGCAGCAGCACTGGTTCGCCGAGAAGAACCGCGACTGCGAGGTCGACTGGAAGACCTACGGCGAGAACTACCTCGAATGCTACCACTGCCGGACCATGCATCCCGGCCTGTGCGCCTCCTTGGACATGGAACGCTACAGCATCGACGTGCATGACGAGGCCGGCGTCTTCCACCTGCACGCGCCGAAGCGGGACGGCGGGCTGACCCGCGGCGTCTATTTCTACCGCTTCCCGTTCCTGATGCTGAACCTCTACGACTGGGGCAGCTCGATCGCGACGCTGGAGCCGCTGGGCGCCGGAAGGCTGCGGCACGTCAACTGGTACTTCTTCACCGACATCTCGCCCGAGAAGGCGGAGGAGAACCGCCGGTCGATCGAATGGTCGGCCCAGATCGTCAGCGAGGACCTCGACATCATCACCGGGGTGCAGCGCAACCTGAACGCCGGCATCTACCAGCGCGGGCCGCTGTCGCCGAAGCACGAGCACGCCGTGCATGCCTTCCAGGACATGGTCCGCCGCGGCATGGCCGACCCTGCCCCGACCCACCGCGCCGCCGCCGAATAGAGAGACCGATGACCACGACGTCCCCGTCCACCAACGGTGCGGCCAAGCGCTACGACGCCATCATCATCGGCGCCGGCCATAACGGCCTGGTCTGCGCCAACTACCTGGCCCGTTCCGGCCTCAAGGTGCTGGTGCTGGAGCGCCGCAGGGTCCTCGGCGGCGCCGCGGTGACGGAGGAGATCGCGCCGGGCTTCCGCGCCTCGATCTTCTCCTACCTGATGAGCCTGCTGCATCCCCGCATCATCCGCGATTTCGAGCTGGCGAAGCACGGGCTGCAGGTGCTGCCCTGCTCGGACATGGTCTCGCCGGTCGGCGGCGACGACTACATCCTGTTCTCCGACGACATGGCCAAGACCCAGGCCAGCTTCGCCAAGTTCTCGCAGAAGGACGCCGCGATCTATCCGGAGTTCGACCGCTACCTGCAGGAGGCGGCGCAGATCGTGCGCAAGCTGCTGTGGGAGACGCCGGTCGACCCCGCAAGGCGCGACTGGCGCGGTTTCCGCGACACCGCCGCCCTGCTGTGGCGGCACCGCAAGATCGGCCGCAGGATGTACCGCGTCGCCGACATGCTGAGCATGAGCGCCTACGACTTCCTGCGCGAATGGTTCGAGGACGACCGGGTGATGGCGGTCCTGGCCTATTACGCCTCGATCGGCACCTTCGCCGGGCCGAAGACCCCGGGGTCGGCCTACGTCATCATGCACCACATCATGGGCGAACATGAGGGCGCGGGCGGCTGGGGCTTCATCAAGGGCGGCATGGGCGCAATCACCCAGGCGCTGGCCTCCTACGGCCGCAGCATCGGCGTCGACCACGTCACCGAGGCCGAGATCGCGGAGGTGCGGCTGACCGGCGACCGGGCCACAGCCGTCACCACCAAGGCGGGCGACACCTATTCGGCGCGGATCATCGTCTCCAACGCCAGCGCCAAGACGCTGTACCTCGACATGATCGGCGAGGCGCATCTGCCGGCCGAGTTGCTGCGCGAGATCCGCGGCTATCGCAGCTTCTCCACCGCCTTCAAGATGAACATCGCCTGCGAGCGGCCGCCGCAGTACCGCATCCTCGACAAGGTCAGGGCCGACGGCGCGCTGGGCAATTTCAGCTACCCGACCTACATGCACATCGCGCCCGACATCGACTATCTCGAGCGCGCGTACGACGACGCCAAATACGGCTGGTACTCCAGCCGGCCGTTCCTGACGCCGGTGGTGCCGACCATCGTCGACGACAGCCTGGCCCCGCCCGGCAAGCATGTCGTCAACCTGTTCGGCGGCCACGCCCCCTACACGCTGAAGGGCGGCGACTGGGCGGTGGAGAAGGACGAGTTCCGCAAGACCGTGTTCGACACGATCGAGGAGCACGCGCCCGGCTTCTCCAACGACGTGATCGAGGCCCAGCTGCTGGTGGCGCCGGACATCGAGCGCATCGTGGCGCTGCCGCAGGGCCACATCTTCCATGGCGAGCTGTCGACCGACCAGCTGTTCTTCCAGCGCCCGGTCTCCGGCTATGCCGATTACCGCACGCCGTTCCGGGGGCTTTACATCTGCGGCTCGTCGATGCATCCGGGCGGCGGCGTCTCCGGCATCCCGGGCCACAACGCCGCGCGCGAGATCCTGCGCGACGTCAAGGCCCGGCGGGCGTGAGGCCGGCGTGAAGGTAGGGTCATGACCGAAGGCGAGCACCCCGATCCCGATCTGCAGACGGCGGACTCCGACCCGTCCTCCGGCGATCCGGTCGACACGATCGGGCCGCAGATCCGCGAGCTGCGGCAGCAGCGCGGCCTGACCCTGACGAAGCTGGCGGCCACCACCGGACTGTCGGTCGGCCACCTGTCGCAGGTCGAACGCGGCCTGTCGACGCCGACGATCCGGCAGCTGCAGCTGATCAGCAGCGCCATGGGCGTGACCATCGGCTGGTTCTTTCGCGACCCCGCGCCACGAGACGATGAGGACCGGGTCGTGGTCCGCGCCGGCCGGCGCAAAGTGCTGGACATGGGCGGGCTCGGCCTGACCGACGAGCTCTTGGTGCCGAACCTCGACGGCAAGCTGGAGCTGCTGCTGTGCACCATCCAGCCCGGCGCCGGCAGCCCGGACAGCTACACCCATGAGGGCGAGGAGGCCGGCTTCATCCTGTCCGGCGCGCTGGAGCTATGGGTCGACGAGAAGCTCTACGTCCTGGGCGCCGGCGACAGCTTCGCCCTGGCCAGCACCCGGCCGCACCGCTACCGCAATCCCGGCCCCGGCATCACCCGGGTGATCTGGGCGATCACGCCCCCCAGCTTCTGAGCCGGCCGGCTCAGGCGATGCCGAAGCGCACCCGCCAGCGCTCGATGTCGGCCAGCGAGACGTTGCCGCCGCACAGGATCAGCGCCACCCGCGCGTCGCGCGGCAGCCGGTCCTTCAGCCGCAGCGCCGCGGCCAGGGTGCAGCCGGCCGCCGGTTCGGTCACCACCTTCGCCTGCTCGGCCAGGATCTGCACGCCGCGCACCGCCTCGGCATCCGGCACCACCAGCACCTCCTCCACCGCGTCGCGCACGATCGCGAGGGTGCGCTCCGAGACCGAGGGCGCGCCGAGGGTGGTGGAGATCGAGGTGACGGCCGGCAGGCGCACCGGCTTGCCGGCGGCCAGCGCCTGGCTCATAGCGTCGGCGCCCTCGGTCTCGACGCCCCAGATCCGGATCTCCGGCCGCAGCGCCTTCACCGCGGTGATGACGCCCGAGATCATGCCGCCGCCGCCGATCGAGGCGATGATGTCGGTGACGTCCGGCGCGTCCTCCAAGAGCTCCAGCCCCATCGTGCCCTGGCCGGAGATCACCCGCGGGTCGTCGAAGGGGTGGATCAGGGTGCGGCCGGCGGCGGCCTGGCGCTCGGCCTCGGCGAAGGCGGCGGCGATGTCGGAGACCAGCACCACCTCCGCCCCCTCGGCGCGGGTGCCGGCGACGTAGTTCTCCGGCGTCACGGCCGGCATGATCAGCGTGGCGTTCAGCCCCAGCACCCGGGCCGCATAGGCGACGCCGAGCGCGTGGTTGCCGCCGGAGACCGCGACCACCCCCGCCGCCCGCTCGGCCTCGCCCAGGCTGAGCATGGCGTTGAAGGCGCCGCGCGCCTTGAACGAGCCGCCATGCTGCAGCAGCTCCAGCTTCGTCACCACCGGCAGGCCGAGCAGGCTGCCGAGCAGCTCGCGCGGCAGGGTCGGGGTGCGCAACACATGGGGGGCGATGCGGGCGCGTGCCGCACGGATCGTCTCGAGCGTGATCGCCGTCACGGGAATCCTCGTCCTGGCGGAATCGGGCCGCGCTCAGAACTGGCGCAGCAGCCTTTCGATATAATCCCGTTCCGGCGGCGGGCGCGAGCGGTCGTTCAGCCGCTGGCGCAGCTCGTCGAGGATGGCGCGGGCGCGCTCGGTGTCGAATTTGGTCGGCAGGCCGACATCACCATTGGTGGTGCCGCCGCTGTTGGTCATCGGCCGGCCCAGCGGATCCTGGTTCTCGAAATTCTGCCCGTTCTGGGCGCGGCCGACCATGCCCGGCTGGGCGCCCATGGCCTCCATCATCTGCTGCGCCATGCCCTGCAGCCCCTGCTGCAGCTGGTCCAGCGCCTCGGTCTGCGCCGGCACGGCGCCGCCGGGGTCGCCCTGGGCCAGGGACTCGCCCGCCTGCTTCATCGCCCGCTCGGCCCGGCCGAGCGGCATCGGGATGTCGCCGCCCATGTCGCCGAGCTCGCGCATCAGCTCGCCCAGCGCCCGGCGCAGCGCTTCCTGGGTCTGGGCGTTCTGCTCCGGCGTGCCCTGCTGCTGCGAGGGGTCGCCCTGCTCGCCACCCTCCTGCGCCTGCTGCTGGCGGTAGGTCTGGTCCAGCAGCTGGCGCTGCGCGTTGGTCAGCTTCTGCAGGTCCTTCAGCAGGTTCATGGCGCGCTGCTGCGCCTCCGCCTGCTGCTGGCTCATCTGCCCCATGCGCAGGTTTTCCATCATGTTCTGCATCTGGGACAGCAGCTCCCGCGCCTGGTCCTTGGCGCCGGATTCGGACAGCTGCTGCATCCGGTCGATCATGTCCTGGAACTGCTTCCGGTCCATGATCTGCGCGTCCGGCGGCAGCATCATCTCGCTCAGCTCGCCGCGCTGCATCTTCTCCCGCATCTGCTCGGCCATCGCCTGCAGGTAGCGGTCCATCGCCCGGCGCAGCTCCTCGGTCAGCTGCTTGATCTCCTCGTCGCTGGCGTTGCGCTCCAGCGCGTCGGCCAGGCGCTGCTGCGCTTCGCGCAGCGACCGTTCGGCCAGCGACATGTCGCCGTCCTCGATCCGGAGCGCGGTGTCCCACAGCAGGTCGCGCAGCGGCGCCACATGCGGCTTCGGGTCCTGGGCGAAGAACAGCCGCCGGGCGGCGGTGCGCAGCGCCAGGAACACCACCCGGTCGTCATAGTAGCGGTCCGGCCGCTGCGACAGCATGTCCAGCGTCTCGGCCACGCTTTCCGACTGGTCCGGCTGCAGGGTCAGGATCCGGCGCTGCTCGATGATGGCGCGGGCCACGGGATGGTGGAACTCGCGCTCCGGCAGCGTCACTCGCTCGGGCGCGGTCTTCGTGCTCTGCCCGGCCGCATCGGTCGCGGTCAGCACGATGTCGGCCGCCTGCCCGGCCCAGGCATGCGGCGTCAGGTCCTGATAGCTGGTGGTCTTGACCTCGCGCGGCCAGCGGCCCGGCACCGACAGCGGGATGGTCATGGGCGTCTGGTCCAGCACCGCGGGCGCGCCCGGCGCCAGGGTGATGGTCGCGGTCAGGGTGGCGATGCCGTAATCGTCGGTCGCGGTGGCATCGAGCCGCAGCGCCTGGCGTTCGGTCGGCTTCGGCTTGTCGGTGAAGGCCACGGTCGGCGGCGCGTCGGGCAGCACCTTCACCGGCCAGTCGCCCAGCACCGCGCCGTCCTGGCTGACGGACAGCCGGTCGCCGCCGGTCACCTTGGCCTGCAGCTCGTAATTGCCCCCTTCGATCGGGGTGAAGGCAGTGTCGCTGCCGGCGAGGCTGAGGGTCGGGACCCCGTCGCCGCCGGCGACCCGGCCGACCAGGGCGCTGCCGGTCGGGATCTCGACCGGCCCGGGCACCGGCTGGCCGCTCCCGGGCGCCGCCACCTGCCCGGCGGTGAGGTAGATCGGCGGCCGGCCGGTGTAGGAGGGCGGGGTGACGAACAGGTCGAGCCGCGGGGCGGTGGCGGCGGTGGCGCCGAACAGCCCGGGCGACAGCGCCCGGCCGAGCCGCCCGCGCCAGTCGTCGCCGGCGGCGACCACGGCCAGGATCAGCCCGATCACCACCAGGCCGCGCAGGGCGAAGCGGTCGGCCTCGGCGTTGCGCGGCCGCGGCAGGCGGGGCTTGAGCAGCCGCAGCTGGGCCGCGCGCTGGGCCAGGTGGCGCTGCCACAGCACCCGGCTGAGCGGGTCGGAGGTGCCGGTGGCCTGGGTGTCGCGCAGCCCGGTCAGCGGCCGGTGCTCGATGCCGCTGTCGCGCTCCAGCCGGCGCCGCGCCGCCAGGCCGTCGGGCAGCCGCAGCCGCCACAGCGGCCGGCTGGCGACGACCAGCGCCGCGGCGAAGGCAACCAGGATCAGGGCGTGCAGCCAGCCCGGCAGGTCGGGCAGCAGGTCGAAGCCGGCGAGGACGAGGAAGGCGCCGAGCACGGTGGCGACGGGCCAGGCGGCGCGCCACGCCGCCTCCCAGGCCGCGGCCAGCCATGCCAGCGCGATCTTGACGCGCGGCTCGGCCGGCTCGGTCGTCCTGGGGGCCTCGGTCGGGCTGCGGGCCACCTCTCCTCCTACGCCTCCGTCGTCAGTCCACCCGGGCCAGCCAGGGCGGCAGGCTCTCCCCGGCGACCATCTCTTCAAATGTGGGCCGTTTTCTGACGATAGCAAATCGATCTTTGTCGACCAGCACCTCCGGCACCAGCGGCCGGGTGTTGTAGGTCGACGCCATCACCGCGCCATAGGCCCCGGCGCCGGTGAAGGCGACGAGGTCGCCGGCGGCCAGGGGCGGCAGGGACCGGGCCCTGGCGAAGGTGTCGCTGCTCTCGCAGACCGGGCCGACCACGTCGAACTCGGCCTCGGCCGCGCCCTCCGCCGGCTGGCGCAGCGGCACGATGCCGTGCCACGCCTCGTACATCGCCGGGCGGATCAGGTCGTTCATCGCCGCGTCGAGGATCACGAAGTTGCGGGTCCGCCCCGGCTTGATGAAGATCACCCGCGACAATAGGACGCCGGCATCGCCGCAGATCGACCGGCCGGGCTCGACCATCAGGTGACAGCCCAGGTCGCCCACCGTCTCGCGCACGATGCGGGCGTAATCGGCCAGCGCCGGCGCCGGGTCGCCCTTGTAGGAGATGCCGATGCCGCCGCCGAGGTCGAGCCGCTCGACCACATGGCCGGCGCCGCGCAGCTCGCGCACCAGCTCGGCCAGGCGGCGATAGGCGTCGCGATAGGGCGACAGGTCCAGCAACTGGCTGCCGATATGGGCGGCGATGCCGACCGGGCGGACGCCGGGCAGCGCCCGTGCCCGCTCATAGGCCAGGGCCGCGTCCTCGAGCTCGATGCCGAACTTGTCGCCCTTGCGGCCGGTCGAGATCTTGGTGTGGGTCTTGGCGTCGACGTCGGGGTTCACCCGGAAGGCGACCACCGCGTCCCGCCGCACCCGCACCGCGACCCGCGACAGCAGCTCCAGCTCCTGCAGCGATTCCACATTGATCTGGTGGATGCCGGCCAGGAGCGCCGCCTCCAGATCCTCCGCGGTCTTGCCGACGCCGGAGAAGACGATGCGGTCGGGCGGGCAGCCGGCGGCCAGCGCCCGCTTCATCTCGCCGGTCGAGACCACGTCGATGCCGGCGCCCTGCCGCACCAGGGTGCGCAGCACCGCGAGGTTGGAATTGGCCTTCGCGGCGAAGCAGACGGCGATCGGCAGCCCGGCCAGCGCGTCGACATAGGCGCGATAGTTCGCGACCAGCGCCGCGCTCGAATAGACATAGGCCGGCGTGCCGACCTGCGCGGCCACGGCGGCGAGGTCGACGTCCTCGGCGAAGAGGGCGCCGTTGCGATAACCGAAAGCGGTCATGTGCTCGGGTAGCTCCGCGGATAGGCCGAGGTCTTGGGATCGGGCGGGCTGACCGAGGCCGCCTTCTTGCCGCAGGCGACGAGGCCGAAGGCGAGGGTTATGGCGAGCAGGATTCGCAGGATCACAGGAAACGCTCCTTTGCGGCTTGGACGGCCTCGCGCACCCGGTCGGGCGCGGTGCCGCCATAGCTCTTGCGGCTGGCGACCGAGGCCTCGGCGGTCAGCACGGCGTAGACGGCGTCGGTGATGCCGGCATGGACCGCCTGCATCTCCGCCAGCGTCAGCTCGGACAGGCGGCAGCCCTTGTCTTCCGCCAGCTTCACCAGATGGCCGGTGATGTAGTGCGCCTCGCGGAACGGCACGCCGAGCTGCCGCACCAGCCAGTCGGCCAGATCGGTCGCGGTCGGGAAGCCGGCCTCGGTGGCCCGGCGCATCGCCTCGGCATTGACGGTCCAGCTCTCGACCATGCCGGTCATCGCAGCCAGGCACAGCATCAGCGTGTCGTCGGCGTCGAAGACCGGCTCCTTATCCTCCTGCATGTCCTTCTGGTAGGTCAGGGGCAGGCCCTTCATCACGGTCAGCAGCGCGCCAAGGCTGCCGAACACCCGGCCGGTCTTGCCGCGCACCAGCTCTGCCGCGTCCGGGTTGCGCTTCTGCGGCATGATCGACGACCCGGTCGAGAAGCCGTCGGACAGGCGGATGAAGCGGAACTGCGGCGTCGACCAGAACACGATCTCCTCCGCCAGCCGCGACAGGTGCATGGCGCAGATGCCGGCGGTGGCGAGATAGTCGAGCGCGAAGTCGCGGTCGGAGACGCTGTCGAGCGAGTTGGCGGTCGGCCGGTCGAAGCCGAGGGCCTTGGCGGTCAGGTGCCGGTCGATCGGAAAGGGCGTGCCGGCCAATGCCGCGGCGCCGAGCGGGCATTCATTGGCCCGGGCGCGGGCGTCGGCGACGCGGCTGCGGTCGCGGCCCAGCATCTCGACATAGGCCAGCAGGTGATGGCCGAAGGTGACCGGCTGCGCCACCTGCAGATGGGTGAAGCCCGGCAGGATGGTGTCGGCGTGCTGCTCGGCCTGGGCGATCAGCGCCGCCTGCAGTGCCTTCAGCCCCTGCTCCAGCCGGTCGAAGGCGTCGCGCACCCACAGGCGGAAATCGGTCGCCACCTGGTCGTTGCGGCTGCGCGCCGTGTGCAGGCGCCCGGCGGCCGGGCCGATGATCTCGGCCAGCCGCGCCTCGACATTCATGTGGATGTCTTCGAGCGCGGTCTTGAACTCGAACCGGCCCTCGGCGATCTCGCGCTCGACCTGGTCGAGGCCGCGGGTGATGGCCTCGGCGTCCTCGGCGGAGACGATGCCCTGGGGGGCGAGCATTGCGACATGAGCGCGCGACCCGGCGATGTCCTGCGCCCAGAGCTTGCGGTCGAAGCCGATCGAGGCGTTGATCCGCTCCATGATCGCCGCCGGCCCGCCGGCGAAGCGGCCGCCCCACATGGTGTTGGCGCCTTTATCGGGCGCGACGGGGGTGGCAGGCTGGGTCGGATCGGACATGGGGTGCGGACCGGATGAGGAAGAGAGCAACGATCGCCGCGGGCATGGCCGGCCTGGCGCTGCTGCTGGCGGCGGGCGCGGCCTGGTGGACGCTGCGGACCCCGGAGGGCCGGCCGCCCCTGGGCGGCACCGTCGCCAGCTTCGTCCTGGCCGACCGGCCGGAGCCGGCACCGGAGATTACCTTCTCCGACGCCGCGGGCAACACCCTTCGTCTCGCCGACTTCAAGGGCAAGGTGGTGCTGGTCAACCTGTGGGCGACCTGGTGCGCCCCCTGCGTCAAGGAGATGCCGGCGCTGGACCGGCTGCAGGCGAAGCTGGGCGGCGCCGACTTCACCGTGCTGGCGCTGTCGATCGACCGCGAGGGGCTGGCCAAGGTGCAGCCCTTCTTCGCCACCAACAAGATCGCGGCGCTGCCGGCCTATCTCGACCCCGGCGGCCGGTCGCCGGCGGCGTTCGGCGCCCGCGGCCTGCCCACGACGCTGCTGATCGACCGCGACGGCACGGTGGTGGGCCGCCAGGAAGGCGCCGCCGAATGGGACGACGACAGCTCGGTCGCGCTGCTGCGCTTCTATCTCGATCGCGGAAAGGCCGGGTCGGCCTGACGGCTCAGATGGGCGTGGAACCCATGTAGAAGCCGATCAGCAGCAGAACGCCGTAAACCCAGATGATGGTGCGGAGCAACATGGTCCTGTCCTCGGGCTCAAGGCCCTGGATCATGTCTACGCCGCCTTCCGTGAATGAGATGTGACGGCGGTCACGGGGAAGATTCACGCTGTCGCAATAGCCGAAAGCCGTTTCCTATGATATACAGATGGCAACGTATATCATCCTGGTGATGCCATGCGCGTGGCGAAATGGGGCAACAGCCTGGCTGTGCGGCTGCCTTCGGCCGTCGTCGAGGCGCTGGAGCTGAAGGAAGGCGACGAGGTCGAGATCCGCATCGCGGCCGATCGTGCCTTCCTGGTTGAGCGCGACCGTAGCCGGCAGCAGGCGCTGGACCGGCTACGCCGGCTGCGGCGGCCTCTGCCACCCGGCTTCCGCTTCGACCGCGACGAAGCGAATGAGCGCTGAGGTGTTCCTCGACACCAACATCCTGCTCTACGCGATCGCCCGCGACGATCCGCGGGCCGCGACCGCCGAGGCGCTGCTGGCGGCCGGCGGCATGATCAGCGTGCAGGTGCTGAATGAGTTCACCTCGGTCGCCCGCCGCAAGCTGGGCCTGTCCTGGGACGAGGTCACCGAGGCGCTGTCCGCCATTCGCGCCCTCTGCGCGCCGGCAGCACCGGTCACGGTCGAGACTCACGAGGCTGCGCTGCGGATCGCGGAGCGGCAGGGCGTGAATGTCTACGACGCGCTGATCATTGCCGCGGCGCTCCAGGCGAAATGCCGGATTCTCTATTCCGAGGACATGCAGGACGGCCACACGATCGACGGCCTGACGATCCGGAACCCGTTTCGGAGTGAGATGCCATGACCATCCGCCCCCGCCGCTCGCTGCTCTACGTTCCCGGCTCGACCCCCCGCGCGCTGGACAAGGCGCGCACCCTGGACGCCGACGGGCTGATCCTGGACCTGGAGGATGCGGTCGCGCCCGACGCCAAGGTGGCGGCGCGCGAGCGGGTGGTGGCGGCCGTCAGCGCCGGCGGCTGGGGGCCGCGCGAGGTGCTGGTCCGCGCCAACGCTGCCGACACGCCCTGGGGCGCCGACGACCTGGCCGCCCTGGCCGGCAGCGGCGCCGACGGCGTCGTCCTGTCCAAGGTCGAGCGGCCGGAGACGGTGAAGGCCGCCGAAGCCGCCCTGACCGACGCCGGCGCGCCCGACAGCCTGGCGCTGTGGTGCATGATCGAGACGCCGCTCGGCGTGCTCAACGCCGCCGCCATCGCCGGATCCTCCGCCCGTGTGGTGGGATTCGTCCTCGGCACCTCGGATCTGGCCAAGGACCTGCGGGCGGCGCATGAGCCCGGGCGGCAGCCGCTGCTGACCGCGCTGGGCCTGTGCCTGCTGGCCGGCCGCGCCCACGGCCTGGCGGTGATCGACGGGGTGCATCTCGACCTGGAGGACGAGGCCGGCTTCGCCGAGTCGTGCCGCCAGGGCGCGGCGCTGGGCTTCGACGGCAAGTCGCTGATCCACCCGAAGACCATCGCCGCCGCCAACGCCGCCTTCGCCCCGAGCACCGAGGCGGTCGAGACCGCGCTGCGGGTGATCGCCGCCCATGCCGCGGCCCTGGCCACCGGCCAGGGCGTCACCGTGGTTGACGGCCGGCTGGTCGAGGCGCTGCATGTCAGCGATGCGGAGCGGGTCGTCGCCCTGCATCGCGCCATCGCGGACCGCAGCAACGCGTAGCGGTTGCGGCCCATTCGGACCTAGTTGCGAACGGCTCGCATCTGCTTGAAAGTATTGGCCTGTTCGTTGACTTGCTGCAGTGCGGCGCGTAAGTCACTCCCGACCCTTTCAGGCTCGATCGCGACAGGCGCGCCCGTGCCTGATGCCCATTTGCGCATCGGAGTAAATTCCGCATGTCCGCCTCCGAGGCAGTTCCTCAGAAACGGCCGAGGCCACTCTCGCCCCATCTGCAGATCTACCGTCCGCAGATCTCGAGCGCGCTTTCGATCTTCCACCGCGGCACCGGCATCGCCCTGTCCATCGGCACCCTGCTGCTGGCCTGGTGGGTGATCGCGGCGGCCGCCGGCCCCGAGGCCTTCGAGGCGGCGCAGTGGTTCCTCGGCTCCTGGCTCGGCCTCCTGATGCTGTTCGGCTGGACGGCGTCGCTGTTCTACCATCTCTGCGCCGGCATCCGGCACCTGGCCTGGGATGCCGGCTGGGGCTACGACCTGCCGACCATGCACAAGACCGGCTACGCCGTGCTGATCGCCACCGCGGTCTTGACCGTGCTGGCCTGGATCATCGGCCTGGTGGTGTGGTGATGACGACCAAGAACACCTCGCTCCGCACCCCGCTGGCCCATGCCCGCGGCCTCGGCTCCGCCAAGTCCGGCTTCGCCCATTGGCGCGGCCTGCGCGTCACCGCCCTGGCGCTGATCCCCCTGACCATCTGGTTCGTGATCTCGGTGATCGCCCATCTGGGATCGCCGCTGCCCGAGGTCCGGGCCTGGCTGGCCCATCCGGTCAACGCCGCGCTGTTCATCCTGTTCATCGCCATCGGCCTGCATCACGCCGCCAACGGCCTGACCGAGGTCTATGAGGACTACATCCACGGCCACGCCGCCAAGCTGGTCGCCGATCTGGCGACCAAGGGCCTGGCCCTGTTCCTGGGGGCGGCGATGACCGTCTCCGTCCTCAAGATCGCCATCCTGGGGTAACCCCATGCCTGCGTCCTACACCTTCATCGATCACTACTACGACGTCGTCGTGGTGGGCGGCGGCGGCGCGGGCCTTCGCGCCACCTTCGGCATGGCCGAGAAGCGGCTGAAGACCGCCTGCATCACCAAGGTCTTCCCGACCCGCAGCCACACCGTGGCGGCCCAGGGCGGCGTCTCTGCCGCGCTCGGCAACATGGGGCCGGACGACTGGCGCTGGCACATGTACGACACCGTCAAGGGCTCCGACTGGCTCGGCGACCAGGACGCGATCGAGTACATGTGCCGCGAGGCGATCCCGGCGATCATCGAGCTCGAGCATTACGGCATGCCCTTCAGCCGCACGGCCGAGGGCAAGATCTACCAGCGCGCCTTCGGCGGCATGACCACCGAATACGGCAAGGGCCGCGCCTACCGCACCTGCGCCGCGGCCGACCGCACCGGCCACGCCATGCTGCACACCCTGTACCAGCAGGCGCTGAAGCACGAGGCGGAGTTCTTCGTCGAGTACTTCGCCATCGACCTGATCATGGACGAGGAAGGCGCCTGCCGCGGCGTCGTCGCCTGGAACCTGGACGACGGCACGATCCATCGCTTCTTCGGCCACCAGACGGTGCTGGCGACCGGCGGCTACGGCCGCGCCTACTTCTCCTGCACCTCGGCCCATACCTGCACCGGCGACGGCGGCGCCATGGCCGCGCGCGCCGGGCTGGCGCTGCAGGACATGGAGTTCGTGCAGTTCCACCCGACCGGCATCTACGGCGCCGGCTGCCTGATCACCGAAGGCGTGCGCGGCGAGGGCGGGTACCTGACCAACAGCGAGGGCGAGCGCTTCATGGAGCGCTACGCCCCCTCGGCCAAGGACCTGGCGTCGCGCGACGTGGTCAGCCGGTCGATGACGATCGAGATCCGCGAGGGCCGCGGCGTCGGCCCGAACAAGGACCACATCCACCTGCATGTCGAGCATCTCGACGCCGACATCATCCACCAGCGCCTGCCCGGCATCGCCGAGAGCGCCAAGATCTTCGCCGGCGTCGACGTGACCAAGGAACCGATCCCGGTCCTGCCGACGGTGCACTACAACATGGGCGGCGTGCCGACCAACGTGCATTGCGAGGTGGTCAACCCGACGGCGGACGACCCGAACCGCGTGGTGCCGGGGCTGATGGCGATCGGCGAGGCCGCCTGCGTCTCGGTGCACGGCGCCAACCGGCTGGGGTCGAACTCGCTGCTCGACCTCGTGGTGTTCGGCCGCGCCGCCGCGATCCGCTGCGCCGAGCTGATCAAGCCCGGCCAGACGCACAAGCCGGCGCCGGCCGATGCCGGCCAGTTCGCGCTGTCCCGGCTGGACCGGCTGCGCCACGCAAAGCAGGAGGTCCGCACCGCCGACCTGCGCCTGGAGATGCAGCGGACGATGCAGAACGACGCCGCCGTCTTCCGCACCGGCCAGACCATGGCCGAGGGCTGCGAGAAGATGGAAGCCACCTGGGACAAGCAGAAGGGCCTGGGCGTCGCCGACAAGTCGCTGATCTGGAACTCGGACCTGGTGGAGACGCTGGAGCTCGAGAACCTGATGATCAACGCCGTGACCACCATCCGCTCCGGCGTCAACCGCGAGGAGAGCCGCGGCGCCCATGCCCGCGAGGACTTCCCCGAGCGCGACGACGTCAACTGGATGAAGCACAGCGTCGTCTGGATCGACGAGGCCGGCAAGACCCGCATCGACTACCGCCCGGTCCATCTCCAGCCGATGACCAACGAGGTCCAGAGCTTCCCGCCGAAGGCGCGGGTGTACTGAGGACGCCATGGCCGAATTCACCCTGCCCCGCAATTCCAAGGTCCAGCCCGGCAAGACCATCCGCGTCTCCGGCGAGATCAAGAAGCCGCGGACCTTCAAGATCTATCGCTGGGACCCGGACACGGACGAGAATCCGCGGCTCGACACCTACGAGATCGACCTGGCGCGCTGCGGGCCGATGGTCCTGGACGCGATCATCCACATCAAGAACGACATCGACTCGACCCTGACCTTCCGGCGCTCCTGCCGCGAGGGCATCTGCGGGTCCTGCGCGATGAACATCGACGGCACCAACACCCTGGCCTGCCTCAAGCCGATCGACGAGGTGCAGGGCGACGTGAAGATCTACCCGCTGCCGCACATGCCGGTGGTGAAGGATCTGGTGCCGGAGCTGACCCACATCTACGCGCAATACGCGTCGATCAAGCCCTGGCTGCAGGCCGAGAGCCCGCCGCCGCCCGACCGCGAGCGCCGGCAGAGCCCGGAGGAGCGCGAGAAGCTGGACGGGCTCTACGAGTGCATCCTGTGCTTCTGCTGCTCGACCAGCTGCCCGAGCTACTGGTGGAACGGCGACAAGTATCTCGGCCCCGCCGTGCTGCTGCAGGCCTATCGCTGGATCGCCGATAGCCGGGACGAGATGACCGGCGAGCGGCTGGACGCGCTGGAGGACCCGTTCCGCCTCTATCGCTGCCACACCATCATGAACTGCACCAAGACCTGCCCGAAGGGTCTGAACCCCGCCAAGGCGATCGGCGAGATCAAGAAGCTGATGCTGGAACGGGCCGGCTGAACCGCGCAGCGCCGGAAACCGTCACAAAAAAGCGCTGGTGGCCCCAGCGCTTTTTTCATATCAACCGCCCGATCCACGTCACGGAGCGATCCTGCACGCAACACACTCGAGGAGTGTCCTTCTAAATGGCAAAACCCGCGCGCACACCCTTTGCCGGCCGCATCCTGATGGTCGGTTTCGGCTCCATCGGCCAGGGCGTGCTGCCGCTGCTGCTGCGGCACCTGACCCTCACCTCCGACCGCGTCACCATCGTGACGGCCGAGACGAGAGGCCAGAAGGAGGCGGAGCTCTACGGCGTCCGCTTCATCCTGGAACCGGTGACCCGCGGCAATTATCGGACACTGCTCGAACCGCTGCTCGGCCCGGGCGACGCCCTGGTCAACCTCTCGGTCGACGTCTCCTCGGTCGAGCTGATCAAGCTGGCGCGGGAGCGCGGGGCGCTCTACATCGACACCTGCATCGAGCCCTGGCTGGGCGGCTACACCGACCCCAATCTCGGGCCGGCCGACCGGTCGAACTACGCGCTGCGCGAATCGGCCCTGGCGCTGGGCCGCAGCCCGGGCGCCCCGACCGCGGTGCTGACCCACGGCGCCAATCCCGGACTGGTCTCGCATTTCGTCAAGCGCGCACTGCTGAACATCGCGTCGGCGACCGGCTTCGAGCCGCCGGTGCCGGCCGACCGCGCCGGCTGGGCCGGCTTGGCCAAGACGCTGGGCGTCAAGGTCATCCACATCGCCGAGCGCGACACCCAGGTGGCCCGCTTCCCGAAGAAGCCGGGCGAGTTCGTCAACACCTGGTCGATCGACGGCTTCGTCGGCGAGGGCTGCCAGCCGGCCGAGCTGGGCTGGGGCAGCCATGAGCGCCACTTCCCGGCCGACGGCAACCGCCACGCCGCGGGCTCGCAGGCGGCGATCTGGCTGGCCCGCCCCGGCGCCGCCACCCGGGTGCGGACCTGGACCCCGCTGGCCGGGCCGATCCACGGCTTCCTGATCACCCACAACGAGGCGATCTCGCTGGCCGACTACCTGACCGTCGGCTCGGGTGCCCAGCCGGAGTACCGGCCGACCGTGCACTACGCCTATCATCCGTCGGACGATGCGGTGCTGTCGGTGCATGAGTTCGCGGGCCGCAACTACGAGCTGCAGCCGAACAAGCGGCTGATGATGGACGAGATCACCGAGGGCATGGACGAGCTGGGCGTGCTGCTGGCCGGCCATGCCAAGGGCGCCTACTGGTACGGCTCGCGCCTGACCATCGGCGAGGCGCGCGAGCTGGCGCCGCACAACAACGCCACCAGCCTGCAGGTGACCTCGGCCGTGCTGGCCGGCCTGGTCTGGGCGATCGAGAACCCGGACCGCGGCCTGGTCGAGCCCGAGGAGATGGACCACGAGCGGGTGCTCGAGGTGGCCCGCCCCTATCTCGGCGAGCTGGCCGGCGCCTTCACCGATTGGAACCCGTTGCAGGACCGCGGCAAGCTGTTCCCCGAGGACATCGACCCCGAGGATCCCTGGCAGTTCAAGAACATCCGGGTGGTGTGACCGGCTTCCGCCCGGTCGCCGGCCTGTCCCGCGATGAGCGGGCGCGGGTCGGCGCCCTGGTGGCCGGCCATCCGGTGTTCGCGCTCTATTGGGCCGCGGCGCTCGACGCCGCGGCCGTCGGCGACCGCTGCCGATCGGCGCGGCTGGAGCCGGAGGGCGTCGTCCTGGGCATCGATTTCGACGGGCTGTCGATCTACACCCCGGTCGGCGCCGTCGGCGACGTTGCCCTTCTGTCCCTGGCCGCCGATCCGCGCCCACTGGAGCTGCATCTGACGTCGAAGCAGGCCGACCGGCTGCGCCCGGCCTGCGGCCACCGGCTGGCGCTGGAGGACGGGCTGCGCTTCTACGCCCGGCCGCTCGCCGATATCCCGGAGCCCGATCCCGGCTGCCGGCGGATGGGGCCGACGGATCTGGAGCCGCTGCGCCGATTCTACGCGGCGCATTATCCGGCGACGGTGTTCTCCAGCTGGATGCTGGATCTGCCCTTCGTCGCCATCGTCGAGGACGGCCGGCCGGTCGCCGCCGCCGGCGCGATCACCCGCGCCGGCGGCCGGGCGATGATCGGCAATTTCCTGGTCGCCCCCGCCCGCCGCGGCGAGGGACTGGCCGGGCGAGTGCTGGCCGGCCTGCTGGCGGTGCTGCGGGCAGAGGGCACGGAAACGGCGCTGCTGGCCACCAACGACGCCAACCCGGCCGCCTGCCGGGTCTATGAGCGCGCCGGCTTCGCCCTGATCGAGCGCCGGGTGCAGCTGGACCTCCGTGCGGCCTGACACCAGCGCAGGGCAATCGCTTGAAAACAGTGGACGTCGAGCGTCTTCGCATTGCCTCTCCCGCCGGACGCGGGAGAGGTCGGACGTCCGTAGGACGGCCGGGTGAGGGCTGGTCCCGGCCTCAACAAAATCCCCTCACCCGGAGCCGCTTCGCGTCTCCGACCTCTCCCGCAAGCGGGAGAGGCAATCGGACTGCATCCGCTGGAGACGCTTCATGCCAATTTAAAGGACGTTAGAACGAGAACACGATGGAACCGATGGGTCGCATCACCCAACAGCCCGAGGTCATGGGCGGGCGGGCCTGCATTCGCGGGATGCGGGTCACCGTCGGCATGATCGTCGGCCTAATCGGCGCCGGTCACAGCATCGACGAGGTCCTCGCCGACTATCCCTACTTGGACCGCGAGGACGTTATGCAGGCGCTGCGCCACGCCGCTGGACTGGCCTGACGCGCCGCCGGTTCAGGCCAGGGATGCGCCGCCTTGTCTGGCAATTCGCCGGGGCTTGCGGTAAGCACGCTCGCCATGCCCGATGTTGCAGCGCAAGACGACGAGCCGCTTGCCCTCTATCGCCGCCGGATCGCCGAGGGCGTGCTGCGGCCCGACCCCGCCCAGGCCGCGGCGGTCGAGAAGCTGCAGCGGCTGCACCGGCAGCTGCGCAGCTACACCCCGCCCGAACCCGACAACGGCAACGGCCTGCTGGCCCGGCTCGGTTTCGGCAAGAAGAAGCCGGCGATCGACCCGCCGCGCGGCCTGTACTTCTGGGGCGGCGTCGGGCGCGGCAAGTCCATGCTGATGGACCTGTTCTTCGAGACCACGCCGGTGCCGCGGAAGCGCCGGGTGCATTTCAACGCCTTCATGCTCGAGGTGCATCAGCGCATCCATGAATGGCGCCAGTCCGGCGCCGCGGCCGAGGCGGACAACGCGGACCCGATCCCGCCCCTGGCCCGCCGCATCGCTGCCGAGGCTTGGCTGCTGTGCTTCGACGAGTTCCATGTCGTCGACATCGCCGACGCCATGATCCTGGGCCGGCTGTTCCAGGCGCTGTTCGGGCTCGGCGTGATCGTGGTCGCGACCTCGAACTGGGCGCCGGACGACCTGTACAAGGACGGGCTGCAGCGCGACCGCTTCCTGCCCTTCATCGCCATGATCAAGAAGAAGCTGGAGGTGGCGGAGCTGGACGGCGGCCGTGACTATCGGCTCGACCGGCTGCGCGGCCGGCCGGTCTACCACTCGCCGCTCGGCGCCCTGGCGCACCGGGCGCTGAGCGACCTGTTCGCCGACCTGACCGACGGCGCCGAGGGCGCCCCCGTCACCCTGTCCGTCCCCGGCAACCGCACGCTGGAGGTGCCGCGCGCCGCCAGGGGCGTGGCCTGGTGCGACTTCGACGCGCTGTGCGCCCGACCGCTCGGCGCCGCCGACTACCTGACCCTGGCCGACGCCTTCCACACCGTGATCATCGAGGGCGTGCCGCGCTTCACCGAGGCCAAGCGCCACGAGATGAAGCGCTTCATCGTGCTGATCGACAGCCTGTACGAGGCGCGCCGCCGGGTGGTGATCGCGGCCGAGGTGCCGGTCACCCAGCTCTATGCCGGCGACAGCCAGGCGCTGGAATTCGCCCGCACCGAGAGCCGGCTGATGGAGATGCAGTCGGCCGAGTATGTCGAGGCGCGCAAAGCCGCGTAGCTAGAGCACGAAGTCGCCGGCCACGAGGCTGACCGCCCCGGTGAGTGTGATGGCGAAGTCGGAGGCCCGGTCGCCGTCGAGGTCGCCGGCAATCGTGGTGACGCCGCCGCCCACGGCGTAGCGGAGCTGGCCCGCGACGCCGGTGTAGGCGGCGGTGCCGATGAATCCGAAGGCCTGGTTTCCGGCGGCCGCCGTGTTCGCGTCGATCGCCGACAGGTCGATGCGGTCGCTCTGGGCGTGGCTGAAATCGGCGATCCGGTCGGCGCCGGCGCCCGTCAGGCTCTGGGCCGCGGAACCGTAGACGAAACGGTCCGCACCGGCGCCGCCGGTCATCGCATCGGCCCCTCCCGCCCCGACCAGCACGTCGTTGCCGTCTCCGCCGTGCAGCGCGTTGGCGTTGGTGTTGCCGATCAGGCTGTCGTTGAACCGGCTGCCCGCGAGATTCTCGATATCGCTCAGGGTGTCGCCCTGGGCGTCGCCGCCGGTGCCGGAGGCGAGATTGACCGCGACACCGGCCGACGCGGTGTAGTAGCTCGCCGTGTCGATGCCGGCACCGCCGATCAGCGTGTCGGCGCCGGCCTCGCCCCGGAGGATGTCGTTGCCGGCCAGGCCGCTCAGCGTGTTGGCGCCGCCGTTGCCCGCCAGCAGGTTGCCGAGGCTGTTGCCCGTGCCGCTGAGATTGGCGCTGCCGAGCAGCGCCAGGTTCTCCACGGCGCCGCGCACGGCCGTCGTGCTGGCCAGGCTGAAGCCGATCGTCGAGCGCACCATGTCGACGCCGTTCGAGCCGGTGAGACTCTCGTCGACCACGTCCCCGGCATTGTCGACGACATAGGTGTCGTTGCCGACATAGCCGATCATGGTGTCCGCGCCGGCGCCGCCGTCGAGCACATTGTTTCCGGTATAGCCGGTGATCGTGTTCGCCAGCGCATTGCCGGTGCCGTTGATGTTCCCCGGGCCGAGCTGCAGGTTCTCGATCGTGCCCAGCAGGCGGGCGGAAGCGACCAGGCTGAAGCTGATATAGGCCGAGACCGTGTCGGTGCCGCCCGACCCGGCGACGCTTTCGTCCACGGTGTCCCGCACGTCGTCGACGACATAGCCGTCGTTGCCGGCCCCGCCCTGCATGAAATCGGCGCCCATGCCGCCATCGAGGATGTTGTCGCCGGCCGAGCACAGGATCCGGTCGTTGCCGTCGTCACCGGACACATAGCCGCGGAACCGGCCCAGATGGCTGTCGAACAGATCGTCTCCGGCTCCGAGCCTGATATCGCCCTCTATCGTCCCGGTGTTGGTGATCTGGTCGATACCGTCTCCCCTATCTCCGAGATAGGCATAAATGCGGGCGGAGATCACGCCGCTGTTGTTCACGGTGATCGTCATCTCGGAATCATCTATCCGCACGATGCCCCAGTCGTTCGCCTCGATTCGCCCCGTGTTCTCGATCGCTGAGGTCAGCGCGGTGGGTTCGCCGTCATTGAGTGAACCGCCGATATAGATGCCGGCCAGATCGCCGGCGACCGTGCCCTCGTTCGTCAACCGGCCGAACCGGCCTGAGAGCACGATGGCGCTGTCGCCTCCTCCGACATAGGCGTCCTCGGCGATCGTGATCCGGTTGCTCGTGTCGTCGATGGAGCCGCCCAGCTGGATCCCGATCCGATGGCCGAAGACCGTGCCCAGAATGGTCGCCGTATGATCGCTGCCGACCCCGTAGATCGCTGTCCCGTCGGTCGACCCCAAAGTCGCGCCGCTGGAGACGAAGACATCGTCCTCGGTGCCGAGATTGGCGACCAAGCCGGTACCGATCGTATTTCCCGCATAAATCTGCGTCGGCATTTGCGCTTCCCCATCTGTCCGGACCGAAGGTCCGCCATGCGATCACATCCCGCGGGATGGCGCGTCATACGAACGAGTGAAGCCGGAATGGGAGATTCGGTTCAGGATATGCGGTTCGGCAGGCCCTTGGACGGATCCGGTTGATGAAGCCGGCTCCCGGGCTCAGCTCTTCAGCACCACCAGGCGCTCGAAGGCGGCCAGGGTCTCGGCGCTGACATGGTGCTCGATGCCCTCGGCGTCGATCTCCGCCGCCTCGTCGCTGACCCCGATCGATTTCAGGAACTCGACCACGATGCGGTGGCGCCGGCGGCAGGAATCGGCCATCTCGCGGCCGGCGTCGGTCAGGAAGATCGAGCGGTACGGCCGGGCGCTGACCAGCCCTTCGCGCTGCAGCCGGGCGATGGTCTTGTTCACCGTGGCATGGGCCACGCCGAACCGCTCCGCCAGTTCGACGATCCGCGCCTCGCCCTGGCTGTCGATCAGCTCGGCGATCATCTCGACATAGTCTTCCGCCGTCTCGGTCTGCCGGGCCTGGCGCACCCGGCTGAACCCCGCGGCCTGGAGCCCGGTGTCGGTCGGGCGGTCCTGTTCCGTCATCTCGTCTGTCCTCGAGAGCCGAATCCCTTCCGGCTCCATTGCTGAATCGGGGCCGCGATGCTTGCGGTCCCTGAGGCCGGCGCGGTTGCGGCGCATCATACCGGCTGATCGGAAAATGACAAGGTGATGACGCTTGCCAAGAATTTAGCCGTGGCTACATTATACAGGAGAAGGGGAAATCGATCGGATACCGATTTGCAGCCGCTGCACGGCAGCGGAGAGAAACGAGCGCGCATGATGAGAAGCGACATCGCCGCCCAGGAGATCGCCCAGCAGGGCAGCGCCGCCGGGTCCGGCTGGCGCACCGCGCCGGCCGCCCCGAGCCTGCCCGAGGTGCACCGGACCATCGCCGTGCCGAAGGGCGTGGGCTGGCTGCGCAAGCTATTCGCCTTCGTCGGCCCCGGCTATCTCGTGGCCGTCGGCTACATGGATCCGGGCAACTGGGCGACCGACCTGGCCGGCGGCTCGGCCTTCGGCTATACGCTGCTCTCCGTCATCCTGCTGTCGAACGTGATGGCGATCCTGCTGCAGGCGCTGGCCGCCAAGCTGGGCATCGTCACCGGGCGCGACCTGGCCCAGGCCTGCCGCGACCACTATTCGCGCCCGATCGCCATGGCCCTGTGGCTGCTGTGCGAGGTCGCGATCGTCGCCTGCGACCTGGCCGAGGTGATCGGCACCGCGATCGCGCTGCAGTTGCTGTTCGGCATCCCGCTCTTGTGGGGCGTGGTGCTGACCGCGCTCGACGTCATGGTGGTGCTGTACCTGCAGAATCGCGGCTTCCGGCATCTCGAGGCCTTCATCGTCGGCCTGATGCTGATCATCGCCGGCTGCTTCCTGGTCGAGCTGATCCTGGCCCAGCCGGCGATCGCCGAGATCGCCCGCGGCTTCCTGCCCTCGCCCCAGATCGTCACCAACCCGGAGATGCTGTACATCGCCATCGGCATCATCGGGGCGACGGTGATGCCGCATAACCTGTACCTGCACTCCTCGATCGTGCAGACCCGGGCCTATGACCGGGGCGAGACCGGAAAGCGCGAGGCGATCCGCTACGCCACCATCGATTCGACCGTGGCCTTGATGTTCGCCCTGTTCATCAACGCCGCGATCCTGATCCTGGCCGCCGCCGCCTTCCACACCACCGGCCGGACCGAGGTGGCCGAGATCCAGGACGCCTATCAACTGCTGGCGCCGGTGCTGGGCGTCGGCATCGCCAGCACGCTGTTCGCCGTGGCGCTGCTCGCCTCCGGCCAGAACTCGACCCTCACGGCCACCCTGGCCGGGCAGATCGTGATGGAGGGCTTCCTGTCGATCCGGCTGAAGCCCTGGCTGCGGCGGCTGATCACCCGCGGCATCGCCATCGTGCCGACGGTGATCGTGACCGCGATGTACGGCGAGAGCGGCACCGCCCAGCTGCTGGTGCTGAGCCAGGTGGTGCTGAGCCTGCAGCTGCCCTTCGCCGTGGTGCCGCTGGTCGCCTTCACCAGCGACCGGGCCAAGATGGGCCGCTTCGCCAACCCGGCCTGGCTGAAATGGACGGCCTGGGCGGTCTCGGCGGTGATCATCGTGCTCAACGTCAAGCTGCTGTTCGACTGGGTCACCGGGGTGTAGCCGGAACCAGCGATCCGACATACTGACCCATCCTGGCAAGCCCCGAAGGGGCGTGGCCATCCAGAGACCGGTGCCGCTGGATCGCCACGCCGGCTCGCGATGACGGGAGCCAGAGAGCCGATCAGTGGTCGCTGGTAAACCCCGATGTGGTCAGATCACGAAGTCGATGCCGGGCGGTACCGGGATCGAGTGATCCATGGTCAGGGCGGGCAGCGGCTCCGTACACGAGCCGACGATGCGGGCGGGGACGCCCACCGCCGTCCGGTGCGGCGGCACCGGGGCCAACACCACGCTGCCGGCGCCGATCTTGGCGCCCTCGCCGATCTCGATATTGCCGAGGATCTTGGCGCCGGCGCCGATCAGCACGCCGTCGCGCACCTTCGGGTGGCGGTCGCCGCTTTCCTTGCCGGTGCCGCCGAGGGTGACGCCGTGCAGGATCGAGACGTCGTTGCCGACCACCGCGGTCTCGCCGATGACGACGCCGGTGCCGTGGTCGATCAGCAGCCCCCAGCCGATCCGGGCGGCGGGATGGATGTCGACCCCCATGCTCTCCGACACCCGGCTCTGCAGGAAGCTGGCGAGGGCGTGGCGGCCCTGGCCGAGCAGCCAGTGGCCCACCCGGTACCATTGCAGCGCGTGGAAGCCCTTGAAGAACAGGAACGGCGTCAGGTGGTTGCGCGCCGCCGGGTCACGGTCCTTGATCGCGTCGAGGTCCAGCACCGCATGGCCGGCGATCGCCGGGTCGGCGCGCATCGCCTCGGTCGCCAGCGCCAGCAGCCGGTCATGGCAGGCGGTGTCGCATTCCAGCTTGGTGGCCAGCAGGCGGGCGAGCGCATCGCTGAAATCGGCGGCGCCGAGCACGATGCGTTCGACGACCGGGGCCAGGATCGGCTCCTGCCGCGCCAGGACAGCGGCGGAGTCGCGCATCAGCGCGAACACCTCGGCGTTCCTGTCGAACGCGATCGCGGCTTCGGCCTTCCGCGCCAGGGCGGTGTCGGGCATGGCCTCTTCCCCTTTGCCGGACCGGGCGGCGGGAAGGTCCGCCCGGCACAATGACCATGGAGATGAGATAGGCCTTCCCCGGCCGATTGTCATCAGCGCAGATAAATTACAATCATATACATATGTCTATTGCTATTATTTACATTCAGCATCCAGAATCTGTGATCAATCCTCTCGCCCGGATCTTGCCTGATCCCGCCGGATCGGGCATGCGCTGGGCGACACAGGATCTGCCCGGAGAGCTTCCGATGCCCGTCGCCGTCTTCGCCTCGGCCACCGACGATCCCGCCCAGTGGCTGCCGGCGCTGCGCGCGGCGATGCCGGCGCTGGAGGTCCGGGTCTGGCCCGGGATCGGCGATCCGGCCGAGATCGACTACGCGATCGTCTGGAAGCCGCCGGCCGGCATGCTGGCGGGGCTGCCGAACCTCAAGGTGATCTACTCGCTCGGCGCCGGCATCGACGCCATGCTGCGCGACCCGACCCTGCCGGCCGACGTGCCGCTGGTGCGCATGGTCGATCTCAGCCTGACCGAAGGCATGGTCGAGTTCGTGGCCGAGCAGGTGCTGACGATCCACCGCCAGGCCCGGACCTACCGCGCCCAGCAGGCGGCCGGGGTGTGGCTGCAGCACGATCAGCGGCTGGCCCGCGACGTCACCGTCGGCATCCTCGGCCTCGGCACGCTGGGCGGCGCCGCGGCCCGGGCGCTGAAGGCGCTGAACTTCCGCGTCGCGGGCTGGAGCCGCACGCCCAAGGCGGTCGAGGGGGTGGAGGGCTTCGCCGGCGCGGCGCAGCTCGACGCCTTCCTGGCCCGGTCCGAGATCCTGGTCTGCCTGCTGCCGCTGACGGCGGAGACCGAGGACATCCTCGACCGGAAACTGTTCGCGGCCCTGCCGCGCGGCGCCTGGGTGATCAATGCCGGGCGCGGCCATCACCTGGTCGACGCCGATCTGATCGCGGCGCTCGATTCCGGCCACCTCGCCGGCGCGGTGCTGGACGTGTTCCGGACCGAGCCGCTGCCGCCGGACCACCCGTTCTGGACCCATCCGAAGGTGGTGCTGACCCCGCACGTCGCCGCCAACAACAACGCCAAATACGCGACGCTGCGCCTGGCCGAGCAGATCGCCCGATTCGAACGCGGCGAGCAGATGGAGGATGTGGTCGACCGGTCGCGGGGGTACTGACCCGGCGGTCACGACGTCGCCCGGCGCAGCGTCGACAGCAGGGCCAGCGCGGCGCAGAGCGCGCCGGCGGCGAA
This sequence comes from Inquilinus sp. Marseille-Q2685, assembly GCF_916619195.1. NCBI lineage: Bacteria > Pseudomonadati > Pseudomonadota > Alphaproteobacteria > Rhodospirillales > Rhodospirillaceae > Inquilinus > Inquilinus sp. Marseille-Q2685. The sequence continues at coordinate 206,777 of NZ_CAKAKL010000006.1, forward strand.
GGCGGCGGAATAGCCGAACCGCGTCACCACCAGCCCGATCACCGGTCCGGTCGCGGCCAGGCCGATGTCGAAGAAAGCGACATAGGCCCCGAGTGCGGCGCCGCGGCTGGCGGCCGGCACGCGCTTCACCGCCTCCACCCCAAAGGAGGGGAAGACCAGCGAGAAGCCGGCCCCGGTCAGGAAGGCGCCGGCCAGCGCCACCTGCGGCACCGCCGCCGCCCACAGCAGCAGCAGGCCGAGCACCTGCACGGCCAGCGACCCCGCGGCCACCCAGGCGCCGCCGAAGCGGTCGGGGAAGTGCCCGAACAGCAGCCGCGCCAGGATATAGGCCCCGCCGAAGGCGCTGAGGGCGAAGCCGGCGCCGCCCCATCCCTCCGCCTGGAAGTCGAGGGCGATGAAGGATGAGATCGCGCCGAACCCGACCGAGGCGAGAGCCAGCCCGGCCCCTTGCCACAGGATCATGCCCAGCACCCGCAGGAAGGGCAGTCGCGCCCCGCCCGCCCCGCGCACCGCCAGCAGCGGCATCGCGACCAGCCCGGCCAGCAGCGCCGCGACGACGATGGCGCCGGCCACCGCGCCGAAGCCGCCCCAGCCGCGCAGCGCCAGTCCGGCCGGGCCGCCCGCGGCGATGGCGCCGTACATGGCGATGCCGATCCAGACCATGGCCCTGCCGGCCCGCGGCCCGCCGACCGCGGCGATGCTCCAGGCCAGCCCGCCGACCATCAGAAGCCCCTCGCCCAGCCCGGCCGCGGCCCGGCCGAGCAGCAGCAGGGCGAGACCGAGCCGGGGGTCGGCCGGCAGCGAAGCACCGGCGTAGAGCAGGCCGGACAGGGCGGCGCCGGCCACGCCGGCCAGCACCGCGGCCTTGCCGCCGAGCCGGTCGCACAGCCCGCCGGCCCAGGGCCGCGTCAGCAGCGTGACCGCCGGCTGCAGCGCCACGGCCAGGGCCACGGCCAGCGGGCCCTGGCCCAGGGTCTCGTGGACATGGACCGGCAGCACCGCCAGCGGCAGGCCGACCATGCCGTAGCCGAGGAAGACGATCAGGGCGAAGGGCAGCAGCTGCCGGGCCGCGCCGGACGGGGCCGCGGCCGCGTCGGAGGATGCGGTGGAGGACATGACGGATCTCTCGGTTGAACGGTCGGCCCGAAGCTGACCCGTCTCGGGTATGCTTTCCAGTGCAGTCTTCTGACTTTATAGTTGCGTTCGATGCATTCCATGGATCTGAACCTGCTGGTGGCGCTCGACGCGCTGCTGGCCGAAGGCAGCGTCGCCGGCGCCGCCCGCCGCATGAATCTGAGCGCGCCGGCGATGAGCCGGACGCTGGCCCGCATCCGCGACGCCGTCGGCGACCCGGTGCTGGTGCGCGCCGGCCGCCGGCTGGTGCCGACGCCGCGGGCGATCGAGCTGCGGGACCGCGTCCGCGCGGTGGTGGAGGATGCGCAGGCGCTGCTGCGGCCGGAGGGCGCCACCGACCCCTCGACGCTGGAGCGCACCTTCACCATCCGGGCCAGCGACTACGCCGCCGGTGTGTTCTCGGCCGGGCTGGCCGCGGCGGCGGCACGGCAGGCGCCGGGGGTCACCCTGCGCTTCACCGACCAGGGCCGGGAGGACGTCAAAGATCTGCGCGAGGGTCGCATCGACCTCGATATCGGCGTGCTGGGCAGCGAGACCGGCCCCGAGATCCGCGTCCAGACCCTGCTGCAGGACCGCTTCGTCGGGGTGGTGCGGGAGGGCCATCCGCTGCTGCGGGGCGCCATGACGGCCGAGCGCTTCGCCGCCGCGCCCCATATCAGCGCGTCCCGGCGCGGCCGCAGCCGCGGCCTGATCGACGATGCGCTGGAGCGGCAGGGCCTATCGCGCCGGGTGACGCTGGTGATGCCCAGCTTCTACGCCGCGCTGTTCACCGCCGCCTCTTCGGACATCGTCGCCGCGCTGCCGCTTGCCGTCGTCGCGCGCGCGGCGGCGCTGGGGTTGGCGGTGCGGTCCTTCGAGCTGCCGGTGACGGTGCCGACGGTCACCGTCGTCCAGTCCTGGCATCCGCGCTTCGACAAGGATGCCGGCCACCGCTGGCTACGCCAGCTGATCAAAGCGACGATCGGGGAGACGGCGGAGCGGCGGTGACGGGACCTACCCGAACCGCCGCACCGCTGTGATGCCCCTGCCCTCGTCCGCTTCGACACGGGCGGCTACCTCGCGCACCGGGTCGAGCGAGACGCAGGCCGCCCGGACATTGGCGTGGATCAGGGTCTCGCCGTCGGCCATCAGCCCGACATGGCCGGGGAAATAGACCAGGTCGCCGCGCCGCAGCCCGGCGCCCTCACCCGTGCCCACGAGCGTCCCCGCGGTCCGCGCCTGACGGTAGGTGTCGCGCTCGATGGCGTGGCCGGCCGCGGCGCAGGCCAGTTGGACCAGGCCGGAGCAGTCGATGCCGAGGCTGGAGCGGCCGCCCCACAGATAGGGCACGCCGAGGAAGCGCTGCGCCGTCGCCACCACATCGGGCTCGGCGGCGTCGAGCGGCCCCAGCGCCACCTCCGGCACCCAGCCGCCGGGCTCGCCGGCCTCGCGGATCCGGGCATAGCCCTTCGCCGTCTCCACCACCTCGACCGGGCTGCGGAAGCTCAGCGCGCGGACCGGCGGGCGCTTGAAGTCGGGATCCGGATAGAGGAAGGCGCGGAAGGCCCGGATCCGGTGGGTCGGCGCGGCGACCCGGTCGGACAGTGCCGCCGCCTCGACATAGCCGACATAGCCGTCGGCGGTGAGCTGGCCCCAGGCCCAGCCGTCCTTCACCTCGTAGACCGTGATGGTCTCGCCATGCAGCATCTCGGTCGCCTGGCCGCGCGACGCGTCGGGGGCCGAACGCATCGGCACGATGCCGCGGACCGCCTGGTGCAGCGTGCCGGCGGCGTAGCGTTCCGCCGCATGGACGCCGCGCAGGCTCTCGGACGCGAGGTCCGGCCGCCAGGGCACCAGGTTGCGGTCGATATCGGGCGAGGTGGTCACGCCGCGGCGCCGATCATGCTGGCGGCCTGGCGCACCAGGTCGGCGAAGCCGTCGAGATAGGCCTGGCCGGCCTCGGTCCGCTCGATCAGCACGTTGCGCCGGTCGGCCGGGTCGACGGTGCGGCGGGTCAGGCCCAGCTCGCCCAGCCGGTCGAGCGCGCGGGTCACCGCCGGCTTGGAGATGTGCAGGGTCGAGGACAGGCCGCGCACCGTGTGCGGCGCCGGGGTCAGGTAGATGGTGAGCAGGAGCGCGATCTGCCGCGACGACAGGTCCGGCGCCTCGCGCCGGACCGCCGCGGTCAGGGCGTGGCGCCACAGCTCCAGCGCCTGGTGCGAGGTCAGGGCGACGGTCATGCCGTCCTCTCCCTCGGCTCCGGCGATACGGTCGATCGAATCAGCGCCGGCCTCCAAACCGCTCCTCCAGCAGGGCGTAGACGGCCCGCATCGTCATCGCCTCGCCGCCCTTCGGCCGGCCCGGGCGGTCGGCGCCGTTCCAGGCATAGAGGTCGATATGCACCCAGGGCACGCCCGGCGCCACGAAGCGCTCGAGGAACAGGGCCGCGGTGATGGCCCCGCCGAAGCGCGTGTCGGGCGCGTTGTTGATGTCGGCGATGCCGGATCTCAGCAGCCGGTTGTAGGGCTGCCACAGCGGCAGGCGCCACAGCGGGTCCTCGACCCGGCGCGACACCGCGGCCAGCGCGTCGGCGGTGGCGTCGTCGTTCGAGAACATCGCCGGCACGTCGGTGCCGAGGGCGACCCGGGCGGCGCCGGTCAGGGTGGCGAAATCGACGATGATCTCGGGCTTCTCCGACGACGCCTCCTCCAGCGCGTCGCACAGCACCAGCCGCCCCTCGGCGTCGGTGTTGCCGATCTCGACCGTCAGCCCCTTGCGGCTGCGGTACACGTCCATCGGCCGGAAGGCGTCGCCGGACACCGCGTTCTCGACCGCCGGCACCAGCACGCGCAGCCGCACCGGCAGCTGCGCCATCATCACCATGCGGGCGACGCCGAGGGCATGGGCGGCGCCGCCCATGTCCTTCTTCATCAGCAGCATGTTGCCGGAATCCTTGAGGTCGAGGCCGCCCGAATCGAAGACGACGCCCTTGCCGACCAGCGTCACCTTCGGCGCCGACGGATCACCCCAGGTGATGTCGATCAGCCGCGGCGCCCGGCTGGAGGCGCGGCCGACGGCGTGGATCAGCGGGTAGTTGCGGGTCAGCAGCTCGTCGCCGACGGTGACGCTGAAGCGGGCGCCGAACTCCTTGGCCAGCGCCTCGGCCGCGGCGGCCAGCTCGGCCGGGCCGAGGTCGTTGGCCGGGGTGTTGACCAAGTCGCGCACCAGCGTGGGGGCGCTGGCCGCGCGCTCGACCGCGGCGCGGTCGGCCGCCTTCGGCCAGACCAGCTTGGCCGAGGCCCGCTCCGGCCCCTTGTAGCGGCCGTAGTGATAGCCGCCGAGCGCCCAGCCGAAGGCGGCGGCGGTGGCGGTCGCCGGCTCGGCCGAATCATCCAGCGAATAGGTGCCTGCCGGCAGGGACGTCGGCAGCCCGGCGAAAGCCCAGGCATCGGCCGCGGAGTCGATGCCAACCAGGATCGCGTCGACCCGCCCGCCTTCGCCCGGCAGCGCCAGGGTGCGGCCCGATTCCGCGGCGAAGCCGTTGGCCTCGGCCCAGGCCCGCTGCGCCGGCGTCGCGGCGGCGCGCCAGCCGTCCAACGCGGCCTTGCTGAGCGGGATCAGAGAGACGGTCTCTCCCTCGGCGGCATCGACCAGTTGAGGCAGCACGGCGCAGGCCTTCTTGCGTTCGGGAACTCGGGGCGGCACACCATGCTCCAGCCCGTTTGCCTTGCCAACCCCTCAGCCGGAGCGGACCCGCCATGCGCCTCGTCATCGGCAACAAGCGCTATTCCTCCTGGTCGCTGCGGCCCTGGCTGGCCCTGGCGCATCACGGCGTCGCCTTCGAGGAGGTCCTGATCCCGCTGTACCGTGACGGGTCGAAGGAGGCGATCCTGCGCCATTCGCCGAGCGGCAAGGTGCCGGCGCTGATCGACGGCGGCACCACGGTGTGGGACAGCCTGGCGATCCTCGAATACCTGGCCGAGCGCTTCCCGGATCTCGCCCTGTGGCCGCGCGACCCGGCGCGGCGGGCGCTGGCGCGGTCGGTCTCGGCCGAGATGCACAGCGGCTTCACGGCCCTGCGCAACGAGCTGCCGATGGACCTGGCGCCGGTCGATCCGGGCAAGGCCCGCAGCGACGCCACCGGGGCCGACATCGCCCGCATCACCGCGATCTGGCGGCAGTGCCGCGCGGCGGCTGGCGCCGAGGGCCCCTTCCTGTTCGGCGCCTTCGGCGCGGCCGACTGCATGTATGCGCCGGTGGTGGTGCGATTCGACCGCTATCGGGTGCCGCTCGACCCCGCCTGCCGGACCTATGCCGACGCGATCCTGGACCTGCCGGCGATGCGGCGCTGGGTCGAGGCGGGGATGGCCGAGCCCTGGGTGCTGATGTTCTGAGAGCGCCGCCCCTTCCCGATCGCCTTCAACCGTCATTGCGAGCGCAGCGAAGCAATCCAGAGGCTGGTGCACGCACCCCCTGGATTGCTTCGTCGGCTTCGCCTCCTCGCAATGACGATGAGGGACGAACGCCGACAAACCGCCAGGCGGCCCTGCCTCAGCCCCGGCCGATGTCGTCGATCTCGTAGGGCGTGGTCTGGTACAGCTGGTTGATCCAGTTGCCGAACAACAGATGGGCGTGGCTGCGCCACCGGTTCTGCGGGCGGCGAGCGGGGTCGTTCCCCGGGAAGTAGTCGTGCGGCAGGGCGATCGGCTTGCCGGCGGCGACGTCCCGGAAATATTCGTCGCCGAGCGTGTCGGTGTCGTATTCGACATGGTTGAACATGTGCAGCGACCGGCGCCCCGGGTCGTCCAGCAGGCACAGGCCGGCATCGTCCGACTCCATCAGCACCTTCATGCCGCTCTCGGCCGGGATGTCCTCGCGCCGCGTCTCGGTCCAGCGCGACACCGGAATGGTGAAGTCGTCCGAGAAGCCGCGGAGATAAGGCGAGGCCGGCTCGACGATGCGGTGGCGGTACACGCCGAACTTCTTCTGGGGCAGCGCGTGCTTGGGCACGCCGTGGAAATGGTGCACCGCCGCCTGGGCCCCCCAGCAGATGTTGAAGCAGCCATGGACGTTGGTCTGCGTCCAGTCGAAGACCCGGCGCAGCTCGTCCCAGTAGGTCACCTGCTCGAACGGCATCGTCTCGACCGGCGCGCCGGTGACGATGAAGCCGTCGAACTTCTCTGTCCGGACATCCTCCCAGTCGCGGTAGAAGGACAGGATGTGGTCGCTGGGCGTGTTGCGCGGGACGTGGTTGGTCATCTTGACCAGCGTCAGCTCGACCTGCAGCGGCGAGGCGCCAAGCAGCCGGGCGAACTGGGTCTCGGTCTTGACCTTGTTCGGCATCAGGTTCAGCAGGCCGATCCGCATCGGCCGGATGTCCTGCCGCACCGCCTGCGCCTCGAGCATCACCATGACCCCTTCCGCTTCGAGGACGGACCGGGCGGGCAGGTCGTTCGGAATCTTGATCGGCATAGCTTCGGTCGGTTTCCACGCGTCGTGGGCAGGACCGATTGTGGAATGACCCGCTTGGTTGTCGGTTCGACCACATCCTCCCTTTCGGGAGCGCCACCTTGCTCGGGGAAGCAGGTTGGCGTCGGGCAGTGCCCAACTCCTGATGTGCGTCAAGTTCTACGGGGTCGGCCGGCACATTTCAACTGGATGAATGTGGATCGACATCCGGTCCGCCGGGCTTAGCTGAGAGGCATCGTTCAGAGACCGTTTGGGAATGCGCTGGTGTGAGTCGGCTGGCGGGGGTTTCGAGAACCGGAGCGCAGCGGACGTGAAGTCCGTGAGCACCGGAAGCGGAGAAACCGCCGTCAGACGGCCGCACCAGCAGCATTCCCGAATGGTCTCTAGGGCGTCGCCCGGGCGGGCAGGCTGAGCACCGCATGCTCGGCATAGTAGCGGGCGGCGCCGGGATGAAGCGGCACGCCGAGGCCCCGCGTGGCCCCTTCGAGCGCGATCTCCTTGCCGCGCGGGTGGCCCGCCGCCAACAGGTCCAGCGTCGATTTCTGCCACAGCGCGCGGGTGATCTCGTAGACCGTGGCCTCGGCGATCCGTTCCGCCACCAGCCAGATCGCCCCGACCGACAGGCCCGGCACCTCCGCCGCGACGCCGTCATACAGGCCTGCGGGGATCGGCTCCTGGGTGAAGAACGGCACCTTGGCGATCAGGGCCTCCGCCTCCGGCCCTGTGACCGGCAGCAGCCGGATCGGCCGCCGCCGCGCCAAGTCGGCGATCACGCCGAGCGGCGGGCCGCCGGTCATCACCATGGCGTCGAGCCCACCTTCGGCCAGCAGGTCCGCGGACGGCTCCGGCCGCTCGTAGATCTCGGTCACATCCGTCTGCTTCAGGCCGTAGGCGGCCAGGATCAGGCGGATGTCGTAGATCGTGCCGGAGCCTTCGGCGCCGACCGAGACGCGCTTGCCCTTGAGATCCGCCACCGACTGCACCGGGCTGTCGGCCGGCACCACGACATGGACGAATTCGGAGAAGAGATGGGCGATGGCGCGCAGGCTGGTCACCGGCGGCTGGCCGGCGAAAGGCCCCTCGGCGGTGTAGGCGGCGAAGGCGACGTCAGCCTGGGCCAGGCCCGAATCGAACTCGCCGTCATGGATCCGCCGGATGTTGTCGATCGACCCGGCGCTGGCCTGGGCCACCGCGATCAGGCCGGAGACCCCGCAGCTGCCGCCGGCGCTGCCGCAGGGGGGCAGGCCGGGGGGGCCGGAGATGGCGCCGGCGATGATGCCGCCGATCGGGAAGTAGGTGCCGCCGGTGGTGCCGGTGCCGATCCGGAAGAACAGCGGGTCCTGCGCCCGCGCCGATCGCATCCCGCCGAGCCCCGCCGCGGCCATCCCGGCGGCGGGAAGCACCGAGGTCAGCAGGCGGCGGCGGGTCAGCATGGCGGTTCCCTTCAGGCGGCGTCGCGCATGGTCGGCGGCGTCTCGTCCGGCGCGCGCGGGTCGAGCTCGGCCGCGACCGGCGTCGTGGTCGGCACGGCGACGAAGCTGCCCTGCTCCTCGTTCGGCATCGCCGCGCGCCGGGTCATGCGGTAGATCGTGAACAGGGCCAGCAGCGCCGCGACCGAGCCGGTCCAGACGAACAGCCCGGACGGGCCCAGCAGCTGCATCACCCGCGACGCCACGATCGGCCCGAACACCGCGCCGACGCCATAGCACAGCAGCAGGCCGGCGGCGGCCGGCACCAGCTGCTCCGGCCGCATGAAGTCGTTCGCGTGGCTGAGGCTGAGCGGATAGATGGTGTAGGACAGCCCGCCGAAGGCCGCGAGCAGCACCAGCAGCAGCGTCATCGACAGCCCGCCGAACAGTGCCAACGCCGCGCTGATCAGGGCCAGCGAGACGGTGATGCCGAGGAACACCTGGCGCCGGTCGAAGCGGTCGGACAGCCGGCCGACCGGGTATTGCAGCAGGAACCCGGCGAAGATCGCCGTCATCATGAAGCCGGCGATCCAGTCCGGCGACGGATCGATGGTGCGGGCGTAGACCGGCCCCATGCCGGAGAAGGCGGCGCTGATCAGCCCGACGGAGAAGCAGCCGGCGACGCCGAGCGGCGAGATCGCGATCAGGGCGCGCAGGCCGAAGCGCTTGACCTTGATCACCGGCGGCGTCTCGACCGGGGTCAGCGACAGCGGCACCAGCGACAGCGACACCAGCATCGCCACCACCGAGAATAGGGCGAAGCCGGCCGGGTCCATCGCCGTCAGCCAGGGCTGCGACAGGCCGAAGGCGGTGTAGTTCACCGCCATGTAGGAGGACATCACCCGGCCGCGCACGGCGTTCGAGGCACGGGCGTTCAGCCAGCTCTCGATGATCGTGAACAGCACCGCCATGCTGATGCCGGTGACGAGGCGCAGCACCGCCCAGACGATCGGGTCGACCCAGAGCGCATGGAACAGGGCGGCGGCGGAGGCGATCGCGGCGAAGGCGGCGAAGGTTCGGATATGGCCGACCAGCAGCACGATCCGCGGGCAGATCAGCGTGCCCAGGGCGAAGCCGCCGGAATAGAAGGCCAGCACCAGGCCGATGGTGCCGACGTCGAAGCCGTCGAGATCCATCCGCACCGCGACCAGCGTGCCGAACAGGCCGTTGCCCATGATCATGATGGCGGCGCTGAACAGCAGCGGCGCCACGGCCAGGAGGACCGAGCCGAGGGAAGGCGGCGGAGAGGCGGAATCGGTGGCGGCCATCACGTCCGTTCTAGGTCGGGCGACGGGCCGGGACCAGGGAAGATTCGTGACGATTTCAGGGCAAGGCGGCCCGCTGGTCCCCGCCCGCAGATAAGGTGGTGCAGGACGCCGGACCGGCCACCCCTTCCCGCGCTGGATCAGCCGCCCCGCTTCGGCCGGTAGAAGACGTGATCGCCGATCGAGGCGCTGCGGCGGAAACGGCTGGTCCAGGCTGGCATGCCGCGGCCCAGCGCCCGCATCGCCGCGGGGGCCAGGAAATACTGGGCGCCGTCGGTCGGGTCGTCGGCGAAATAGCCGTCCAGCATCTGCCAGACGACGAGCCGCGCGGTGCGCTGCAGGATCTCGTCCTGGGCGCTGAGCGGCTGCGGGAACTGCGGCATCGCGCCGCTCCGCACCGCCTTGGCGAAGGCGCGGAAGCGCGGGCGCGACAGCGGCTCGAACTGGCCGGGGTCTGCCAGGACCTCGCAGGGTGAATCGCCGAAGTCGTTGGCCACGGCGATGCGGTTCATCACCACCCAGCCCACCGCCGCCATGCCGCGCGTGCCCTGGTTTCCCGCCTCGGTGTAGGCGGTGAAGGCGAGGCAGCGCAGCGCGCGCTCCGCCTGCGCCGGCTCGGCCGGCAGGGGCACGCCGCCGATGCTCATCGGCGCCGTCCCCAGCTGCCGCAGCAAGGGCGAGGGCTGGTCGAGCGCACTGCCGCGGCCGGAGACGAAGATGGTGCAGGCCAGGTCGCCCGGGCCGCAGCCGGTCAGGCGGCGGCCGCTGCCATCGGCCTCGGCGTCGCGCAGCCAGGGCGCGCCCGCAGGCTCGATCAGCGACACGGCGCGGGCCAATGCCGTGTCCAGCCGCTCGATCTCCTCCGGCTCGGGCCGGTCGACCCGCAGCAGCGAGGAGCGCGGCCGCGCCCAGACCGGTGCCGCCCCGGGCGCGGCGGGTTGCACGATAGCCACGGCGTCGGCCGCGACCACCGCCTGTCCCGATCCGGATGGGGTGGCCAGCGCCGGCTGGGGCGGGACGGCGTCGGCGGTCGCGGGCGCCACCGCGGCCACCGGCGCGATCGACAACGGCGACGCGGCCGCGGTCTCGGCCAGGAGGCCGTCGGTCGGCCCCAGCGAGGCGACGACCACGGGCTTCGCCTCGTTCGGTGCGACGTCGATCAGGGTCGCGGCGCCGGACCGGGCCGCCGGAGCGACGACGGGTTCCACCGGCGCCGTGTCCGCCACGCCTTCGGCCGCGGCCAATGGCGGCTCGGTGGTTTCCTGCGCCGGCGGCGTGGCCACCGGCAACCCGGCGGGCGGCGGCAGCGGGTCGGCCAGGCGGGCCGGCGGGTCGAGCCGCGCGGCCTCGGCCCCGGGGCCCGGCAGTCCGACCGGCACCAGCACCGGCTCGCCCTCCTGCGGCACCGGAGCCGAACGCGTCACCTCCTGCAGCGCGCCGGCCCAGGGGTCGAGCGGGGGCTGCGGCGGCGCCGTGATGCGCGGCACCGCGGCGAAGGCGGTGCCGAACAGGATCTGCAGCGGATTGCCGGGCGTCGCGGCGGCAGGGGCCGGAGACATCTCGGCCAGGCGCCGCGTCGTGGCGATGACCGGCTGCGGCCGGGCCGCGTCCGCCGGGTCGACGACATGCGCGGGCTCGACCGCGATCCCGGCGAGATCGACGGCGACGACGGGCGGCGAAGGCGGGCGCGCAGAATCGATCGCGATCGCGCCGCCGAGGGCCGCAGCCCCGACCAGAGCGATCGACAGAAGAAGGAGGCCCTTCGACGTCATGCCCGCCTCCCCCCTTGTCGGCGCGCGGGGCGGAGCCCGTCCGGGCGCAATCCGCCCGGCGTCGCCGGGAGACGGGGCAACGTTCTGCGCCGACGGTCGGGGCCCGGAATGGTGTCGGCAAACCGGGGAACACCGACCGCCCAAGTGCATTTCATTGCGGTCACGGGGGGCGCGGGTATCATGGCGCGCCCTGCGAGTCCAGACGTACGGAAGGCCATATGTCCCGCAAAACCGCTGAGATCCGCCGTTTCGCCTGGGTTCGCCCGGCACGTTTTTTCGCTTTTTTTATCGCGATTGCCACCTTTCCGGCCCTGGCGCAGGACAAGCCCGCCGCCGAGTCGGCGCCGAAGGAGGGGATCGACATCGAGCTGAACAAGCTCGAGCCCGGCAACAACGGCTGCCGGGCGTTCATGGTCATGCACAACGGCACCAACCGGAGCTACAGCAATCTGCAGCTCGACCTCGTGGTCTTCGACCCGAAGGGCATCATCGTCGACCAGCTGGCCGTGGACATGGCCCCGCTGAGCGCGGGCAAGACCATGGTCAAGGTGTTCGAGATCGCCGGTCATGATTGCGGGAATTTCGGCCGTGTGCTGCTGAACGATGTGTTGACTTGCAAGGCGGGTGACGCAGCGGTCGAACGCTGCATCGATCTATTGGTTCCCACCAGCCGGGCGGCGATCGGTTTCATCAAGTAAAGAAGGCCAGATCATGGCACTGGACCCGCAGATCGCCCGGATGCTGGAGCGCATCGCCGCCGCCACCGGCGATGCGCCGCCGACCGAGCGCCTGTCCCCGGCCGAGGCGCGCCGCAGCATGGCCGCCTTCCTGCGCCGGCAGACCACGGCATGAGCAAGCCTCCTCGCCCCCCGAAATCCGGCGCCGGGCGCGCAGGCGGCCCCGGCAAGCCCACCGGCGACGGCGACGAACGGCGGCAGCCGCGCGGACGCAAGCCCACCGGCCGGGCCGAGGCCCAGGCCGACCGGCCGGCGCGCGGCGAGCGGCGCCCGGGCAAACCGCCTCGTGGCGCCCCGGTCGAGCGCGAGGAGGCCGAACGCGCGCCCCGCCGCGTCTCTCGTGGTTCCGGCGGCCGCGGCGCCCGGCAGGATGAGTCGGAGCCGGCGGCGAAGCGCCGGCCGCCCCGCGACGGCAAGCGGCCGGGCCGCATCGCCGCCGGCAAGGCCGACGATGAGAGGGCTCCGCGCCGCGCGACGCGGACCGGTCCGGCAGCGCCGGGTCGGCGCCCCCCGCCGGGCAAGACGCGCGGACCGCGGTCCAAGGCAACCACGCCGCAGGAGGCTGCGCGCGCCGCCATGCCGGAATGGCTGTGGGACGGCGAGGAGCCGGTGGAAGAAGCTGCCCCTCGCCGCCGCGGCCGCCCACGCGGCCCAGTGCCGGAGGAGCGTGTTGAGCCGGCCGAGGCGCCCGCGGCCCGCACCCGGCCCCGTCGGCCGCTGACCTCGTCGCGCCGGGTCGCGGGCGACGCCCCGGCAGCCAAGCCGGGCGAGCGCTGGCGCGAGGAGCGGCGCAAGCGCCCGACGCCGGAGCCGGACCAGTGCCGCTACGTCGTCTTCCACAAGCCCTATGGCGTTCTGAGCCAGTTCACGCCGGAGGGGCGCTGGCGCGGCCTGAACGAGTTCGGCCTGCCGCCCGGGATCTACGCCGCCGGGCGGCTGGACGCCGACAGCGAGGGGCTGCTGCTGCTGACCGATGACGGGCCGCTGATCAAGCGCCTGCTAGACCCGAAGCAAGGCCATCCGCGGACCTATCTGGCGCAGGTCGAGGGCGACCCGGCGGAGGAGGCGCTGGCCGTCCTGGCCGGCGGCATCGCCCTGACCGACGGCCCGACCCGCCCCTGCGGGGTGGAGCGGCTGGCGGAGGAGCCGGACCTGCCGCCACGCGACCCGCCGATCCGGACCCGCAGGTCGATCCCGACCGCTTGGCTGCGCCTGACCCTGACCGAGGGCCGCAACCGCCAGGTGCGGCGGATGACGGCGGCGGTCGGCCATCCGACGCTGCGGCTGGTCCGCATCGCCCTCGGCGGGCTGGCGCTCGGCGATCTGGCGCCCGGCACCTGGAGCACGGTGGAGCGGAGCGAAATCCTGTCCGGCCTGCGCTGATAACGCCTGGATTACCGGAAACTTACGTGAAATTCACGGGTGCGGTCCGCCCGCGGGGGATATCACGGTTGCAGTCGCAGCCGAGGATCCGCCGGGCGGCGGACGCACCCGATGAAGCCAAGCACACGCCGGTTCTGGAAGGATTTCTTCGCCCTCCTGATGCCGTTCTGGCGGTCGAAGGAGAAGTGGCCGGCGATCGGGCTGCTGGCCGCGGTTCTGACCCTGACCTTCGGCACCGTCTTCCTCAGCGTCCAGTTCAGCTACTGGCGGAACCGCTGGTACACGGCGCTGCAGAACTACGACGCCCCGGCCTTCTGGCATGAGATCCTGGTCTTCGCCGGGCTGGCGGCCGTCTGGGTCTTGGTCAACGTCTACAACGCCTATCTGAACCAGGGGCTGCAGATCCGCTGGCGCCGCTGGATGACCGACCACTTGATCGGCGAGTGGCTGCAGGACAAGGCGTATTACCGGCAGCAGCTCGCCGGCAGCCCGACGGACAACCCCGACCAGCGCGTGTCCAGCGACATCCAGCTCTTCGTCAGCAGCACGCTGACCCTGGGCATCGGGTTCCTCGGCAACTTCGTCAACCTGTTCTCCTTCATGGCGATCCTGTGGGGCCTGTCCGGAACGCTCTCCATCCCGCTGTTCGGGATGGAGATCGTGATCCCGCACTTCATGGTCTGGGCCGCCATCGCCTATGCCGTGATCGGTACCCTCCTGACCCATTGGGTCGGCCGGCCGCTGATCGGGCTGAACTTCCAGCAGCAGAAGCGCGAGGCGGATTTCCGCTTCGGCCTGGTCCGGTTCCGTGAGAACACCGAGGCCGTCGCCCTGTACGGCGGCGAGGCCGGGGAACGACAGGGCCTGCTGCGGCTGTTCGGAGGCGTCGTGGAGAACTACTACGCGCTGATGCGGCGGCAGAAGCTGCTGGGCTTCCTGACCTTCGGCTACAGCCAGGCCTCGGCCGTCTTCCCCGGCATCCTCGCCGCGCCGCAGTATTTCGCCAGGACCTTCGAGCTCGGCGGCTTCATCCAGACGGTCCAGGCCTTCGGCAACGTCCAGGATTCCCTGTCCTGGTTCGTCAGCGCCTACACCGACCTGACCGAATGGAAGGCGACCGTCGACCGCCTGACCGGCTTCCGCCGCAGCATCCAGGACGCCCAGGCGCAGGCGCGGGCGACGCAGATCCAGGTGGCGGCCGAGCCGCGCCGCGACCTTGCGATCAACTCGGTCCACCTCGCCCTGCCCGATGGCCGGGCGCTGATCGAGGGCCAGGACCTCTCCGTCCGCCCCGGCGACCGGCTGCTGCTGACCGGCCCGTCCGGCGCCGGCAAGTCGACGCTGTTCCGTGCCCTGGCCGGGATCTGGCCCTTCGGCCGGGCGCAGATCCGCATTCCCCGGGACGCCAAGGTGCTGTTCCTGCCGCAGCGGCCCTACCTGCCGCTGGGCACGCTGCATGCCGCCGTCGCCTATCCGGCCAGGCCGGAGGAGGTCTCCGCCGCGGCCGCCGCCGAGGCGCTGCGCGCGGTCGATCTCGGCCATCTGGTGCCGGCGCTGGAGCAGGAGGAGTCCTGGGCCCGCCGCCTGTCGCCGGGCGAGCAGCAGCGCCTGGCGGTGGCCCGGGCGGTCCTGGGCCGGCCGGACTGGCTGTTCCTGGACGAGGCGACCAGCGCGCTGGACGAGGCCACCGAGCAGCGGATGTTCGCGCTGCTGTGCGAGCGGCTGCCCGGCACCACCTGGCTGACCATCTCGCACGACCCCAAGGTCGCCGTCTTCCACAACCGCCGCTGGCGGATCGAGAAGGACGGCGCGGCACCAGGACGCCTCGTCGAGGCGCCGGCCGCCGCGGCGGCCTGAGAGACCCTCCCACCGCTCGCAATGACGGCACAACTTAAGAATTGACTTATTTAAGTACTATCTTCATAAAGGCCCCATGAACGCCTTCGCCGCCCTTGCCGACCCCACCCGGCTCCGCATCGTCGAGATGCTGGCGGCGGGAGAGCGCGGCGCCGGCGAGATCGCCGGGGAATTCGCGATGAGCGGGCCGGCCGTCTCCCAGCACCTCAAGGTGCTGCGGGAGGCCGGGCTGATCAGGGTCCGGCCCGAGGCGCAGCGGCGCATCTACACGCTCGACCCCCAGGGGTTCGATGCGTTGGAGGAGTGGCTGCGTCGGATCCGCCGCTTCTGGGCCGGCCGGCTGGACGAGCTGGAGCGGCAGCTGCGCGCGGTCCCGACCGAGACCGACCCCACCGACACGGGAGAGACATCATGAGCGACTACGGCACCATCATCGGCCCCGGCGCGGTCCGGTTCGAGCGGCTGCTGCCGGGCCCGATCGAGCGGGTCTGGGCCTATCTGACCGAGTCCGACAAGCGCGGCACTTGGCTGGCCAGAGGCGCCGTCGAGCCCCGTGCCGGCGGCCAGGTCGAGCTGCATTTCCTGCACGCCGAGCTGTCGCCGCTGCCGGACGAAATTCCGGCCAAATACAAGTCGCTGGAGAAGGGCGCCAGCTCCACCGCCCGGGTGACGCGCTGGGAGCCGCCACGGCTCCTGAGCCACAGCTGGCCCGGGTCGCCTGGCGAGGAGTCGGAGGTGACCTTCGAGCTGACGCCGCAGGGCGACGATGTCCTGCTGGTGCTGACCCACCGCCGCCTCGGGGCGGCGAAGATGGCGAGCGCCGCCGGCGGCTGGCACACCCATCTCGGCATCCTGGTCGACCGGCTGCACGGCCGCGTGCCGCAGCCCTTCTTCATCACCCACACGCCGCTGGAAGCCGAGTACGAGAGGCGCATCGCCTCGGCGAGCTGACGATCCCGATCGGAGGAGACGACCATGACCGCGACCTTCGCCGGCGGCCGCAACATCGCGCTGAAGGTGCCGCCGCACCAATACGACGCCACCGTTCGCTTCTACCGCGACGTGATCGGCCTCAGGCCGCTGGACAACCACCCGCCGGCGATCGGCTTCGAATTCGGCGCCAACCAGCTGTGGATCGACCGGGTCGACGCCCTGAGCCAGGCCGAGCTGTGGCTGGAGATCGTGGCCGACGACGTGCCGACGGCGGCGGAGCATTTCGCCGCCGCCGGCGTGGCCCGCCGCGACGAGATCGAGCGCCTGCCCGACGGCTTCGACGGCTTCTGGATTTCCGACCCCGCCGGGATCATCCACATCGTCTCGGGCAAGCGCAGCCAGTATTGAACAGCGGTGAGCCCCCCTCCCCCTACCGCAGAGGGAGGGGGAGGATCATTGGAAGGGCCGGAGCTTTAATGCCCGACGCAGAGCCTCTCCCCGTATTCATCACGCCCAGCCCTAGCCTTTCACTCTCCCCCTCCCCTCGCGGGAGGGGGTAGGGGGCTGTCGATCGGACGTGCGGTTACGCCCCCTTCGGCTCCGTCGTCAGCGGCAGCAGCCTGGCATGCGACGCCTCCAGCAGCCGCACCATCGCCGCCGCCGCCGCCTCCGGCTCCCGCCCGATGATCGCGGTGCGCACCGCGTCGTGCAGCGCCACGTCCTCGCTCGGCCGGGCGGCGTGGCGCTGCAGCATCTCCGACGACACCCTGAGCGCCGACTTCACCGCCGCGCCGATGGTCACGAACAGCCCGTTGTGCGACGCCGTGATGATCGCCAGGTGGAACTCCAGCGCCGCCTCGGACGACACCTTGACCGGCTGGTTCTCCTCATAGGCGCGGGCCAGCTGGCGGAAATGGCGCTCTATCGCGGCATGGTCGTCGGCCGTGCCGTCGCGCGCCGCGAGGTGGGACGCCCGCGGCTCGAAGCACATCCGCATCTCGAAGATGTCCTCGACGATCTTGGCGTCGAACTGCGCCTGCAGCCGCCAGGCCAGCACGTCGCGGTCCAAAAGGTTCCATTCGCCGAAGGGCAGCACCCGCGTCCCGGTCTTGGGCGACACCTCGATCAGCCGCTTGCCGGCCAGGCTCTTGATCGCCTCGCGCAGCGTGGTCCGGCTGACGCCGTAGGTCTGGCACAGCTCGCTCTCGATCGGCAGCGACTCGTTCGGCCGGAACTCGCCGGACACGATGCGCATCCCCAGGCTGTTCGAGACCTGGGCGCTCATCGTCCCGACCAGGACCATCTCCCGTTCCAGCATCAGACCGTCTCCACCCTTCCGGCTTTTATCGATAGGCCGGGAAGGCCCGGTTGACAAAACCCGTCGATCCCACCGATGATCGAATCATATGATAATACCATTGGGGAGGAAATGGGGTGGCCGACATCGAGATCCGGGATGTCAGCAAGCGCTTCGGGCCGGTCACGGTGTTCGACGGCCTGTCGCTGTCGGTCTCTTCGGGCGAGTTCATGGTCTTCCTGGGACCGTCCGGCTGCGGCAAGTCCACCCTGCTGCGCATGATCGCGGGGCTGGAGAGCCTCGACAGCGGCGAGATCCGCATCGCCGGCACCCGGGTCGACACCCTGCCGCCGGGTGCCCGGCGGGTGGCGATGGTGTTCCAGCACTACGCCCTGTACCCCCACATGACGATCTTCGAGAACATGGCGTTCGGGCTGCGCAACATCGGCCTGAAGCAGCCGGAGATCGAGCAGCGCGTCCAGGCCGCGGCGCGGACGCTGGAGATCGAGGAGCTGCTGCAAAGGAAGCCGGGCCAGCTGTCCGGCGGCCAGCGCCAGCGCGTGGCCATCGGCCGCGCCATCGTCAAGGAGCCGCGGGCCTTCCTGTTCGACGAGCCGCTGTCGAACCTGGACGCGGCACTGCGCGTGCGCACCCGGGTCGAGCTGGCGCGGCTGCACCGACGGCTGCGCGCGACCATGATCTTCGTCACCCATGACCAGGTCGAGGCGATGACGCTGGCCGACCGGATCGTGGTGATGAACGAAGGCCGGATCGAGCAGGTGGGCACGCCGATGGAGATCTATACCCGGCCGGCCACCAAGTTCGTCGCCCGCTTCGTCGGCGTGCCGGCGATGACCTTCCTGGACGCCACCGTAATCGGGGAGCAGGGCGGCGCCGTGCTGCGCCTGCCGGACGGGACCGAGCTGCGCACCCCGGTGCCGGCCGACGGGCTGCCGGCGCACCAGCCGATCACGCTGGGCCTCAGGGCCGAGGCGGTGCGGATCGACGGCCAGGGCCACATGCAGGGCACGGTCGAGGTGGTCGAGCGGCTGGGCGACCGCACCCATCTGCATGTCCGGCTGCAGGACGGGTCGACCCTGATCGCCGAGGATGCGGGGCTGAGCGGCGTCGCGGTCGAGGACCGGGTCGGCCTGCGCATCGACCCCGCCGCCGTCCACCTGTTCGGCGCCGACGGCGTCGGCCGCCACGCTGTCACGTCGGTCGGGGCGTGAGGAGGGGATGGTGACCGCCACCGCCGCCGGCCGCACCGTCGAACGGACCCGCCGCCTGGGCGGCGCCCGGACCGGGCCGGACTGGCGCAACATCGGCTTCGTCCTGCCCTTCCTGGTCGTCTACCTGCTGCTGCTGGTCTGGCCGCTGTTCGACGGCATCTGGATCAGCCTGCAGAAATTCGACATGTTCGACGGCACCGGCCGCTATGCCGGCCTGGCCAACTACAAGCGGCTGTTCGCCGACAGGATCTTCCTCGGCGCGGTCTGGAACACGGCGCTGTTCGTGCTGATGACCGTGCCGGCCTTCGTCGTGGTCGGCCTGGTCCTGGCCCTGGCGCTGAACCGGCCGACCCGCATGGCCGCGGCGCTGCGCGCCACCTTCTTCGCCACATCGGTGCTGTCGGTCACCATCGTCACCATCGTCTGGAAGATGATGTACCTGCCGGACCGCGGCCTCTTGACCAATGTCCTGGGCGCGTTCGGGCAGGCGCCGATCCCGATCCTGAGCGACCCGTCCCTGGCCCTGCCCGGCATCGCCGTGGCCACGGTGTGGTGGGGCATCGGCCTGCCGATGATGCTGTTCCTGGCGGCGCTGCAGCAGATCCCGCGCGAGCTGTACGAGGCCGCGGCGCTGGACAGCGCCGGCCGCTGGCGGTCGTTCCGGCACATCACCCTGCCATCGATCCGTCGGACCGTGGTGCTCGTGGCCGTGATCGAGATCGTCTACCAGTTCCAGCTGTTCGGGCAGTCCTACCTGCTGACCCGCGGCGGGCCGAACAACGCCTCGCGCCCGATCGTGCAGTTCATCTACGAGCAGGGCTTCCGCAACTGGGACCTGGGCTATGCCGCCGCTGCGTCCGAGGTGCTGTTCGGGCTGATGCTGATCGCCGCCATGGCGCAATACCTGCTGACCCGCCGGAGGGCCGAGGGATGACCGCCATCACCACAGCGCCCGCCCGGCAGGGCATGGTCGGCCGCAGCCTGGGCGACCGGCTGATCCTGTGGGCCGTCATCCTGCTCGCGGTGATCTGGGTGGTGCCGGTGGCCTGGATCACCGGGCTGTCGTTCAAGCCCAACAGCGAGCTGATGGTCGACACCGGCACGCTGTTCCGGGCGCCCTATACGCTGAAGAACTACACCGACATCCTCGCCAATTCCGGCGTGTTCCGCTGGGTGCTGAACAGCGTGATCGTGTCGCTGGGCCAGACCGTGGGCGTGCTGATCCTGGCGTCGCTGGCCGGCTACGGCTTCGCCCGCGCCCAGTTCCCCGGCCGCGGCCTGGTCTTCGCGCTGGTGCTGATCGGCCTGGCGGTGCCGGAGCAGGCGGTGATCATCGCCCGCTTCCAGATGTTCAACGACCTGAAGATCCACAACTCCTATCTCGGGCTGATCCTGCCGCATCTGTCGGCGCCGTTCGGCGTCTTCCTGATGACGCAGTACTTCAAGGCGATCCCGCGCGAGCTGGACGAGGCGGCGCTGCTGGACAACGCCTCGCGCTTCAAGACCTTCTGGCGTGTGCTGCTGCCGCTGACCGTGCCGGCCCAGGCGACGCTGGGGATTTTCACCTTCCTCAGCTCCTGGAACGACTACCTGTGGCCGCTGATCTCGGCGACCAAGCCGGAGATGTTCACCCTGACCGTCGGCCTGGCCTCGACCCAGACCAACTTCGCCCAGTCCGAGGGGCTGGGCTACCTGATGGCGCAGTCGGTCTTCGCCGGGCTGCCCGTGCTGATCGTCTACCTGTTCTTCCAGAAATACATCGTCACGGCCGTCGCCGGCGCCGCCGTCCGCTGAGACGCGCGGCAGAAACGGCCGGAACCAAGGAGGGAGAGCCATGAGAAGCCGCTTTGCTTTGGCCCTGGCGGGGCTGGTCCTGGCCGCGGGTCCCGCCTGGGCACAGGACAAGACCGAGATCTCGCTGTCGCGCTTCTTCGGCGCCTGCGAGGCCGACTACGCCGATGTCACCGACGTCTCGAAGGCGCACGGCGAGTGCGGCATCATCACGGCACTGATCAACAAGTTCAACGCCGAGAGCCCGGACGTCCACGTCAAGGTCGATATCGTCGAATGGCCCGGCTACGACCAGCTGACCGCCCGGCTGCGCTCCGACGACCCGCCGACCATCTCGGTGATGCATGAATCGGTGATCAGCGACTATGCCTCGCGCGACCTGCTGGAGCCGCTGGACGAGGACTTCAAGGCCGCCGGCATCGACGCCGCCGACTTCACCGAGGCGGCGAAGACCGGGGTGACCAAGGACGGCAAGATCTACGCCCTGCCCTTCGACACCCACACCTGGCTGTGGCACATCAACCTGAACCTGTTCAAACAGGCCGGCCTCGTCGGCGACGACGGCAAGCCGATCCTGCCGAAATCGCCGGAGGATCTGCTGGCCCAGGCCAAGCAGTTCAAGGAGAAGACCGGCAAGCCCTATTTCGTGCAGGCGACGGTGAACGAGCAGGCGAACTACGCCCGCACGCTCTACACCCTGCTGTACCAGCAGAACTCGGACTTCTTCGCCGACCCGACCCAGATCAAGCTGCAGACGCCCGAGGCGCGCAACGCGGTCGAGCTGTTCCGCACCATCTACCAGAACGGCGACACCACCAAGGACCAGGACTACGCGGCGTCGACGGCCGGCTTCGCCCAGGGCGACGGCGGCGTCTACATCATGGGCACCTGGCTGATCGACAGCTACAACGAGGAGGCGGCCAAGCCCGGCGGCGCGCTGAGCAACGGCTACACCGTCGTGCCCTTCCCGCAGCTGTACGGCAACGCCAAGGTCTGGGCCGACGGCCACAGCTGGGTGATCCCCAAGGCCGGCCTCGACGACGCCAAGCGCAAGGCTGCGGTCAAGCTGCTGAAGTTCCTGTGGGACAACGACTTCGAATGGGCCCGGACCGGCCACCTGCCGGTGCGCCAGTCGGTGGCGAATGCCCAAGGCTTCCTCGACCTGCCGCACCGCAAGGACATCGTCAGCCTGACCAAGGACGGCACTGCCCTGCCCCAGGCGGTGAAGCGCCAGTTCGGGCTGCAGGAGATCCTGACCGAGGAGGTCAACGCCGCGGCGCAGAACCAGAAGACCGTCGACCAGGCCCTGGCCGACGCCGAGAGCCGCGTCAACGAGCTGCTGGCCAACGCCCGCTGACCCTTTCCCGGCCGCGCCGCCCGGCGCGGCCGCACCTTCCACCTTCCCATCGAGACCACCGACCCATGATCTCCGCAAGGCTGACCGTCGACCGCGACTTCGTCCTCTCCGACCTCGACCGCCGCGTCTTCGGCGCCTTCGTCGAGCATATGGGCCGCTGCGTCTATGGCGGCATCTACGAGCCCGGCCACCCGACCGCCGATGCCCGCGGCTTCCGCGGCGACGTGCTGGAGCTGACGCGCGAGCTGGGGCCGACCATCATCCGCTATCCCGGCGGCAACTTCCTCTCCGGCTACAACTGGGAGGACGGGGTCGGACCGGTGGAGCAGCGGCCGGTGCGCCGCGACCTGGCCTGGTTCTCGACCGAGACCAACCGCTTCGGCACCAACGAGTTCATGGACTGGGCCCGCGCCGCCGGGGTCGAGCCGATGCTGGGCGTCAATCTCGGCACCCGCGGGCCGGACGAGGCGCGCCGCTTCCTGGAATACTGCAACCATGCCGGCGGCTCGGCGCTGTCGGAGCTGCGCCGGTCGCACGGCTATGACGCGCCGCACGACGTCAAGTTCTGGTGCCTGGGCAACGAGATGGACGGGCCCTGGCAGATCGGCGCCAAGACCGCCGCGGAATACGGCCGCGCTGCGCTGGAGACGGCCAAGGTTATGCGCTGGGTCGACCCGACCATCCAGCTCGCCGCCTGCGGCTCGTCCCACCGCAACATGGCGACCTACGGCGCCTGGGAATACGAGGTGCTGGACCACTGCTACGACCAGGTCGACTTCATCTCGCTGCACACCTACTTCAACAACAACGCCGACTCGGCGCCGGAGTATTTCGGCGTGATCGAGCTGATGGATGCCTTCATCAAGGAGGTGGCGGCGATCTGCGACGCCGTGGGGGCCAAGCGCCGGTCGCGCAAGAAGATCATGCTGTCCTTCGACGAGTGGAACGTCTGGTACAAGACCCACAAGATCGAGCACATGCGCAAGCCGGGCTGGCCCGAGGCGCCGCATCTGATCGAGGAGATCTACAACGCCGAGGATGCGCTGATCGTCGGCGGCGCGCTGATCGCGCTGATGAACAACGCCGACCGGGTGAAGACCGCCTGCATCGCCCAGCTGGTCAACGTCATCGGCCCGATCATGACCGAGACCGGCGGCGCCGCCTGGCGGCAGACCATCTTCCATCCCTTCGCCCTGGCCGCCCGGCACGGCCATGGCCGGGTGCTGCAGGCCAAGGTCGAATCGCCGGGCTACGCCGCCCAGTCCTGGCCGGAGATCCCGTATCTCTACGCCACCGTGGTCGACAACCCGGCCGACGGCACCACCACGGTCTTCGCGCTGAACCGCAGCCTGTCCGACCCGATGGACCTGGACGTGGCGCTGCGCGGGCTGGGCGCCGACCGCCGGCTGGTAGCGGCGACCGAGATCCACCACGCCAACCTGAAGGCGGTGAACACCAAGGAGGCGCCGAACACCGTGGCGCCGGCGGCGAACCCGGACGTCTCGGTCGACGGCGAGCGGCTGCGGGCGAAGCTGAAGCCGGCCAGCTGGAACGTGATCGTGACCCAGGCGGCGCCGCGCGCCTGAATTTCGACCGGATTCGGCGCTGAAGATACCGGCGCGGTATCGTGCCGGCATCTTCAGCCCGAGGCGGTCTTCATGCGCTTCCCCCTTCTGTTCACCTTCCTGCTGCTGCTCGGCCTGGCGGCAAAGCCGGTATCGGCCCAGGATGGCGCCCAGGAGTTTCCGGCCTGGACCCGCGACCTGGAGGGCACCATCGGTCCGCACAGGATCGCCCTCTCGTTGTCGCGCGAGGCCGACACGCTGTCCGGCAGCTATTGCTACGGCGACTGCAAGGCGGGGCGGATCAGCCTCGCCGGCATCGTCGAGAACGGGGAGATGCGGCTGGAGGAACGCGCCGCCCCCGATGCCCCGGTCACCGGCCGGTGGGTGCTGCGCAGCGGCATGGGGCCGCTGTCCGGCGAATGGCGCGGGCCGAAGGGCGGCAAGGCACTGCCGGTGGTGCTGGGCACCGCCGGCGCGGCGCATGACTTCCCCTTCGACATCCGCGTCCGCGCCACCGGCGCGCCGGGCGCCCCCGAGAGCTGCAACGACGTCCCGGCGATCACCGCGATCCTTCTGCGCGGTCCGGACGGCGCCACGCAGGAGTTGGGAACCGACTCCCAGGGCACCTGCGGCATGTTCCTGCCCGAGGTGGTGGACGTGAACTTCGACGGCTGGCCCGACCTCGTCATCGCGCTGTTCCTGCCGGCCGCGCCGAACATCCCCCAGCAATACTGGATCTACGATCCGGTGACGGGGCGCATGGCCGACGCCCCGGCGGCGCTGCAGGAAATCACCTCGCCCGAGTTCATCCCGGAGGAGAAGCGCATCGTCAGCACTTGGCGGGCCGGCTGCTGCGACCATGGCATCGATGTCTATCAGTGGAAGGGCGCCGGGCTGGAGAAGGTCGATAGCGGCGAGAGCTATTTCATGCCGGTGCGGCTGAAGGGCGAGATCGTCTATTGCTACGTCATGCCGGGCTACGGACACGGCCGGATCGATTACGCGCCGGCGCCGGTCGAAGCGGATGGGCGGCTGTCGCTGGATCTGGAAGGCAGCGACTGCGACGTCTCCCCCGGCGCCTTCATCGACCGCATCCGGATCGACGTCTACGGGCCGGAGGCGCAGGGCAGCCCTTTGCTGCGCACGGCGCGGACGCGCTGGGCCGCGGTCGACATGCCGGAGGGGAGGCGCTGGTGCCCGGAGATCCCGGTCTATGACGGCGGCCGGATCGACCGAGAGGTGCTGCGGGACGAGGCCTGCCTGCAGAAGGATCCGACGGCCCCGGCGGCGGCACGGTAGAATCCAGGCCGCGCGACTCTCGGCTTGACGCCGGGCGTCCGGCCCCTTATACGAACGCCCTCGTCCCGGCAGCGATGCCGGGCAATTCTTTTTGACCGTGCTTCGAGGATAGACCCATGGCGCGACGCTGCCAGGTGACCGGCAAGGGCGTGATGAGCGGCAACAATGTCAGCCACGCCAAGAACAGGACCCGCCGGCGGTTCCTGCCGAACCTGCAGACCACTTCGCTGGTCTCGGAGGTTCTCGGCGTGTCGGTGCGCCTGCGCCTGACCACCAACGGCATCCGCACCATCGAGCATCGCGGCGGCCTCGACGGCTACCTCGCCAGCGCCCCGGACTCGGCCCTGGATGCCGAGCTGCGCGGCCTGAAGCACCGCATCATCAAGGCCCAGGCTGCCGCCCAGGCCGCCTGATCGACCCGCGCAGCGGCCGTCCCCGGCCGCGCAAAGGAACCGGAGAAAGCCCGCCCACGGTCGCGGGCTTTTTCGTTGCCGCCGTCAGGCGTTGCCGACGGACCTCCGTTCCCTTAACGTTCCCTCTCGATTCCGAATGAGGAGACGTCATGGGGATCACGCTCTATTCCGGGCCGCTGAGCCTGTTCTCGCGCAAGGTCGAGATCGCCCTGGCCGAGAAGGGCCTGGCCCATGAGCGGATCATGGTGCCCTTCACCCAGGCCGAGGGCTACCGGCCGAAGCACCCGGCGGTGCTGGCCGCCAACCCCAAGGGCCAGGTGCCGGTGCTGATCGATGGCGATCTGACCCTATTCGATTCGACCGTGATCCTCGACTATCTCGAGGACGCGTATCCCAAGCCTCCGCTGTACCCGCGCGACGCCGCCGGCCGCGCCCGCTGCCGCTTGGCCGAGCTCGAAGCCGACGAAATCGTGATGCCGGACGTCCGGCCGCTGATGCATCGCAGCGAGCCGCCAGACCCGGCGCGGCGCGAGGCGCAGGAGGCCGGCGCCCGCCAAGCCGAGGCGGCGCTGCGCGGCCATTGGCGCCGGCTGGACGCGCGGCTGGCCGGCCGCGACTTCCTGTTCGACGCGCTGACCGTCGCCGACATCGCCCTATTCATGACCGTGCTGTTCGCCCTGCGGCTGCACGGGCCGCGGCTGGACGGGTTCCCGGCTTTGGCCGGCTGGTACGAGCGCCTCTCCGCCCGCCCGGCCTTCTCCAAGGTCCGGGCCGAGGTCGCCAACGCCGACCGGGAACTGTCGCCCGCTCTCTTCGGATAGGCCGGCTCACCCCCTCACCCGAAATCGCTGCGCGATTTCGACCTCTCCCCAAGGAGAGGTGTAGTGGGGCGCGGCTCTGTTTCCCTCTCCTTGGGGAGAGGGAGGGGCCCGTCGCGTTGGCGACGGGAGGGTGAGGGAGAATCGCGCCGATGTCTCCCTACCGCCCCCGCCACACCGGCTTGCGCTTCTCGGCGAAGGCGCGGGCGCCTTCCAACTGGTCGTCGCTGTCATAAAGCGTTGCCACGGTCGGGAAGCCGCGGCGCATCACCCGGGCCAGCGCCGCCTGGACGGGCATCGCCTCGCTCTCCCGCGCCACCTCCTTGATCGCGGCGAAGACCAGAGGCGGGCCGTCGGCCAGGTGGCGGGCCAGGGCGCGGGCGCGGTCCATCAGTTCGGCCGCCGGCACAACCTGGTTCACGAGGCCCCAGCGCGCCGCCTCCGCCGCCTCCATCCAGCGGCCGGTGTAGAGCAGGTCCATCGCCACGTGATACGGGATGCGGCGCGGCAGCTTGATCGTCGCCGCGTCGGCCAGGGTGCCGGCATTGATCTCGGGCAGAGAGAACTGGGCGTGGTCGGCCGCCAGGATCAGGTCGCAGGACAGCGCCAGCTCGAAGCCGCCGCCGACCGCCATGCCGTTGACCGCCGCGATCACCGGCTTGTTGAGATTCGGCAGCTCCTGCAGCCCGCCGAAGCCGCCGATGCCGTAATCCTCGTCCGGCCGGATGCCGTCCGCCGCCACCGCCTTCAGGTCCCAGCCGGCGGAGAAGAAACGGTCGCCGCCGCCGGTGACGATGGCGACGCGAAGGGTCGGGTCGTCGCGGAAGCCGGCGAAAACCTCGCCCATGCGGCGGCTGGTGGCGGCGTCGATCGCATTCGCCTTCGGCCGGTTCAGCATCACCTCGAGCACGGCGCCGTCGCGGGTGACGCGCAGCGGGTCATCGGTCATCGGGGTCCTCCACCAGTCGCAGCAGGACATCGGCGGCCACGGCGCCCCGCCGCGTCACGATCAGCGGGTTGACGTCGAGCTCGGCCAAGCGGCCGGCCTCGGCCAGGGCGAAATCCTGGACCGCCAGAACGGCGTCGACCGCGGCGTCGAGATCGCCCGGCGGCCGGCCGCGATGGCCGTCGAGCAGCGTCGCCACTCTCAGTGACCGGATCGCCGCCGCGACCTCCGCCCGCCCGGCCGGCAGCAGCAGGATCCGCCGGTCGCCGACCAGCTCGACCAGCGTGCCGCCGGAGCCGAGCACGAGATGCAGCCCGAGCAGCGGGTCGCGGCCGATGCCGACGATCAGCTCCGCCACCGCGCCGCCGACCATGCGCTCGACCAGCAGCGCCTCGCCCAGGCCTTCCAGGGCCGCGGCGGCGTCGCGCACCGCAGCGGCATCGGCCAGGTTCAGGCGCAGGGCGCCGAGCTCGGTCTTGTGCGCGAGATCGGCGCCGGTGGCCTTGAGCACGACCGGGAAGCCGATCGCCTCTGCGGCCGCCACCGCCTCCTCCGCCGTCCGCACAAGCCGTCCCTCCGGCACCGGCACGCCCTGCGCGCCGAGGCGGCACTTGCCGTCCCATTCCGACAGGGTGCAGGCCGGGCCCGGCGCCAGCGGCACCGGCTCCATCGGCAACGGCATATCGGCCAGGCGGAGAATGTCGCCCGCCTCCGCCGCCGCGGCGATGGCGGCCAAGGCGTCGTCGATGCCGAGCAGCGGCGCGACGCCGGCGGAGACCAGGCGCTGCGCCTGCGCCTCCGGCAGGCCCTCGGGCAGGGAGGCGATCAGCGCCGCCTTGCGGCCGGTACGCTGCGACGCCGCCACCAGCGCCTCCAGCGACGGCACCCAGTCGGCGTCACTGCAGCGGTCGCCGCGCGGCAGGTCCAGCACCAGCAGGGTCAGGTCGAAATCGGCCGCCATCATCGCCGAGAAGGTCTCGGTCATGGCCGGGGCGTTGGCCCAGATGAAGGTGTGGTAGTCGAAGGGGTTCGACACCGTGACCAGCGCCGACACCGTCGCCGCCACCCGCGCCGTCTGCTCCCGGTCCAACGGCCGGAAGCGCAGCCCGGTGCCGAGGGCGGCGTCGGCGATCAGCGCCGCCTCCCCGCCCGAGCAGCTCATCGAGGCGATGTCGCGGCCGGGAAGCGGCCCGGCGACATGCAGC
Organism: Inquilinus sp. Marseille-Q2685; assembly: GCF_916619195.1. NCBI lineage: Bacteria > Pseudomonadati > Pseudomonadota > Alphaproteobacteria > Rhodospirillales > Rhodospirillaceae > Inquilinus > Inquilinus sp. Marseille-Q2685. The sequence goes on from NZ_CAKAKL010000006.1 coordinate 234,698, forward strand.
AGCTTCAGCGCCTCCAGCAGCACCGGCAGCGAGGCGACGCAGACCACGCCGATGCGGCGCAGGAAGGCGCCCGTCACCGCATCCGCCCCGGCCAGCGAGGCAGTGTGGCTGAGCGTCAGCCGCGCCCCCTCCGCCGACCGGCCGGTCTTCAGCGCCAGGATCGGCACCCCCTGCCGCCGCGCCCGCGCCGCCGCCCGGGCCAGGGCGGCGGGCTCGGCCAGGCCCTCGATATGCAGGCCGATGGCGGTGACGCGCGGATCGTCGAGGAAGGCCTCGACCATCTCGGCCAGCCCGGCCACCGCCTGGTTGCCCAGCGTCGCGACATAGGCGATCGGCAGGCCGCGGCGCTGCATGGTCAGGTTGATGGCGATGTTGCTGGACTGGGTGACCAGCGCCACGCCGCGCTCCACCCGCTGCCCGCCATGCTGGTCGGGCCACAGCAGTGCGCCGTCGAGATAGTTGATCACGCCGTAGCAGTTGGGGCCCAGCACCGGCATGGCTCCCGCGGCCTCGATGAGCCGGGCCTGGAGGTCGGCGCCCTCCCCGCCCGTCTCGGCGAAGCCGGAGGCGTAGCACACCGCCCCGCCGGCGCCGCGCGCGGCCAGGGCGGCGGTGACCTCGACAGCGGCATGGCGGTTGATGCCGAGGAAGACGGCGTCGGGTGTCTCCGGCAACTCGGCGACGTTGCGGAAGGCGCGCAGGCCCTCGACCGTGTCGTGCTGCGGATGCACCGGCCAGATCTCGCCGGCGAAGCCCATGCGCCGGCACTGCCGGATCACCTCGGCGGCAGGCTTGCCGCCGACCACGGCGATCGAGCGCGGGCGGAGAAGGCGGGACAGGTCGAAGCGTCGGGGCTGGGTCATGCCTGCGCGTCCGGACCAGCAGCCCCATGGCGCTCACACTTCCACTCATCGCAAACTCCAGCCCCCTCCCTACCCCCCTCCCGCGAGGAGAGGGGGGACTTGGTTGGGTTGGAGTTGAACACTCCGACAGCCTGAGAAGTCCGGACCATCCTCATGCCCCCCGCGGCCGGAGCAGATCCCGGGCGATGATGTGGCGCTGGATCTCGCTGGTGCCGTCCCAGATCCGCTCCACCCGCGCGTCGCGCCAGAAGCGCTCGATCGGCAGGTCGTCCATCAGCCCCATGCCGCCATGGATCTGCAGCGCCGCGTCGGTCACCCGGCCCAGCATCTCCGAGGCGTAGAGCTTGGCCTGGCTGACCACGCGGTTGGCGTCCTGGCCCTGGTCGAGCTGCCAGGCGGCGGCCAGGGCCAGCCAGTCCGCCGCGTCGATCTCGGTGATCATGTCGGCCAGCTTGAAGCCGGTGCCCTGGAACCGGCCGATCGGCTGGCCGAACTGCTTGCGCTGCGCGGCGTAGGACAGGGCCAAGTCGAAGGCCCGGCGGGCGCGGCCGACGCACATCGCCGCCACGGTCAGGCGGGTGGCGTGCAGCCAGGTGTTGGCTAGGTCGAAGCCCCGCCCCTCCTCGCCCAGCATCTGGTCCGCCGGCACCCGGCAGTCGTCGAAGGTCAGCGTGGCGTTGTGGTAGCCGCGATGCGACACCGAGTTGTAGCCGGGCCGGATCTCGAAGCCCTTCGTGCCGCGGTCGACCAGCAGGCAGGAGATGCGGTTGCGCCCGGCCCCGTCCTCGCCCGTGGCGACGAACAGGATGACGAAATCGGCGACATCGGCATGGCTGATGAAGTGCTTGGTGCCGTTGATCACCCAGTCGCCGCCGTCGCGCCGGGCGCTGCAGCTCATGCCCCGCAGGTCGGAGCCGGCGTCGGGCTCGGTCATCGCCAGCGCGTCGATCGCCTCGCCGCGGACGCAGGGCAGCAGGTACCGCTCGCGCTGCTCCGGCGTGCCGGCGCAGAGGATGTTGGAGGGCCGGCCCCAGAACACCGTCAGCGCCATCGAGGCGCGGCCGAGCTCTCGCTCCAGCAGCGTGAAGGTCAGGTGGTCGAGGCCGCCGCCGCCGAACGCCTCCGGAATGTTGGGGGCATAGAAGCCGAGCTCACGCACCTTGCGCTGGATCTCGCGTCCGACCTCCGGCGCCACGTGACCGGTGCGCTCGACCTCCCGCTCCAGCGGCTGCAGTTCGTGCTCGACGAAGCTCCGCACCGTATCGACCACCAGCTGCTGCTCGTGGCTGAGCCCGAAATCCATCGCCGCCTCCCTGACTTTCCCGAAAGGCTATTGCGGCGCCGGCCGGACGGGCGATACCGTTTCGGATCCAGTCGATACGGAATCGGAACATGGCCGAGGCCCGGCGGATCGACATCCTGGTGCTGAACGCCTTTTCCAACCTGACCCTGGCGGCGCTGGTCGAGCCGCTGCGCGCCGCCAACCGGATGGCGGGGCGGCGGCTGTTCGACTGGTCGGTGCTGAGCGAGGATGGCGGGCCCGTCACCAGCAGCAGCGGGCTGCGGGTCGACGCCGATGCGGCGATGGCGGCCGGCGGCGCCGACACGCTGTTCGTCGTCGCCAGCTACGAGGCCGAGGCGCGGGCCACGCCCGCGGTGCGGCGCTTCCTGCGGGCGGCGGCCCGGCGCGGCGCGGTGATCGCCGGGCTGGAATCGGCACCCTATGTGCTGGCCCTGGCCGGGGTGCTGGACGGCCACCGCGCCACCACGCATTGGGAGGATCTGCGCGACTTCGCCGAGCGCTTCCCGGCGGTGACCGCGGTGCCCGACCGCTTCGTCGTCGACCGCCGCCGCATCACCGCCGGCGGGGCGCTGCCGACGCTGGACCTGATGCTGGACCTGCTGCGGCGCGAGCAGGGGCTGAGCCTGGCGCTCGCCGTCTCCAGCACCTTCCTCTACGAGGGCGCGCCGCCCGGCCACGACCCGCAGCACATGGTCGCCGCCGGCCGGCTGACCTGGCAGGACCCGCTGCTGGTGCGGGCGATCCGGCTGATGGAGGCGAACATCGAGGCGCCGCTGCCGGTCGAGGCGATCGCGGCGGAGCTGGGCATCGGCCCGCGCGCTTTGCTGCAGCGCTTCCGGGCCACGCTCGGCACCGGCCCCAAGGCCTATTACGCCGAGCTGCGCCTGGCCCTGGCCCGGCGCCTGCTGGAAAACACCGACCGCCCGGTCAACGACGTCGCCGCCGATTGCGGCTTCGCCTCCGGCTCCGCCCTTGCCCGCGCGTTCCGCACCCGCTACGGCGTCAATCCGGCGGGGTCGCGGCGGCAGGGGCGGCTGGCGCCGCGGCGTCCGGGTCCCGCACCGCCCGCAGGTCACGGATGAAGAGGCAGCCGAGCCCGGCGACGATGCAGGCGGCGGCGCTGAGCCCGATCACCGCCGCGGGCGGCAGCACGGTCAGCAACGCCCCGCCGGCCCCGACCCCGAGCGGCGAGACGGTCAACAGGATGGTGCGCGGGGCGGCGAGGGTGCCGGCCAGGCGCCGCGCCGGCCCCCGCCGCTGGACCACCGAGGCCTCGAGCGCGAGATAGGGTCCCCAGGCGACGCCGCCGAGCAGCATGATCGCGGTCGCCGCCGGCAGGCTGTCGACCAGCATCAGTGGCGCGATGACCAGGCCGAAGGCGACGACGGTGAGCGCGTTCATTCGCCCGGGCCCGCGGCGGGACAGCGGCTTCACCAGCAGCAGCCCGGCCAGGGCGCCGATGCCGAAGGCGGTCCACAGCGCGCCGAAGCCGGCGGCGCCGGCGTGCAGCCGGTCGCGCGCGAAGGCGGCCAGCGCCGGCTCCAGCGGACCATAGGCGACGTAATAGACGATGCCAAGGAACAGCAGCGCCCGCAGCGCCGGGTCGGTCAGCAGCGGCCGGAACCCCAGCCAGCCGCCGCTATCGTCCGGTTCCGCCGCCTCCACAGTCGCCGTTGCCGGCAGCCCGGCCGCGAGCAGCCCGGCGGCGAGCAGAAGCGCGACCGGCACCGCCACCGCGATCGCCCCGCCCATCGCCGCGGCCAGCACGCCGCCCAGCGCCGGCCCGAAGATGTAGGGCAGCTGGTCGCCGATCGACAGCAGGCTGTTGGCGCCGGCCAGGCCGCGCCCTTGCACCAACGTCGGCAGCAACGCCCGCGACCCGGCATAGGTGAAGGGCGACAGCGCCCCGGCCGCGGCGACGGTGAGAAAGATGACGATCAGGTCCAGACCGCCCGCCAGCTGCAACAGCGGCACCGCCGACAGGCACAAGGCGCGGGCGAGGTTGTCCACCAGCATCAGCCGGGCGGCGCCGAAGCGGTCGAGCAGCCAGCCCGCCAGCGGCCCGGCGACGACCGCCGGGACCTGATGCACCAGCACCACCATCGCGGCCATCGCCGGCGCGCCAGACTCCTCCAGCACGAACCACAGCAGCGCGATCAGCATGAACTGGTCCGCCGTCGTCGCCAGCAGCAGCACCGCCGTCAGCCGGGTCACGCCGGAGATCGCCATGGCATCACTCCGGCGGCGCGGTGCGATCGATCGGGCAGTCGTGACCGCAGGCCGGCCAGTCGCACCACCGGCAGCCCCGGTCGGCCTCTGCCCGGCTGCGGCGCGGTGCGGCGAGCATCGCGTCCATCAGCCGCACGAGATGGTCGCGATCCTCGAGGGCGAGCGGAGCCATCAAGGCGTCGAGCGCACGGCGGCGGGCATAGAGCAGACGCCGTACCGCCGTGTCGCCGGCCGGGGATAGGGCGAGCTGGACTTCCCGCCCGGAGCGGGAGCGGAGCAGCAGCCCCTCTCTCTCCAGCCGGTCGGCCAGCCGCACCGCGCCGGAATGGGTCAGCGCCAGCCGCTGTCGCAGCCAGTCGAGGCTGCGCCCGCGATTGTGGGCGACCAGCACCAGGGCCTCGCAGGCGCGCTCATCGAGGCCCACGGAGATCCTCGCCGCCGTCACCGCATCGGTCACCGCCAGCCCGAAGGCGCCGAGGAGATTCGCCACATATGAGTCGCTCATATGAGCGGAACATGGATCGGCGAGATCCGGTTCCGCCCGGCCGGCCTCAGCGTCTGACCACCGGATCCGGCGAGAAGCGGGCCTGGCGGGGGTCGAGCTCGTGACCCTGCCGCTCGGTCAGCAGGCCGTACAGCTCCGGCCGCCGGCCGCGGATCCAGCGCCGGCCGGTCGAGAGCGGCAGCAGGTCGAGGTCGAGATCGGCCGTCACCATGGCATCGTCGGCCACGCCGGTCTCGGCCAGGATGCGGCCATAGGGGTCCAGCAGCATGGCGTTGCCGGTGCGCACCTCGCCGTCATCCTCGCCGACGCCGTTGCTGAACAGGAGGAACAGGCCGTTGTCATGCGCTCGCGCCGGCAGCCAGCGCATCAGCCAGCCGCGGCCCTTCGGCCCGGCGAACTCGGCCTCGATCGCCGCCGGGTCCGCGTGCCGCCGGTGCCACAGCGCCGGGTCGATCAGCCCCATCGCGTGCGGGCTGCGCGAGGCGCAGCCGCCGGTCTGGTGCGGCGCCAGCAGGATCTCGGCGCCCAAGAGGGCGGTGGCCCGCGCATTCTCCACCAGGTTGTTGTCCCAGCAGATCAGCACGCCCAGCCGCACGCCCCAGGGCGTGTCGAACACGGTGTAGCGGTTGCCGCTGGCGATGTGGTCGCTCTCGAAGGCGTGCAGCTTGCGGTGTCCATGCACCGACCCGTCCGGCAGGCAGACGGCGTAGGAATTGTAGAAGCGACCGTCGCCGCCCGCCTCGATCAGCCCGGCGCCGATCGCCATGCCGTGCTCCATCGCCAGATCGCGCACCGCCTGCACCGACGGCCCGTCCGGCACCGGCTCGGCCAGTGCCGCGATGGCGTCGCGGCCGAGGTTGCGGACATGCCAGTAGCCGGTGATGCACATCTCCGGGAAGGTCAGGATCTTGACGCCCTCCGCCGCCGCGGTCGCGGTGAAGTGGCGGATGCGCGACAGGTTGTAAGGCTTGTCGTCGGCCTGGTGGCGGAACTGGACGGTGGCGGCGCGCAGCAGGGTCATCACGGCCTCGCGAAATGTCGGTATTCGCGACTCTAGCTGCCGCCTGGCCTGTGCATGAACTATCATCCCTGCACCATGCCCGATCGAAACCGCACAACCTTGGACTGGGACGATGTCCGCTACGCCGTCGCCTTGGCCCGACATGGCAGCCTGTCCGCGACAGCGCGGGCGCTGGGGGTGAACCATGCCACCGTGTCGCGCCGGCTGGACGGGCTGGAGCGGGCGCTGGGTCGGCCGCTGTTCGACCGCCGCCCGGACGGCTATCGGCCGAACGCGGCCGGGGCCGCTGTGCTGGCCGAGGCCAAGGCGATGGAGGCCGGGGCGCTGGCCCTGCTGCGCCGGCTGGATCGGGTGAAGGCAGGACCAGCCGGGCCGGTGCGGCTGACCACCGCGCGGACATTGGCGCTGGGGTTCCTGATCGACCGGCTGGACGGGCTGCGACGGCGCCACCCGGGCATCGAGCTGGAGCTGGTGCTGGAGACGCGGATCACCAGCCTGGCCCGGCGCGAGGCCGAGATCGCCCTGCGCCTGGGCCGGCCGGCGGACAGCGCGCTGGTCGGGCGGCGGGTGGCGACCATCGCCTATCGCGCCTATGCGGCGCCCGCCGTGGCGGCCGAGGCCGCGACCGGCGGCGTGCCGCCGCTGATCGGCGACGCGGAGGGCGAATCCGAGGCCGCCTGGCTGGTCCGCCATCATCCCGGCCGCCCGATGGCCTTCCGCTGCGACAGCCAGATGGCGCAGGCCGCGGCCGCCCGCGCCGGCTGGGGCGTGGCGCTGCTGCCGCGCTTCCTGGGCGACCCCGATCCCGGGCTGGCGCCGGTCGACCTCCCCGCCCTGCCGCCCCCGCGCGAGGTCTGGCTGCTGATCCGCCCCGACCTCGCCGAGGTGCCGCGGGTGCGGGCGGTGGCCGACGCGCTGGCGGACCTATTCCGGGAGAGCCGGGCGCTGTTCGGCTGAGCGCGCGCTCAGGTCGCCGCGAGCAGGATCTCCTCCGATTTCGATGGCCGGAAGCCGTCCGTCCTGCCGGCGAAATAACGCTCGGCTAGGTCTGCGGCCGAGACCGTCCGGACCTCCCGGAAGCCGGCGTCGCGGGCCAAATCCCGCATTTCCTCCGGTGCGAACATGCTGATAAAGGGTGTGCCGCTGGCCCGCGCGCCGGCCTCGGCCTTTTCGCGCCCCGGCCGCTCCTCGGGATCGGCGAGCTCCATCGGCAGGAGATAGGTCATGGCCAGGGTGGAGCCGGGGGCAAGCGCCGCGAGCTGGCGCAGCGTGGCCGCGTTCGCCTGCCGGGTCAGGTACAGGCTGACGCCGGTCGAGGCCACGACCGCCGGCCGGACCGGATCGAAGCCGGCGGCGGCCAGCCGCTCCCACCAGCTCTCGCCCGCCTCGAAATCGACCGGGACGAAGCGCAGCCCGTCCGGGATGCCGAGGCCGAGCTCGATCAGGCGTTGCCGCTTCCAGGCCTGGGTGCCGGGCTGGTCGATCTCGAAGATGGCCAGGCCTGAAGCGACCTCCGGCCGGCGCTGGGCGAAGCTGTCCAGCCCGGCGCCGAGAATGACGTACTGGCCGACGCCGTGCCCGGCCTGCTCCACCACCAGATCCTCGATGAAGCGGGCTCGGGCCACGATCGAGGCGCGGAAGGTCCGCGTCCGCTGCGCGTCCATGTCGCCGCGGCTGCGCCAGCCCTCCTCCGGCGCCGCCAGAAGGAGGCCGACCCGGTCGTCCAGCACCGGCGGCGGCGCATCGACCTCAACATGCATCGCCCGCCACAGGGCGACCCGCACCGCCGTGCTGTCCGGTTCCGCGATGACCTCGTGAGCCATGATCCTCTCCGCATCGGATGTGCCGGCACAGAGGAAATCCCGCGCGCCGCGATCTATCAAACGGATAATTTTTGTGGCAGTGATTGGTAGGATCACTGAATGGAGCAGTCGGATGGAGCTGCGCCAGCTCGCGCATTTCCTTGCGGTGGTCGAGGAGCGGCACTTCACCCGCGCGGCCCGTCGGGTGCATCTGACCCAATCCAGCCTGTCGGCGTCGATCCGGGCGCTGGAGCGGGAGCTCGACAGCGAGCTGTTCGTCCGCAGCACCCGCAACGTCGAGGTCACCGAGGCAGGGCGGGCCCTGCTGCCGCATGCCCGGCAGGCGCTGGCGGCGGCGGAGGCAGGCCGCGACGCTGTCGCCGGGGTCCACGGGCTGCTGCGTGGCCAGTTGGCGATCGGCATGATCCAGACCTTCGGGCTGATCCCCCTGCCCGCCCTGCTGACCCGCTATCATCGCCTGCACCCCGGCGTGACGCTGCGGCTGCGCCACGGCAGCGCCGGATCGCTGGTCACCGCCGTCGCCCAGGGCGAGCTGGAACTGGCGTTCGTCGACCACCCACTGGGCCACCATTCGGACCGTGTCACCGTTCTCTCCCTGGGCCGGGAGGCTCTGGTCCTGGCCGTTGCCGCCGGAGACTCGCTCGCCGCCCGGCGCCAACAGCGCCTGGCCGGGTTGGCCGACCGCGACTTCGTCGAATACCGACCCGACTCGGCCCTCCGCGCCACCATCGACGCCGCCTGCCGTGAGGCCGGGCTGGAGCGCCGGATTCGCTGCGAGGCGGATACCGTCGGCGATCTGGTGGAGTTGGTCGCGCAGGGATTCGGCGTCGCCCTGCTGCCGCCTTTGGCCCTGTCGCCGGCGGGCGAGCGGGTCGTCGGCATCGCCACCGATCCGCCGATCCGCCGCGAGATCGCCGTCGTCTCCGCCGCCGACCGCCCGCCGACCCCGGCCGCTGCCGCGCTGCTCGATCTTCTCCCCTAGCCCCGGAACACCGGCCGCAGGGCCACGGCGACCGTGAGAGCGAGCAGTCCGGCGACCGCGACCGGGACCGCCGCCGCCGGCCAGCCGGCGGCGTCGACCACTCCGCCGACCGCCACCGGCCCGATCACCTGGCCGAGATTGCTGCCCTGCATGGTCAAGCCGAGCGTCATCGGCCCCAGGCCCGGCTTCGGCGCCACCAGCGCCGCGGCGCCCAGCACCGTGGCCGGCAGCAGCCCGCCGACCCCGGAGAAGACGACACAGAGCAGGAACACCACCGGCGGCGGCAGGGGCAGGGCGAAGACGGCGATGCCCGTCAGGGTCATGACCGTGGCAGCGGTGGCGATCAGCACCCAACGGGCCGCGCCGCGCCCGAGCAGCAGGCCGGCGGCGAGGTTGCCCAGGACATTGGCACCGACCGCGACGGCGCTGAGCGCGCCGGCCGCGGCGACGGCCACGCCCATCCGGTCCATCAGCAGCACCGGCAGGAAGCTGGCGAGGGCGAAGTACAGCAGGCTGTAGAGCACGAAGGCCGAGGCCAGCAGCAGCGGCCCGCGCGAGGTCGCGGTCAGCGCTGCGTCACGGCCAATCGCGCGCCATGATGGGCCGTCTTCCGTCGCAGCCTGCGTCCGAACAGAGACAAGCAGCAGCAGGACGAAGGCACCGGCCAGCACGGCATTGGCGAGCCAGAACGGGCGCCAGCCCTGCAACGAGGCGCCGAGCAGCAGCGCGATCGCCATTCCGGCCGGCATGAAGGCGCTCCAGATCCCGAAGGCGAGGTCACGGTCCGGCGCGGCGACGATGCGCTGCAGCAGAGCCGGCGCCGCGACCACGACCAAAAGGAAGCCCAGCCCCTCGACGATCCGGGTGCCGAGCAACAGCGGGAAGCTCCCCGCCATCGATCCGACGACGCTGCCCAGCGCCAGGGCAGCGAGGCCGAGCGCCAGCAGCCGGCGGTCGCCGAACCGGGCCACCGCCGCGCCGGCCGGGATGCCCCCGACCACGCCGAGCAGAGCGAAGACCGACATGATCCAGCCGGCCGCCTCCAGCCCCAGGCCAAACTCGGCCTGCAGGCCCGGCAGGGCGATGGCGCCCTTGCCGACCTGCAGCGCCGCGACCACGCCGGAGGCGACGACCACGGCCACCGCGGCCCAGCGGGTCGGCGTCGCCTCGGCCCGTGCGAACGCTGCGGTCACGCCGCGGACTCCCGGATCGGCGCGCTGGCCTGGATCGTGTGGGTCCAGTGCACCAGGCGCTGCAGCATCCGGGCCAGGATCGCCCGCGTCGGCTCGTCGGTCAGGTGCAACGCCTCGTCGAACTTCTCCGCGGCGCGGCCGACGAAGATCTCCGGCTGGTTCAGCACATGCAGGCCGGTGGTGATCGCCACATCGCGCAGATGCAGCTGCGCCCGCACCGTGCCCATCCCGGCCGAGGCGCCGAGGATGGCCACCGGCTTGCCGACCAGCACCGAGGCGCCGTAGGGGCGGGACGCCCAGTCCAGCGCGTTCTTCAGCGCCGGCGCGATCGAGTAGTTGTATTCCGGCACGGCCAGCAGCAGCGCGTCGGCCGCCTCGATCTTCGCCTTCAGCGCCTGCACCGAGGCGGGGAGGCCCTCGGCCTCGACATCCTCGTTGAAGAAGGGCAGGTCGTGCAGCGGGTGGATCTCCAGCGCGGCATCGGCGGGCAGCAGCTCGCCCGCGGCGCGCAGCAGCGCCGTGTTCAGCGAAGCCCGGCGCAGGCTGCCGGACAGGCCAAGGATGCGGATCGGGTCGGACATGGCACGCCTCTTCCCAGTTGAACGGCGCCGCTCGCGGTGCCGGATCGGATTTGGGCAGGAACGCGCTCTCCGCACATCGGCGAGACTCGTATGATCCTCATACGAATTCGTATAGCTATGGATTCAACTCGCGGGCTTGAGCCTTCAGCTCGGCGACCGTGAAGTCGATGAAGGCGCGGATACGGGGCGAGTCGCGGAGGTCGGCATGCACCCCCATCCGCACCGCGTGCAGCGGCGCCGGCAGCGGCGGGTCCAGACGCCGGAGCCCACGGTTGGCGTCGCCCAGCAGGCGCGGCAGCACCGCCATCGCCGCGCCGGCCGCGGCCGCCGCCATCTGCGAGGTGAGGCCGCTGGTGCGCAGGATCACCCGGGCTTCGGGCGCGATCGTCCGCAGCCAGGTCGCCTGCACCGATTTGGCGGCGAAGTCGTACATCGTCACCACCGCATGACCGGCGCAGCCGGCGGCAAAGTCCGGCTCGCCGCGGCGGTCGAAATAGGCGGGCGAGGCGTAGAGGCCGTAGCCGATCTCCGCCACCTTGCGCTCGACCAGATCCTCCTGCTCGAAGGGGACGAAGCGGAAGGCGACATCGGCCTCACGCCGGGACAGGTTGAACAGCCGCGGCTCGTTCAGCAGCTCCAGCGCCACCAGCGGATGCAGCGCCCCGAACCGGGCCATGATCGGGGCGATCACGTAGTCGCCCAGCCAGTCGAGGCTGGTCACGGAGATGGCGCCCTGCAGGCCGGTGTCGCGCGCGGCTATCCGGCGCTCGACCGCCAGCGCCCCTTCCTCCATCCGCTGCAGCCCGTCGACCAGCGCGGCGCAGAGCGGCGTCGGCGATAGCCCCCCGGCCGAGCGCTCGAACAGCTTGACGCCGATCCGGCGTTCCAGCCCGTCCAGCCGCCGGCTGACGGTCGGCTGGGTGGTGCGCAGGGCCCGCGCCGCGGCGCTGAGCGAGCCGTGCCGGGCCACGGCGAAGGCGATCTTGAGGTCGTCCCAATCCATGAGAGATGGACTCCGGCGGGCGAAGTCCATCTATACGAAACCGCATGGATCCTTGACCAGAGCGTCCTAGCCGGCCGCTACAGTGCCGTTCAGGTGAAGCGCGAAGCCGCTGGCCTGGGGATCGCCCAGGCCGGGGCGAAGCTGCATGCTCGGAATCAGATAGTCGCCACCGTTCTGCTGCCGATAGGGAATCGGCGCGGTGGTCGCGAGCGTCCGCATCCGCTCGCGCAGCCGCTCCGCCGCGGCCTCGAATCCTGCCTGGTCGAGGCGGTCGACCCGATAGGCCACGAAGGGCGGCAGCACGTCATAGCCGGGGTAATACAGGATGCCGTGGTTGATCGGGAACAGCAGGTCGTCGATCGGCCCGTTGACCCCGCGGGCGGCGTAGTGCTCCTCCCAGCCGCCGGCGGTGACGATCAGCATCGCGCGCTTGCCTGCCAGCGTCCCCTCACCGTAGCGGTCGCCCCAGCGACTGTCGCTGTGCTCGCCGACGCCATAGGCGAAGCCGTAGGCGAACACCCGGTCGACCCAGCCCTTGAGGATGGCCGGCATGCCGAACCACCAGAGGGGAAACTGGAGGATCAAGGCATCGGCCCACAGCAGCTTCCCGATCTCGGCCTTGACATCTTCGGTCAGCGCATCGGCCTCGAAGGCCTTCTTGGAGGCCGCGACCGGTATCAGCCGCTCCCCCGGCGCCAGGGACGGAAAATCGGCGCGGTCGACCTCGGATTTCCAGCCGTCGGCATAGAGGTCGGACACCCGCACCTGATGCCCCTGGGCCTCGAGCTCCCGGACGGCGACGTCACGGAGCGCGGCGTTGAGCGAGCCCGGTTCGGGATGGGCGAAGACAAGCAGGATTTTCATGGTCGGCGATCCTTTCAAGAGAACCGCACCTCCAGATGGCCGGCGAGCAGCCGATCCGGTATATGTCGGGAATGAATAGGATTGTGCCGGTAAATGGATAAGCCGGACGTCACGCTCGAGCGCATGCGCAGCTTCGTCCGGGTCGCCGAGCGCGGCAGCCTGTCGGCCGTCGCGCGCGAGCTCGGGATCGGCCAGTCGACGGTGACGCGGCATCTGCGCGAGCTGGAGGAGGCCGTCGGCGTGCCCCTGCTCAGCCGGACCACCCGGCGCGTTACCATGACCGACGAGGGCGGCCGCTACTATGCCGATTGCGTCCAGATCCTGCGCCTGGTCGAGCAGGCGGGCGACGAGGCGCGGGCCACGCGTGGCGCCGCGGCCGGCACGATCCGCATCTCCTGCACGGCGGCGTTCGGGGTGCTGCATGTCAGCCGGCTGATCTTCGCCTTCCAGGACCGTTACCCCGAGATCAGCGTCGACCTCAGCCTGACCGACGAGCGCGTCGACCTGGTGCGGGAGGGGGTGGACATCGCGCTGCGCCTCGGCCCCCTCACCGACAGCTCGATGAAGCTGCGGCCCCTCGGCCGGTCGCGGCGGCTGCTGGTAGCGGCGCCGGAGTACCTGGCGGCGCGGGGCCGGCCGGCGGCGCCGCAGGACCTGGCCGGCCACGAGGGCATCCGGATGACGAACATCGCGGGCAGCGACACGCTCATCCTCGAGGGGCCGGGCGGCGAGCGCCATGCGGTGCCCTTCGGCGGGCGGTTCCGGGTCGATCACGGGCTCGCCGCGCGCGAGGCCCTGGCCGCCGGCCGCGGCATCGCCCCGACCCATCGCTGGCTGGTCGACGACCTGCTGGCGGAGGGGCGGCTGGAGACGATCCTGCCGGGCTACGAACCGCCGCCGGTGCCCCTGAGCCTGCTGATCGTGCCGGAGCGGGCGGGCATCGCCCGGGTCCGGCTGCTGGTCGATTTCTTGGCCCGGCGGGTCGCCGACCTGCCGGGGATCGAGGCCGGCTGACAACCCGGCCGCGAGGCCTTTACGGGCAGGGGTTCGAATAGACGGTGTGGATCGATTCGATGCCGTGGATCACCTCGGGCGACAGCGTGATCTCGGCCGCGGCGATGTTGGTGCGCAGATGGTCCATCGAGGTCGCGCCGATGATCACCGAGGTCATGAACGGCCGCGACAGGGCATAGGCGATCGCCATCTGCGCCGGATCGAGGCCATGCTCGCGCGCCAGGGCGATGTAGCGCCTGGTCGCCGGCTCGGCGTTCGGCGTGTCGTAGCGCGACTTGCGCGCGTCGATGGCGCGGCGCGATCCCGGCGGCACCTGGCCGTCGAGATACTTGCCGGTCAGCGTGCCGGCGGCCAGCGGCGCGTAGCCGAGCAGGCCGACCTGCTCGCGATGGGCGCATTCGGCGAGGCCGACCTCGAAGCTGCGGTTCAGCAGGTTGTAGGGGTTCTGGATCGAGACCGGCCGCGGCAGGCCGAGGCGGTCCGACGCCTCGACGAAGCGCATCAGGCCCCACGGCGTCTCGTTCGACAGGCCGACATGGAGGATGCGGCCGGCCTTCACCTCCTCGGCCAGCGCCGCCAGCGTCTCCTCCGGCGCGACGAAGTCCTCGGCCGCGTCATGGGTGTAGCCGAGCTTGCCGAAGCTGTTCACCGAGCGGTTCGGCCAGTGCAGCTGGTACAGGTCGATCCGGTCGGTGCGCAGCCGCTTCAGGCTGGCCTCGACCGCCGCCCTGACGTTCTTCGCGTCGAGCCGCGGCTTGCCGTCGCGGATGTAGCTCAGATGCGCGCCCGGACCGGCGATCTTGGAGGCCAGGATCACCTGGTTGCGCTTGCCCGTCTTCGCGAACCAGCTGCCGATGATCTCCTCGGTCCGGCCATAGGTCTCGGCGGTCGGCGGCACGGCGTACATCTCGGCCGTGTCCCAGAAGGTGACGCCGCGGTCGAGCGCGTAGTCCATCTGGGCATGGCCCTCGGCCTCGGTGTTCTGCCGCCCCCAGGTCATGGTGCCGAGGCAGATCGCGGTGACGTCGAGGCCGGTGCGGCCGAGCGGACGCTGTTCCATCAGGGGCTCCGGGAGCGGATCGTGATTGGTCGGACGATTTCGCTATAGCCGGAAACGCCGCTGGACGGAACCGCGATGCGGACTCACCCGGTCCGGGCCAGACCGCTCGACCGGATCAGCTCGACCACCGCGGGGGTGATGCGCTCGACGATCGCCTTCACCCCGGCCGCGTTGGGGTGCACGCCGTCGGGCTGGTTCAGCGCCGCGACCGTGGCCACCCCGTCGAGGAAGAAGGGGTAGAGCGCCACGCCATGGGCCTTGGCCAGGTCCGGGAAGATCGGGTCGAAGGCCGCGGCATAGGACGGGCCGAGGTTGCGCGCGGACCGCATGCCGGCCAGCAGGGTCGGGATCTTCTCCTGCCCCAGCCGGGCCAGGATCTTGTCGAGATTGGCCCGGGTCACGGCCGGGTCGACGCCGCGCAGCATGTCGTTGGCGCCGAGCTCGACGATGGCGAGGTCGGGCTTGTCGGCCAGGGCCCAGTCCAGCCGGTCCAGCCCGCCGGCGGTGGTGTCGCCCGAGACGCCGCCGTTCAGCACCTTCACGTCATGGCCCTTCGCCCGCAGCGCCGCCTCGAGCTGCGGCACGAAGCCGTCGGCCTCGTCGAGGCCGAAGCCCGCGGTCAGGCTGTCGCCGAGGGCGAGGATGCGGATCGTTCCCGCCTGCGCCGGGCTCTGGATCGCGGCAACGGTGCACAGGGCCAGGAGCGCCGCATTGAAAAGGCGCCGCGCGGCGCCATCTGTCCGGAATCGGGCGAAAGGGATGCGCATGGACGGGACCACTCCTGCACCGCAGGCCGGCTTCGGGGCCGGAACGACTGCCCCGCCCGCCATCCGGCTGACCGATGTGCACCTTGAATTGGCGAGCGCGGCCGGCCCCGTCAACATCCTGCGCGGAATCGACCTGTCCGTCGGCGCCGGCGAGGTGGTGTCGATCGTCGGCCCCTCGGGCTCCGGCAAGTCCAGCCTGATGATGCTGATCGGCGGGCTGGAGCGGCCGACCCGCGGCCGCGTCGAGGTCGCCGGGCGCGAGCTGTCGGCGCTGAACGAGGACCAGCTGGCGCTGTTCCGCCGCGACCATGTCGGCATCGTATTCCAGAACTTCCACCTGGTGCCGACCATGACGGCGCTGGAGAACGTCGCCATCCCGCTGGAGTTCGCGGGGGCCGCCGACGCCTTCGACCAGGCGGCGGAGCGGCTGCGCGCCGTCGGACTGGGCCATCGCCTGAGCCACTATCCCGGCCAGCTGTCGGGCGGCGAGCAGCAGCGCACCGCCCTGGCCCGCGCCTTCGCCGCCGATCCCGACGTGATCCTGGCCGACGAGCCGACCGGCAACCTGGACGGCGAGACCGGCCGGCAGGTGATCGAGCTGATGTTCGACCTGTCGCGCCGGCGCGGCGCCACGCTGCTGCTGATCACCCACGACCCGGCGCTGGCGGCGCGCTGCGACCGCATCGTCCGGCTGGTCGACGGCCGCATCACCGATGCCGGCCTCGCCCCCTCCGCCGCCCTGGCCCGGCTGAAATGAGCTCCCGCGACGCCGCAGGCGGCGCAACCAGCATGCATAACGCCGCCCGCCTGGCCCGGCGCGAGCTGCGCGGCGGCCTGAAGGGCTTCCGCATCTTCCTGGCCTGCCTGGCGCTGGGCGTCGGGGCGATCGCCGCGGTGCAGTCGGTCGCCGACGGCATCCGCCGCAGCATCGCCGAGGACGGCCAGGCGATCCTGGGCGGCGACATCGAGCTGCACCGCCTGTACCAGCCGGCGACGGCGGAGGAGCGGGCGCAGTTCGAAGCCGCCGGCCGGGTGTCGGAGGTGGTCGAGACCCGCGGCATGGCCCGCAATCCGCAGGACGAGGCGACGACGCTGGTCGAGTTGAAGGCCGTGGACGGCGCCTATCCGCTGTACGGACGGATGGAGCTGGAGGGCGGCGGCGACCTGCAGGCGGCCCTGGCGCAGCGCGACGGCGCCTGGGGCGCCGTGGCCGACCCGGAGGTGGCGGCGCGGCTGGGCCTGTCGGCCGGCGGCCGGATCGCGGTCGGCGACGCGGTGCTGCAGCTGCGCGGCACCATCGCACGGGAGCCGGACAAGGCCGGCAGCGGCCTGGCCATCGGGCCGCGGCTGATGATCGCCCGGGGCGCGCTGGACGCCAGCGGCCTGATCCAGCCCGGATCGATGCTGACCTGGGACTATCGCCTGGCGCTGCCGGACGGCAGCGACACGCGCGCGGTCGCCGAGGACCTCAAGGCACGCACCGCGGACGCCAACTGGCGGGTGCGCGACGACCGCGACGCGGCGCCGTCGCTGCGCCGCACCATCGACCAGCTGACCATGTACCTGACCCTGGTCGGGCTGACCGCGCTGCTGGTCGGCGGCGCCGGGGTGGGCAACGCGGTGCGCGCCTGGCTGGACGCGCGGCTGGCCACCATCGCCACGCTGAAGTGCCTGGGCGCGCCCGGGCGGCTGATCTTCCAGACCTATCTGCTGCAGGTGCTGGTGCTGTCCGGCCTCGGCATCGCCATCGGCCTCGCGATCGGCGCCGCGGCACCGTCGGCGGTCGCCGCGCTGATCCAGGGGCTGCTGCCCGTCGAGGCGCGGATCGGGGTCTATCCCGGCGCGCTGCTGCTGGCCTCGGGATTCGGCCTGCTGACGTCCCTGACCTTCTCGCTGTGGCCGCTGGCCCGCGCCGCCCGCATTCCGGCCGCGGCGCTGTTCCGCGACCGGGTGGCGCCGCGCCACGCCCGGCCGGCGCCGCGCTTCATCGCCATCACCGGCCTGTGCGCCGCCGCCCTGGCCGGCCTGGCCGTCGCCACCGCAGCGGACCCGAAGCTGGCCGCGATCTTCGTCGGCGGCGCCGTCGCCGCCATCCTGCTGTTCACCGGCACCGCGCTGGGCGTCATGGCGCTGTCGCGCCGCGCCCCGCGGCCGCGCCGGCCGGGGCTGCGGCTGGCGCTGGCCAACCTGCACCGGCCGGGCGCGCCGACGCCGCAGATCGTGCTGTCGCTCGGGCTCGGCCTGACCGTGCTGGCGGCGATCGCCCTGATCCAGGGCAACATGGACCGGCAGATCCGCGACACCCTGCCCGACCAGGCGCCGTCCTTCTTCTTCGTCGACGTCCAGAAATCCCAGAAGGACCAGTTCGACGCCCTGATCCACAATACGCCGGGCGCCGCCGACCTGGCCGAGGTGCCGAGCCTGCGCGGCCGCATCGCGGCGGTGAACGGCGTGCCGGCCGACAAGGCGGTGGTCGACCCCAGCAAATCGAACTGGCTGCGCGGCGACCGCGGCGTCACCTACGCCGCCGCGATGCCGCCGAAGGACAGGCTGCTGCAGGGCCAGTGGTGGCCGGCCGACTACGACGGGCCGCCGAAGATCTCGGTCTACAAGGACATCGCCGAGGCTTTCGGGCTGAAGCCGGGCGACCGGATGACGATCAACGTGCTGGGCCGCGACATCGAGGCCGAGGTCGCCAGCATCCGCGACATCGACTGGAGCACGCTGGGCATCAACTTCACCCTGATCATGTCGCCGAAGCCGCTGTCGGCCGCGCCGCACACCTGGCTGGCCACGGTGCGGGTGCCGGCGGCCGGGGAGCTGGCGCTGCAGAAGGCGGTGACCGAGGCCTTCCCCAACGTCACCACGGTGCGCCTGAGGGACGCGCTGGAGACGGTGAACGCCCTTCTGTCCCAGATCGGCGCGGCGGTGCGGTCGACCGCCGGCGTCACCCTCCTGGCCGGCGCTCTGGTGCTGGCCGGGGCCGTGGTGGCGGGCCACCGTCGCCGGATCTACGACGCCGTGGTGCTGAAGGTGCTGGGCGCCACCCGCGGCGACGTGCTGCGCGCCTTCCTGATCGAATACGGCCTCCTGGGCCTGCTGACCGCCGTGATCGCCTGCGCGCTGGGCAGCGTCGCCGCCTGGGCCGTGCTGACCTTCGTGATGGAGATCGACTGGGCCTTCCTGCCCCTCACCCTCCTGGGCACCGCGGCGCTGTGCGTCGCCATCACCCTGGGCTTCGGCTTCCTCGGCACCTGGGTGGCGCTGGGCCAGAAGGCGGCGCCGCTGCTGCGGAACGAATAGGCAGCAGGAAGCCTTCGACGTGGCGCGCACATATTGTATCCTGGCCCTGCGCTGCCAATATTTCAGCCGCGTGGTTCTTCACCACACTAGAGGTTTTCAAGATGGCCTTCGATCCACAGGGCCGTTACGCGACACCGGGCGCCGGCGCGCGCACCATCGAGCGTGCGGCGTTCGACGAGGGTCTGCGGCAGTACATGCTGCGGATCTACTGGTACATGGCCGGCGGCCTGCTGGTCAGCGGCCTGACCGCTGCGGCGGTGATGTTCACCCCGCTCGGCGGCGTGTTCCTGGCGGCCAACGCCTTCGGGCAGGTCGGCCTGACCGGGCTGGGCTGGGTGGCGCTGCTGGCGCCGATTGGCCTGATCTTCTGGATGAGCATGGGCATCCGCTCGATGAGCGCGTCCACGCTGCAGACCCTGTACTGGGCATTCGTGGCCCTGCAGGGCGTCGGTTTGGCGCCGGTCCTCTTGGCCTATACCGGCGAGAGCGTGGTCCGGGTGTTCTTCATCACCGCGGCCTCCTTCGCGGGGCTGAGCCTGTACGGCTACACCACCAAGCGCAGCCTGTCGGCCTTCGGCTCGTTCCTGGTGATGGGCCTGTTCGGCCTCATCATTGCCGGCCTGGTCAACATCTTCCTGGCCTCGAGCGGCCTGGCCTTCGTCATCAGCGTGATCGGCGTCCTGGTCTTCGCCGGCCTGATCGCCTACGACACCCAGCGGCTGAAGGAGCAGTATGCCGAGGGTCTGGGCCAGGAGGTCGAGACCAAGACCGCGGTCTGGGGCGCCCTGAGCCTGTACCTGAACTTCCTGAACCTGTTCCTGTTCCTGCTGCGGTTGCTCGGCAACCGCAACTGACGGACCGGACGTTTCGCGCGAAGCCCGGCGGCCAACCGCCGGGCTTCGTTTTTCCGGACGCCGCATAGCCCATGGACATGACCGAAGCCGTTCCCGACCAGCCTCGCAAAGGCCGCGGCCGCCTGGCCGACGCGTTCGACAGCTGGATCGTCGACCACTGCGTGTTCCGGACCTTCGTCAACACCCGGGTCGAGATCGCGCCGGGCGTCTGGCGCTCGGGCCAGCCGCTGCCGTACCAGATCCGCGGCATGGCCCGCGACGGCATCCGCACGATCGTCAACCTGCGCGGTCCGCGCGACTGCGGCTCCTACCGCCGCGAGGCCGAGGCCTGCCGCCGCTACGGCATCACCCTGGTCGACATCACCACCAAGTCGCGCGACGCGCCCAAGCGCGAGGTGCTGCGGCGGATCCGGCAGGTGCTGGAGACGGCGGAACAGCCGATCCTGTTCCACTGCAAGTCCGGCTCGGATCGCGCCGGGCTGATGGCGGCGCTGTACCTGATCACCCATGGCAATCGCCCGGCGGCCGAAGCGCTGAAGCAGCTGCACTGGCGCTACCTGCACTTCAAGAAGTCGCCGACCGGCGTGCTGGACCGCTTCATTGAGGCCTACGCCGAGGCCAATGCGCGCGAGCCGATCGGCTTCTGGGACTGGGTCGAGAGCGGCTACGACCGCAAGGCGGTCAAGGCCTCCTTCACCCCGAGCGGCCTTGCCACCATCATCGTCGATGGGGTGCTGGGGCGGGAGTGAGGCGGCTTTCCGCAGGTCCGAATTCGGTCTATATTCGGACCGAGGCAAGGAGGCCGCGATGAAGCTGTCCGACCGCATCAAGCCGATCAGCTACCTGAAGGCCCACGCCCCCGAGGTGATCCAAGGGCTGCGGGAGGGGCAGGAACCGTTCATCATCACCGTCAATGGCGAGGCCAAGGCGGTGCTGCAGGACATCGACAGCTATGAGCAGACCCAGGAGACTCTGGCGCTGCTGAAGATTCTCGCCTTGGGCGAGCGCGACTATGAAGCGGGCAAGTTCCGGCCAGCCGAGGATGTGTTCTCCGACCTGAAAGCCCGTCTCGAGGCCCGTCTCAGGGATTGAGCCTCGTGTCCCTGCCGGTCATTGTGCTGCGGGAAGCGGAACGCGACCTCGAAAACATCGTCGACTTCATCGCCGATCACGACTCGGCGGAGAATGCCCGCCACATCCTTCAATCGCTCGACGACGTGATCCGGCGGCTGGCAAACCTTCCGTCACGCGGCAACATCTCGAAGGAGTTGCGCGCCCTCGGACTGACCCAGTTCCGCGAGGCACACTACAAGCCCTATCGCATCATCTATCGGGTCCGCGAGGATGCGGTGGTCGTCCACGGCGTTGTCGACGGGCGGCGCGACATGCAGAGCCTGCTGCAGCGCCGGCTGCTGGAATCGCCGTGAGCCAAGTGAAAAGGGCGCAGCCTCGGCTGCGCCCTTTCCCGTTTCCGTCCCTAAACCCGGTTCCTATGCGTAGTGCTGGCCGAAGCGGTTGGCCAGGAAGTCGGACAGGTTCGCCTGCTCCTGCCGCACGAAGCCCTGCTGCGGCAGCTTGCCGGCGCGGTGCAGGTCGACCATGGCGCAGATGCCGGCCGCGGTCGTCACCTGGATCGCGCTCCACAGCTGGCCGGCGATCTCCTTGGCGTAGACCTTCTTGGCGTAGGTCTCCTGCATCAGCCGGCCTTCCTTCCTGCCCCAGGCGGTGACGAAGATCAGGACCACGTCCTGCTTGGTCATCGGGATCGACGCCTCGAGCACGTCCTTCAGGATATCGCGGCGCTGCCCCAGCTGCAGCTCGTTGACCAAGAGCTTGACGATGTCGCGATGGCCCGGATAGCGCACGGTCTTGTAGTTCAGGAACTTGACCTTGCCGTCCAGCGTCTCGCACAGGGTGCCGAGCCCGCCCGAGGTGTTGAACGCCTCATAGTCGATGCCGTCGAGCGAGATGTGCTCCATGCCCTCGAGCGGCAGCACCTCGCGCAACTCGCCCTCGTGGATCGCCTCGCAGGGGTTGCAGTACTCGTTGATCAGCCCGTCGGTCGACCAGGTCAGGTTGTACTTCAGCGCGTTCGAGGGATAGACCGGCAGGGCGCCGACGCGCATGTGCAGCGTGTGCAGCTCGTCGAAGCGCTTGGCCAGGTCGTAACCGACGATCGAGATGAAGCCCGGCGCCAGGCCGCATTGCGGGGTGAAGGCCGTCTTTGCGCCTTCGGCCAGGGCCTTGACCCGGCGGGTGCTCTCGACGTCCTCGGTCAGGTCGAAATAATGGGCGCCGCGGTCCTTCGCCGCCTCGGCGATCAGCGGCGTCAGGTGGAACGGCGCGGCCGAGATCACCACGTCGTGGCCCGAGACCGCGTCGCGCAGCGCCTGCGGGTCGTCGAAGCGCAACTGGCGCTTGGCCACGCCGGCCTCAAGCCGGTCGAGCATGCCCTGGTCCTGGTCGCCGACGGTCAGGTCGTAATCCCCGGTGGCGGTCAGCAGGGCGGTGATGCAGGTGCCGATCTTGCCGCCGCCGAGCAGCAGAACCTTGGTCATGACGCCTCTCCATATAGACGATCGCCCCGCGGCGAGGGCGCCGGGGCGGTGCGGATGGCGCCGTCTCTACACCCGCCGGAAAGCCGCAGAAAGCCTTGTGTCCCGGCGTTCCGGAAGGTGCGCGGGCAGGCCCGGCGACCTTCGAGTCGCCGGTGGATCGGGAGAGGAGAGAAAGATAATTAGCCGCCCAGAATCTGTGGCCGCGAGCCCATTCAACACTGATTCTTTGATGTAGGTTGGGTTCGCAGGGCGAACCCAACGAACCTACGCGATCACTCCGCGACCATCTCCGGCCGCAGCCGGACGACGCCGCGCAGCACCTCGCCGGGCTGCAGCACCGCCATGCCGGTGTCGGTGCGGCCGGCTTCGGCGAGGTTGAAGGCGTCGGTCGCGTTGCTCACCGGCTCGATGCAGACATAGGGGTCGTCGGGCGAGTAGCAGACCAGGAAGTCGAAGGGCGCGTCGGCTTCCATCACCAGCCGGGCGCGATGCTCCGGCCACTCGATCACCGCGCGCCGGTCCCAGCCGGTGAAGTTGTTGTCCATGCGCACGGCGGCCGGCCGGACGCCGCGCCGGAAATCCTTCTCCGGCGGCGGCTCGACCAGCTCCAGCGGCATCACCTCGGCATCGTTCAGCCACATCCGTTCGATCCCGGCGGTCACGACCGTCTCCGGCGTGCGCGGGAAGTAGAAATGCTGGCCCAGCCCCGCCGGCATCGGCTCGTCGCCGGTGTTCTCGATCGAGAGCACGACATCGAAGCCGGCCGGGCTCAGCTCGAACTCCTGCCGCGCCCGGTACGGGAACGGCCAGGAATCGGCGGCATAGTCGTCGACCAGCACGCAGCGCGTCGCCGACCGCTCCAGCACCGTCCAGGGCCGCTGCCAGCCATGGCCGTGCAGCTGGTGGCGTTCGCGCGTGTTCAGCGGCAGCTGCACCTCCCGCCCCCGGAAGCGGAAGCGGCCCTCGCGGATCCGGTTCGAGAACGGGGTGAGCGGGAAGTTGGCAAGGCCGAGCGGATCGCCCGCCGCCAGCGCCTCGGGCGTGGCCGGGCGCAGCCAGTCGCGCCGGTCCGGCCCCGAGCCGCTCCACCAGGCGGCGATGCCGCCGCCGATCGCCGGGACGATGTCGACCCCGCTGTCCCCGGCCCGCAATTGCACCGTCTCGACCGTCATTCCATCCTCCCGTTTCGGCTGTGCCTTCCCACAACGTTCGGCAGTGCTTGACGCCGATCCGCCGAGGGCTCAATACTCCATTTGTATGATGAATAGCAAAGAGCGCGGTCGGCAAGCCAGATCGCGCCGCTGAGGAAAGGCCGTGGTCGAGAAGAGCGGAGAGACTGTCGTTCATGCGGACGGCAAGCGGACAACCCGTGGCATCGTTGTCTGCGGCCCCGACCTGCGCATCGGCCGGAACAAGAACATCGGACCGACGGAAGACGGCGAAGCCGGGACGCTGCGGCGCCCGAGCGGCTTCGGCAGCGTCTGACCGGCCGCGGGAAAGGGGGAACAGATGTCCGACCCGGACAACCCAGTCGGGAAAGGATCGGTCGCGATGGCGGCGTCCGCCCATCCGGATGCGGTGACGGTGGCCTCGCGCCCCGCATCGCGGCGCAAGGAGGACCGGCGACCCGCCGACCAGACGCAGGGCGGCAGCAAGACCTTCTCGCGCCGCTCCCTGCACGGCCAGATCGCCTACGACATCGGCACCCGGATCGTGCGCGGCGACATCCCGCCCGGCGCCGTGCTGCCGAACGAATCCGACCTGTCGACCCAGTTCTCGGTCAGCCGCACCGCTTTGCGCGAGGCGATCAAGGTGCTGGCCGCCAAGGGGCTGGTCGAATCCCGCCCGAAGACCGGCACCCGGGTGCGGCCGCGGGGCGAATGGAACATGCTGGACCCGGATCTGCTGGCCTGGCAGTTCGCGACCCAGCCGATGGAGCGCCTGGCCAAGGACCTGTTCGAGATCCGCCAGATCATCGAGCCGGCGGCGGCGGCCATGGCGGCGGAACGCGCCGATGACGACCAGCGCAAGGCGATCAGCCGCGCCTTCGCCGACATGGAGGCGGCACCGGACGGCGACGCCTCGGTCGAGCCCGACCTGCGCTTCCACCAGTCGATCCTGGCGGCGTCGAACAACGAGTTCCTGCAGCCGCTGGGCGCCCTGATCGAAACCGCGATGGCGTCCAGCTTCCGCATCACCAACAACGCGCCCGGGGCGCTGCAGGTGTCGCTGCCCCTGCACTGCGCGGTGCGCGACGCCATCCTGGCGCATGAGCCGGAGGAGGCGCGCCGGGCGATGCGGATCCTGCTCGAGGACGCGGCGCAGGACATGCGCCGCGCCCTGCCGCACATCAAGCCGAAACCCTAAACACAGCCTAGCCAACAAGGACCTCGCAATGGCTGACGACGCCGCCGGCAACAACAAGAAGCGCTACCGTTCCTCCCACTGGTTCGGCCCGCACGACAAGGATGGCTTCCTGCACCGCAGCTGGATGCGCAATCAGGGCCTGCCGGACCATCTGTTCGACGGGCGCCCGGTGATCGGCATCTGCCAGACCTTCTCCGAGCTGACCCCCTGCAACGCCCATTTCCGCAAGCTGGCGGAGCATGTGAAGCGTGGCATCTGGGAGATGGGCGGCTTCCCGGTGGAGTTCCCGGTGTTCTCGACCGGCGAGACCAATCTGCGGCCGACCGCTATGCTGTACCGCAACCTGGCGGCGATGGATGTCGAGGAGGCGATCCGCGCCAACCCGATCGACGGCGTCGTGCTGCTGACCGGCTGCGACAAGACCACGCCGTCGCTGCTGATGGGCGCGGCCAGTTGCGACATCCCGGCGATCGTCGTCTCCGGCGGCCCGATGCTGAACGGCCGCTACCAGGACCGCACCATCGGGTCGGGCACGGCGGTCTGGCAGTTCGACGCCGACGTCAAGGCCGGGGTGATGAGCCTGCAGCAGTTCATGGAGGCCGAGCAGGCGCAGTCCCGCTCCGCCGGGCACTGCATGACCATGGGCACGGCCAGCACCATGAACTCGATGGCCGAGGCGCTGGGCACCAGCCTGACCGGCTGCGCCGCGATCCCGGCGGTGGACGCCCGCCGCTACGTCATCGCCCACATGTCCGGCCGCCGCATCGTCGAGATGGTGCATGAGGACCTGCGCATCTCGAAGATCCTGACCCGCGAGAACTTCCTGAACGCGGTGCGCGTCAACGGCGCCATCGGCGGGTCGACCAACGCGGTCATCCATCTTTTGGCCCTCGCCGGCCGCACCGGCGTCGACTTCACCCTGAAGGACTGGGACGAGTACGGCCGCGACGTGCCGACTCTGGTCGACCTGATGCCGTCCGGCCGCTTCCTGATGGAGGATTTCTACTACGCCGGCGGCATCCCCGCGGTGACCCGGGCGCTGGGCGAGAACGGCATGCTGTTCAAGGACGCCCCGACCGTCACCGGCAAGTCGATGTGGGAGAACGTCCGGAACGCCGCCAACTGGAACCCGGAGGTGATCCGCCCCTGGGACAACGCGCTGGTCAAGCAGGGCGGCATCGTGGTGCTGAAGGGCAACCTGGCGCCGGACGGCGCGGTGCTGAAGCCCAGCGCCGCCACGCCGGAGCTGATGCAGCACCGCGGCCGCGCCGTGGTGTTCGAGAGCATCGAGCACTACAAGGCCCGCGTCGACGACCCGGATCTCGACATCGACGAGACCTGCGTCATGGTGCTGAAGAACTGCGGCCCGAAGGGTTATCCGGGCATGGCCGAGGTCGGCAACATGGCGCTGCCGCAGAAGGTGCTGAAGAAGGGCGTGCGCGACATGGTCCGCATCTCCGACGCCCGGATGAGCGGCACCGCCTACGGAACGGTGGTGCTGCACACGGCGCCGGAGGCGGCGGCCGGCGGCCCGCTGGCCCTGGTGCAGGACGGCGACATGATCGAGCTGGACGTCGCCGGCCGGCGGCTGCATCTCGACGTGCCCGAGGCGGAGCTGGCGGAGCGGCGCAAGCGCTGGTCGCCGCCGGAGCCGACGATGAAGGGCGGGTACCAGGAGCTGTATGTCCGGCACGTGATGCAGGCCGACAAGGGCGCCGACCTGGACTTCCTGGTCGGCTGCCGCGGTCACGCCGTGCCGCGCGACAGCCATTGAGCACGATCCGGGCCCGTCCCGGCCGGGGCGGGCCCTTTCCTCGCAGACAGGGATCATGACCGAATACGCGATCTATCCGTCGCTGCGCGACAAGCCGGTCTTCGTGACCGGCGGCGGCAGCGGCATCGGCGAAAGCATCGTCGAGCATCTGTGCCGCCAGAAGGCGCGGGTGTTCTTCGTCGACATCAACGAGGAGGCGTCGACCACCCTGGTCGCCCGGCTGAAGGCCGAGGGGCTGGCGGCGCCGCTGTTCCGCCGCTGCGACCTGCGCGACATCGCCGACCTGCGCGCCGCGGTGGCCGAGGCTCAAGCGGCGATCGGGCCGATCCGCGTCCTGATCAACAACGCGGCGCACGACCAGCGCCACGCGCCGGAGACGGTCGAGCCCGACTACTGGGACGAGCGCATGGCGGTGAACCTGCGCCACCAGTTCTTCGCCGCCCAGGCGGTGCAGCCGGGGATGCGCGACGCCGGTGGCGGGTCGATCATCAATTTCGGCTCGATCTCCTGGCGGCTGCGCCAGGGCGGCATGCCCGCCTACACCGCCGCCAAGGCGGGTGTCGAGGGGCTGACCCGCGGCCTGGCGCGCGACTGGGGCCCGCAGCACATCCGGGTCAACACCGTGATGCCGGGCTGGGTCATCACCCAGCGCCAGAAGGATCTGTGGCTGACGCCGGAGGCGGACGAGGAGCGCCGGAAGGGGCAGTGCATCCCCGACCAGGTGCTGCCCGTGCATCTGGCGCAGATGACCCTGTGGCTGGCGGCGGACGACAGCGCCATGTGCACCGGCCAGACTTTCGTTGTGGACGCCGGCTGGGCGTCGGGACTGTGAGGCGGAAATGAACCTGATCCAACTGCGCACCAAGGCCGGCGAGCGGCGCGTCGGCATCGTCACCGGGGACGACTCGCTGAAGCTGCTCTCCGCCTTCGACACAACCTACGAGCTGGCCCAGGCGGCGATCGGCGCGCGCAAGACCATCGCCGAGCTGGTCGCGGCCGACGAGGGCGCCGGCACCGAATCCTATGACGCGGTGATCGCCGAGGCGCGGCTGCTGCCGCCGCTGGACCACCCCGATCCGGCGCATTGCTTCGTCACCGGCACCGGCCTGACCCATCTCGGCAGCGCCGATGCCCGCGACCAGATGCACAAGACCCTCGGCGAGGCCGAGAAGCTGACCGACAGCATGAAGATGTTCCGGGACGGCATCGCCGGCGGCAAGCCGGAGGGCGGCCGCGACGGCAGCAGGCCGGGCGTGGCGCCGGAGTGGTTCTACAAGGGCGACGGGTCGATCGTCGTCGCCGGCGAGCAGGCGCTGACCATGCCGTCCTTCGCGCTGGACGGCGGCGAGGAGCCGGAGATCACCGGCTGCTACCTGGTCGGGCCGGACGGCACGCCCTGGCGCGTCGGCTTCGCCATCGGCAACGAGTTCTCCGACCACATCCTGGAGCGGCAGAACTACCTGCTGCTGGCGCATTCCAAGCTGCGCCAGTGCTCGGTCGGGCCGGAGCTCCTGGTCGGGCCGCTGCCGGAGGATGTGCGCGGCACCAGCCGGATCACCCGCGGCGGCCAGACGATCTGGGAGAAGCCGTTCCTGAGCGGCGAGGCCAATATGAGCCACTGGATCGCCAATCTGGAGCACCACCACTTCAAATACGGCCTCTTCCGCCGGCCGGGCGACGTGCATCTGCACTTCTTCGGCACCGCGACGCTGAGCGTCACCGACGGTATCAAGCCGGAGCCCGGCGACCGCTTCGAGATCGAAGCCAAGGCTTTCGGCCGCGCCCTGCGCAACCCCCTCGCGCGCGCCGAGGAGAAGACGGTGACGGTCCGGGCGCTGTAGGCTCGGGGCACGGACCACTCTCCCTTACTGTCATTGCCGGGTTTGACCCGGCAATCCAGAGGGTCTCGACAGACTCTGGATGCCCGGGTCAAGCCCGGGCATGACAGAAAAAACGACGGAACACGGGGAAACGCGGATGAACAGGATCGATCTCGACGGCAAGCTGGCCGTGGTCACCGGCGGGGCGCAGGGCATCGGCCGGGCGGTGGCCGAGCGCTTCATCGCCTCGGGCGCCCAGCTGGTGCTGTGGGACCGCGACCAGGCCCTGGTCGAGGAGACGGCGAAGGCGATCGGCGCCAAGGGCGTCGCCATCGACGTCACCGATGCCACTGCCGTGGCCGCTGCGGTCGAAGCCCAGGGGCGGATCGACATCCTGGTCAACAATGCCGGCATCGCCGGTCCTTCGGTGAAGACCTGGGACTATCCGATCGACACCTGGCGCCAGGTGATCGAGCTGGACCTGAACGCCGTCTATTACTGCTGCCGGGCGGTGGTGCCGGGCATGATCGCCCGCAACTACGGCCGGATCGTCAACGTCGCCTCGATCGCCGGCAAGGAGGGCAACCCCAACGCCAGCGCTTATTCCGCCGCCAAGTCGGGCGTGATCGCCCTGACCAAGTCGCTGGGCAAGGAACTGGCGGGCCACGACATCGCGGTGAACTGCGTCACCCCGGCGACGGCGAAGACCCGGATCCTGGAGCAGATCAGCCAGGAGCATATCGACTACATGCTGTCGCGCATCCCGCGCGGCCGGTTCCTGAAGGTCGAGGAGGCGGCGGCGATGATCGCGTGGCTGTGCTCGGCCGAGAACAGCTTCACCACCGGCGCCGTCTTCGACCTGTCGGGCGGCCGCGCGACCTACTGAGCCGATGGCCGACGCCGACCTTCTCGCGGCGCTGCGCCGGATGGGGTTGGCCGGGCCGGGCGAGACGCCGCGCTTCACCGCGCTGACCGGCGGCGTCTCGTCCGACATCTTCCGGGTCGACCTCGCCGCGGGCCCGATCTGCGTCAAGCGGGCCCTGGCCAAGCTGCGGGTGGCCGCCGACTGGCGGGCGCCGGTGGCCCGCAACCTGTACGAGGCGCGCTGGATGCGGGTCGCCGCCGGGGTCGTGCCGTCGGCGGTGCCGCGGCTGCTGGGCCAGGACGAGGCGGCCGGGGCGCTGGCCATGGCCTATCTGGCGCCGGAGGACCACCCGGTGTGGAAGGCCGAGCTGCGGGACGGCCGCGCCGACCCGGCCTTCGCCGCCGAGGTCGGGCGGCGCCTGGCCGCCATCCACGCCGTCACGGCGAGGGACCCGGCCCTGGCGGCCGACTTCCCGACCGACGCGATCTTCACCGACATCCGCCTCGAGCCCTATCTGGTGGCGACCGCGGCGGCCCATCCGGACTGCGCCCCGGCGCTATACGCGCTGGTCGAGACCACCCGGACGACGAAGCGGGCGCTGGTGCATGGCGATGTCAGCCCGAAGAACATCCTGGCCGGGCCGCAGGGGCCGGTGTTCCTGGACGCCGAATGCGCCTGGTGGGGCGATCCGGCCTTCGACCTGGCCTTCTGCCTGAACCACCTGCTGCTGAAGGGGCTGTGGCGGCCGGAGTCGGCGCCGGACTTCCTGGTCTGCTTCGACACGATGGCAACCGTCTATCTCGCCGGCGTGGACTGGGAACCGGCCGGCGCCTTCGAATCCCGCGCCGCCCGGCTGCTGCCCGGCCTGTTCCTGGCCCGGGTCGACGGCAAGTCGCCGGTCGAGTACCTGACCGATGGAGCCCAGAAGGACCGCGTGCGCCGCGTGGCCCGGGCCCTGCTGCTGGACCCGCCGTCGCGCTTGGTGGACATTCGGACCGCCTGGGCAGAGGAGCTGAGCCTGTGACCTCCACCACCATCGCCGGGATCCGCGGCCGGCGCGTCTGGGACAGCCGAGGGCGGCCGACGGTCGAGGCCGAGATCCGCCTCGAAGGCGGCGCCACGGGCCGCGCCATCGCCCCGGCCGGCGCCTCCACCGGCTCCGGCGAGGCGCGGGACAAGCGCGACGGCGGCGCGGCCTTGGGCGGCCATGACGTGCAGGGCGCGGTCGCCGCGGTGAACGGCGAGATCGCCCGCGCCCTCGCCGGCTTCGACGCCGCCGACCAGGCCGGGCTGGACCGGGTGCTGATCGATCTCGACGGTACGCCGGACAAGTCGCGGCTGGGCGGCAACGCCACCATCGCCGTGTCGATGGCAGCCGCCCACGCCGCCGCTTCCGCCGCCGGCCTGCCGCTGTGGCGCCATCTCGGCGGCGGGGACGCCGTCCTGCTGCCCTTGCCCGAGATCCAGATCTTCGGCGGCGGCGCCCATGCCGGGCGGCGTCTGGACGTGCAGGATTTCCTGGTGGTCTGCCCCGGCGCCGGCAGCTTCGCCGAGGCGCTGGACTGGACCGCCGAGGTCTACCGCGCCGCCGGATCGCTGATGGCTGACGCCGGCAAGCTGTACGGCGTCGCCGATGAGGGCGGCTTCTGGCCGGACTTCGCTGACGCCGCGGAGGCGCTGGACATGCTGGTCCGCGCCATCGAGCGCGCCGGCCGCCGGCCCGGCGAGGAGGTCGCGATCGCGCTGGACGTCGCCGCCTCGGAGTTCGGCCGCCACGGCCGCTACCGCTTCGAGGGGCGGGATCACGACACCGGCGGGATGGTCGAGCTGGTGGCCGGCTGGACCAAGCGTTGGCCGATCGTCTCGGTCGAGGATCCGGTGGCCGAGGACGACGCGGCCGGCTTCCGCGCCGTCACCGCCGCGGTCGGCGACCGGGTGCAGGTGGTCGGCGACGACTTCCTGGTCACCGATGCCGCGCGGGTGCGCGACGCCGCGACGGCCCGGGCCTGCACCACCGTGCTGATCAAGCCGAACCAGCGCGGCACGCTGACCGAGACCAGGGCGGCCTGGGAGGCGGCGAAGGCGGCCGGCCTGGGCGGCATCGTCTCCGCCCGCTCGGGCGAGAGCGAGGACACCACCATCGTCGACCTCGCGGTCGGCTGGGGCGTCGGCCAGCTGAAGGTCGGGTCCTTCGCCCGGTCGGAGCGGATGGCGAAGTGGAATGCGGCGCTGAGGATCGAGGAGGCGCTGGGCCCCCGCGCCCGCTTCGCCGGCCGAAGCGTCTTGCGCGGGTAACCCCTTCCGGGGTGTTCTGCCCGTCCCGCAACCGGATGAGTCCATGAGCTTCGACCTCGCTTCGATAGATCTGCGCATCCTCGGCCTCGCCATCCTCGGCGTCACCGTCCTGACCCTGCTGGTCGCGCTGTTCCGCCGGCCCAGGCTGGATGTCGCGCCGCTGACCGGAGCGATCGAGGATCTGCGCCGCGACCTGGCCCGGGTGGAGCAGGAGCTGCAGACGGCGGAGCGGCGCGGCGAGGCCTCGGCCGAGGCGCGGGACAGCCGGCAGCGGCAGGAGATCGCATCGTCGCTGCGCCACACCGGCGAGACCCTGGTCGGCGCCATGCGGGCGATCGGCGAGACCCAGCAGACCCGGCTCGACACCGTCGCCGCCCGGCTGCAGGCCTTGTCCGAATCGATGGCGCAGAGCCAGAACCGGCTGCGCGACACCATGGACCTGAACCTGCAGTCGCTGCGCAAGGAGAACGAGGCGAAGCTGGAGCAGATGCGCGCCACGGTCGACGAGAAGCTGCAGGCGACGCTGGAGGCGCGGCTGCAGACCCAGTTCCAGACCGTCAGCGAGCGGCTGGAGCGGGTGCATCAGGGCCTGGGCGAGATGCAGGTGCTGGCCGGCGGCGTCGGCGACCTGAAGAAGATGCTGTCCGGCGTGAAGACCCGCGGCACCTTCGGCGAGGAGCAGTTGGACGCCCTCTTGGAGCAGGTGCTGACCGAGGACCAGCTGGTGCGCAATGCCCGGCCGCGCGCCGACAGCACCGAGACGGTGGAATTCGCCATCCGCCTGCCCGAGGGCGTGCTGCTGCCGATCGACAGCAAGTTCCCGCAGGAGGATTACGAGCGGCTGATCCTGGCGATCGAGGCCGGCGACGCCGAGGCCGCGGCCAAGGCGGGCGTGGCGCTGGAGCGGCGGATGCGCGACGAGGCCAAGCGCATCGCCACGAAGTACATCTGCCCGCCGACCACGACCGACTTCGCCGTGCTGT
Organism: Inquilinus sp. Marseille-Q2685; assembly: GCF_916619195.1. Classification (NCBI taxonomy): domain Bacteria; kingdom Pseudomonadati; phylum Pseudomonadota; class Alphaproteobacteria; order Rhodospirillales; family Rhodospirillaceae; genus Inquilinus; species Inquilinus sp. Marseille-Q2685. The sequence goes on from NZ_CAKAKL010000006.1 coordinate 266,725, forward strand.
TCGTGCCGACCGAGGGGCTGTTCGCCGAGGTGCTGCGCCGCCCCGGCCTGCGCGAATCGATCCGCGAGCAGCACCGCGTCACCATCCTGGGCCCCACCACGCTGGGCGCCTTCCTGTCCAGCCTGCGCATGGGCTTCCGCACCCTGGCGATCCAGGAGAAATCCGCCGAGATCTGGCAGGTGCTGGGCGCGGTGAAGACCGAGTTCCGCACCTATGGCGAGCTGATGGGCAAGGTCGAGAAGAAGCTGCAGGAAGGCCAGAACGTGATCCACCAGATCGGCGTCCGCAGCCGCGCCATCCACCGCAAGCTGCGCGAGGTGGAGGAGCTGCCGATGGACCGGGCCGCGCCGATCCTGGAGCTGGACGCGCCGGAGGCCGAGATGCCCACCGCCTCCAACGGCCCGGCGGAAGAAGACACGCCATAGCCCTGTTGCATCGGAAGGCCGCGGGCCCTATCCAGTCATCATTCATCCGACAATAGGTCGAGAGAGGAAACCAGATGAGCGTCCACGCCAACTACATCGCCGGGTCCTGGGTCGAAGGCCCGGACGCGTCGAAGAACGTGAACCCGTCGGACCTGTCGGACGTGATCGGCGAATACGCCCGCGCCGACCGCGCCCAGGCGGAACAGGCGATCGCCGCGGCCCGCGCCGCCTTCCCGAAATGGTCGATGACGACGCTGCAGGAGCGGCACGACCTGCTGGACAAGATCGGCAACACCATCCTGGCGCGGAAGGAGGAGCTGGGCCGGCTGCTGTCGCGCGAGGAGGGCAAGACCCTGCCCGAGGGCATCGGCGAGGCCGCCCGCGCCGGCCAGATCTTCAAGTTCTTCGCCGGCGAGGTGCTGCGCATCCAGGGCGAGAAGCTGGCCTCGGTCCGCCCCGGCATCGATGTCGAGATCACGCGTGAGCCGATCGGCGTCATCGGCCTGATCACGCCGTGGAACTTCCCGATCGCGATCCCGGCCTGGAAGATCGCCCCGGCGCTGGCCTACGGCAACTGCATCGTGTTCAAGCCGGCCGACCTGGTGCCGGGCAGCGCCTGGGCGCTGTCGCAGATCATCGTCGATTCGGGCGTCCCGGCCGGCGTGTTCAACCTGGTGATGGGCCGCGGCTCGGTGGTCGGCGAGGCCTTCGTCGCCAGCAAGGATGTCGACGCCATCACCTTCACCGGGTCGGTCGCCACCGGCCGCGGTATCGCCGTGCGCTGCGCCGAGAGCGGCAAGAAGGTGCAGCTCGAGATGGGCGGCAAGAACCCGATGGTCATCCTCGACGACGCGGACCTGAACACCGCCGTCGGGGCCGCCACCAACAGCGCCTTCTTCTCCACCGGCCAGCGCTGCACCGCCTCGTCGCGCCTGATCGTGACCGAGGGCATCCATGACCGCTTCGTCGCGGCGATGACCGAGAAGCTGAAGTCGCTGAAGGTCGACAACGCGCTGAAGCAGGGCACCGATATCGGCCCGGTGGTGGACCAGAGCCAGTTGGACCAGGACCTGTCCTATATCGACATCGGCGTCAAGGAAGGCGCCAAGCTGGCGGTCGGCGGCGAGCGGCTGAACCGCGAGACCGAGGGCTTCTACCTGTCGCCGGCGCTGTTCACCGAGACCACCAGCGACATGCGGATCAACCGCGAGGAGATCTTCGGGCCGGTCGCCTCGGTGATCCGGGTCAAGGACTACGAGCAGGCGCTGGCGACGGCGAACGACACGGAGTTCGGCCTGTCCGCCGGCATCGCCACCACGAGCCTGAAGCACGCCAGCCACTTCAAGCGGGCCAGCCAGGCCGGCATGGTGATGGTGAACCTGCCGACGGCGGGCGTGGACTATCACGTGCCGTTCGGCGGCCGGAAGGGCTCCAGCTACGGCCCGCGCGAGCAGGGCCGCTACGCCGCGGAGTTCTACACCGTGGTCAAGACCGCCTACACCTTCCCGGGCTGATTCCATCCTGGGCGGAATGCGGAAGGGCCCGGCCAGCGATGGCCGGGCCCTTTCCATTCGCATCGGCACTTGCGGTTCGGGACGGAATGACCAATATGACCATAATGACCATCACATGATGGAGATCACCGTGAGTGCAGGAACCTGGAGTGTCGCCGAAGCCAAGGCGAAGTTCAGCGAAGTCATCGATCGTGCCCGCCGCGAAGGCCCCCAGACTGTCACCCGGAACGGGCAGTCCGCGGTCGTGGTGGTGTCCGCCGAGGAATGGGAACGGAAAACGAAGCGCGTCGGCACCCTCGCAGACTTCTTTGCCGCTTCTCCTCTCCGTGGCTCAGAAGTGGACACCGAACGGCTCAAAGACGGCCCCCGCGAGACCGACCTTTGACCTTCCTTCTCGACACCAACGTCGTCTCGGAGTGGAAGAAGCCCGCTCCCGACGCCAGCGTCGTCGCTTGGCTGGCCAACATCGATGAAGACCGGACGTTTCTGAGCGTCGTCACTCTGGCGGAGCTGCGCTACGGCATCGACCGCCTGCCCGATGGAAAGCGGCGCAACCTGCTTGATCATTGGCTGACTCATGACCTCCCGATGCGCTTCGAGTCCCGGATCCTGTCGGTCGATCCGGCCGTGGCGGATGCTTGGGGCATTATCATTGCACGGCGAGCCGCCATGGGCCGGCCGATCAGCGCCATGGATGCCTTCATGGCGGCCACCGCCCAAGTCCACAACCTCACGCTGGTGACCCGCAACGTCTCGGATTTCGAGGCCTCGGTCGCATCGATCGTGAATCCGTGGACTCGCCCTCCGTCTGCCTGATGACCGTCACCCTCAAGCCCCGCCCGTCACCGCCTGCCAGTCCAGCCCGAAGCGGGCGAGGTATTTGCGCAGGCGGTCGGCGTCGTTCGCGCTGGTCTTCTGCGCCCGTGACGCGGCGAACAGCGTCCGCCCCGCGGCGCTGAGCGAGCTGCTGGTCCGGCACACGCCCACCACCGCGGCCAGCTGGGCCCGGTCAAACAGGTCGATCCGCGCCAGCCGCTCCGGCCCCAAGAGCCCGGCCAGCAGCGCCTCGCCCGCATCCTCGCCGGCGCGCGACCAGATGCGCTTCAGCCGCTCGATCTCCTCTTCCACCACCGCCTCGTTGATCCGGCCGGAGGGGGCGAAGGTGGCCATCCGGGTGATCGAGGCGCCGAGGTCGCGGAAATTGGCGCTCCACACCGCCTCGGGCGAGGTGGCGAAGGCCAGATAGCGGTCCCGCGCCTCGCGGTTGAAGGTGATCTGCACCCCTTCCCGCTCGGCATGGCGGCGCAGCTCGAACTCCAGGTTCGGTTCGATGTCCTCGCGCCGGTCGCGCAGCCCCGGCAGGGTGAAGGTCCACAAGTTCAGCCGCGCCAGCAGGTCCTCGCGGAACCGGCCGCGGGCGACGTCGACCGAGAGGTCGCGATTGGTGCCGGCGATCAGCTGGAAATCGCTCGCCACCTCCCTGTCCGCGCCGACCGGCGGGAACCGCTTCTCCTCCACCGCGCGCAGGATCATCGCCTGCTCGTCGGCGCCGAGCTCGCCGATCTCGTCGAGGAACAGGATGCCGCGATCGGCCGAGCGCAGCAGCCCGGCGCGGTCCTGCAGCGCACCGGTGAAAGCGCCCTTCACATGGCCGAACAGGGCCGACATGGCGCCGTCGCCGCGCAGCGTGGCGCAGTTGACCTCGACGAACGGCCCTTCGACCTGGTGCCGCGCCTTTTTCAGATCGTAGATCCGCCGCGCCAGCTGCGACTTGCCGGCCCCGGTCGGGCCGATCAGCAGCAAGGGCGCCTTCGACCGGATCGCCACCTGCTCGATCTGGTCGATCATGCGATTGAAGGCGGCGTTGCGGGTGGCGATGCCGGATTTCAGGAAGGACGCCGCCTCCTCCCGCTCCGCCTCGAAGCGGGTGGCGATGCGGTCGTAGCGCGACAGGTCCAGGTCGATGACGTCGTAGCCGCCGGGATGGCCCGCCTCCCACCGCTTCGGCGGGGTCAGCTGCAGCAGGCGCGCCGGCAGGTAGTGCGCCTCGGTCAGCAGGAACCAGCAGATCTGGATCACATGCGTGCCGGTGGTGATGTTGACCAGGTACTCCTCGTCCTCCGTATCGAAGTCGTAGGCGCGGGCGAAATCCAGCATCGCCGCGAACACCTCCTGGAAGTCCCAGGCGTTGCGCAGGTTCATCAGGTTGAAGCGGACCACCGTGTCCGGCGATACGGCCTGGATGTCGCCGGCGACGCGCTTGGCCAGCGCGGCGGAATGGGTGTCGTGGATCAGCTCCAGCCGATCCACCAGCATGTCCTCGTGCTGGCACAGCGCCACGGTGGGCCGCCACCGCTCCCACCGGCTGTCCAGCTTGCCGGCATCCATGGTGGTGCCGATGAAGCCGATGACCACCCGTCGCTTCGGCATGGATTTATCCTATAAGATAAATATCGATCCTATGGGATCGGATTTCAGCATCATCATCGATGATCAGCACACTGTAAATCGCGGCCTTAAAATTTTTTATCCCCTCATTATCAGCCCCTTATGCGGAATCGGCGAACCGGCCGTCCGGAGTTGGCACGCGCTTCGCTTAAGGGGAGGTCGTACACCGAAGGATGACGATCATGGCAAACAAGTCCGTGTTTGCTTCGCTGATGGGAAGGCTGCTTCCGCGCAGCGACGCCGTGAACCACGAGGGGGCCCAGGCCTACGCCCTGACGCCGCGCCACGCGCTGGCGCAGCTGGCGGCGACCGGGACGCTCCACCGGACGTTCTACGCCGATGCGCGGGAGCAGCTGGACCAGGTGCTCGCCCTCGCCCGCGAGGTCGAGCCCGGTTTCATCGCCCGCACCGCGGTCCATGCCCGCGAGCGGGGGCACATGAAGGACATGCCGGCTTTGCTGGTCGCCCTTCTGTCCACCCTCGAGACGCCCGATTTCGCGCCGGCCTTCCGGCGCATGGTCGACAACGGCCGCATGCTGCGCAGCTTCGTGCAGATCATGCGGTCGGGCGCCGTGGGGCGGAAGTCGCTGGGCACCCGGCCGAAGCGGCTGGTGCAGGCATGGCTGGAGCAGGCCTCGGACATCGAGATCATGCGGGCGGCGGTGGGGCAGGATCCCTCGCTGGCCGACGTGGTCAAGATGGTGCACCCGAAGCCGGCGGATCCGTCGCGCCAGGCGCTGTATGGCTGGCTGATCGGCCGGCCGTACGACGCCACGGCGCTGCCGGAGGTGGTGCGGGCCTTCGAGGCCTTCAAGCGCGACCCGTCGGCGCCCGTGCCGGACGTGCCCTTCCAGATGCTGACGGCGCTGCCGCTGACGCGGGAGCACTGGGCGGCGATCGGGGAGAAGGCCGGCTGGCACATGCTGCGGATGAACCTGAACACCTTCGCGCGCCACGGCGTGTTCGAGGTGGACGGGTTCGCCGAGCGGGTGGCGGCCCGGCTGCGCGACCCGGAGGCGATCCGGCGGGCCCGGGTGTTCCCGTACCAGCTGATGGCGGCGTACGCCATGGCGGGGGCGGGGGTGCCGGCGGTGGTGCGCGAGGCGCTGCAGGACGCGATGGAGGTCGCGGTCGGCAACGTCCCGGCGCTGCCGGGTCGGGTGGTCGTCTGCCCCGACGTGTCGGGGTCGATGGGCTCCCCGGTCACCGGCCACCGGGCCGGCGGGACGACTTCGGTGCGCTGCATCGACGTCGCCGCGCTGGTGGCGGCGGCGGTGCTGCGGGCCAACCGGTCGGCCAGGGTCATCCCGTTCGAGCAGAGGGTGGTCGAGATCGACCTCAATCCGCGCGATTCGGTGATGACCAATGCGCGGAAGCTGGCCGCCATCGGCGGCGGCGGCACCAACTGCTCGGCCCCGGTCGAGCGGCTGGTGGCGGAGCGCGCCGCGGTCGACCTCGTCGTCTTCGTCTCGGACAACCAGTCCTGGGTCGATGCGGCGAAGCACCCGCACCAGGGCACCGGGCTGATGCAGGCCTGGGCCCGGCTGAAGGAGCGCAATCCGGAGGCCAGGCTGGTCTGCATCGACATCCAGCCCTACGCCACGACGCAGGCGCAGGAGCGGGCGGACATCCTCAACGTCGGGGGCTTCTCCGACGCGGTGTTCGACGCGATCGCCGCCTTCGCCGAAGCCGGGTCGGGCGCGGACCGCTGGGTCGACGAGATCGAGCGGATCGTGCTGTGACGGATCGGGGCCGGGCGTCCGGGAGACCGGGCGCCCGGTCCCGGCCGGGAGGAATGCAGTCGGGACTCCATCGGACCCCGCAGGCGGGCCGGGCAACCGGCTGCGCACGGGGCGCCGCTTCGGCGGCGGTCGTCCCGGCACCCTCGTCCTCCCGGTTGGAGATCCGAGAATCATGGCGAATGCCGTGCGGGAGTACATCCACCCCCTGAGCGTGGCGTGCCGGAAACACGCCTCCGACCCCGTGTCGGAAGCTCGCCTCCTGCACACCACTCGTCGCCATGGCCGGAGGATCCCTCCGGCCGGCCGCCGGCCCGGCGAATGCCGCGGAGAGTACACTCGCACCGACCAGCAACGTACCCCGGTGCGGGGCTTCTCTCCCGACCCTTCGTCGCCGGGCCGGCGGCCGGCCGGTGGGGACGGCCGGAAGCCGGGGGGAATGCCGTCGGGAGTACATTGAAAACCTGCCGTCAAAAGCAGGCGCCGCTTCGGCGGCGGTCGTCCCGACATCCCTCGTTCCCCCGGCCGATCGTTTCGTGACGAATGCCGGTGGAACTCCATGTAGGCGGGTTCGACTCCCGCCGGGTCCGGTTTCCATCACCGGCCCCGTCGCTCAGCGGTCGAGCAATGGTTTCGCCACCCCTCGTCGTCACACCCCTCGCGCGGCGAATGCCCGCGGGAGTCCATTGGTCAGAGCACCTGCCGAAAGGCAGGAGGTGGCAGTTCGAATCCGCCCCGGGCCGCGAGGTCCGGTAGCTCAGGAAAGCTCTCGCAAACCCTTGTCGCCGCACCCGCGCAACCTTTGAAAGGACCGTAGACCGCAGCGAATGCCGGGCGGGATTACCTGGGAGCGGCGCAAGCCGTGAGGTTCGAAGCCTCGCCCGCATCGCGGTCCGCCGCGGCGCGGGAGATCCCGCCATCCCTTGTCGCTGCACCCGAACGCATGGCGAATGCCGATGGAACTCCATGGATTGTCACTCCCCTGGTCGCGGGTTCGAGTCCCGCCGGATCTGTCTTCGGACGGGTCCGTAGCTCAGCGGTAGAGCAGGAGCCCGACCGGGCCTCGGCCCGGACAGGCAAGGTTTCATCAACCCTCGTCCCCATGCGTCCTTCTGGACTCAAGGATCACCATCATGGACCGGACCTACGACCTTCTCACCGAAAGCTTCGCCCCGGCGCGCGACACGCGCGCCAGGCCGGTCAAGATGTGGACCCGCGGCGTGCCGGTCGATGACGGCTCGCGCCAGCAGCTGCTGAACACCGCAACGCTGCCCTTCATCCACAAGCATGTCGCGGCGATGCCGGACGTGCACTACGGCAAGGGCGCGACCATCGGCTCGGTGATCCCGACCCGCGGGGCGATCATCCCGGCGGCGGTCGGCGTCGACATCGGCTGCGGCATGTGCGCGGTGCGCACGACGCTGACCAGCCACCAGCTGCCGGACAGCCTGTCCGGGCTGCGCTCCGCGCTCGAGGCGGCGATCCCGGTCGGGATGGCCGATCACGGGCAGGATGTCCCGCGCGCGGCGGAGAACGCCTGGTACTCGTCGTTCAAGCAGCGCTACGACGCGCTGCAGCACAAGTACCCGGCGATCTCCACCAAGCACTCGCCGGCGCGGCAGATCGGCACGCTGGGCGGCGGCAACCACTTCATCGAGGTCTGCCTGGACCAGGACGACCGCGTCTGGGTGATGCTGCATTCCGGGTCGCGCGGGGTGGGCAACCGCATCGGCAGCTTCTTCATCGCCGCGGCGCGCCGCGAGATGGAGCGGCAGTTCATCCACCTGCCGGACCGGGACCTGGCCTATCTGGCCGAGGGCTCGGACCTGTTCGTCGACTACATGGACGCGGTCGGCTGGGCGCAGGACTACGCCCGCGCCAACCGGGACGTGATGCTGAAGCAGGCGCTGGCGGCGATGGCCGCCGCCTTCACCGATTTCGGCGTCACCGACGAGGCGATCAACTGCCACCACAACTACGTGGAGCGGGAGCATCACTTCGGCGAGAGCGTCTGGGTCACCCGCAAGGGCGCCGTGCGCGCCCGCGAGGGCGACCTGGGCATCATCCCGGGATCGATGGGGGCGCGGTCCTTCATCGTCCGCGGCAAGGGCAACCCCGACAGCTTCTGCTCCTGCTCCCACGGGGCCGGGCGGGTGATGTCGCGGACCGAGGCCAAGCGGCGGTTCACAGTCGCCGACCATGCAGCCGCCACCGCGGGGATCGAGTGCCGGAAGGACGAGGGCGTCATCGACGAGACACCCAAGGCCTACAAGGACATCGACGCCGTGATGGCCGCCCAGGCGGATCTGGTGGAGGTGGTGCACACGCTGCGCCAGATCGTCTGCGTCAAGGGATAGAGTGCCACGGGCCGCCGGTCCGGGCGGCCCGGACCGGCCGTCCGCCGTCGTCGTCTCGTGGTCCCAACAAGAAACGAAAGAAACGACCATGATCACGATCGACGGATCCCTGGGCGAGGGCGGGGGCCAGATCCTGCGCTCGGCCCTGACCCTGTCCCTGGCGACCGGGACCCCGTTCCGGATCGAGCGGATCCGGGCGGGCCGCGCCAAGCCGGGCCTGCTGCGCCAGCACCTCACGGCCGTGAGGGCGGCGGCCGCGATCGGCCGGGCCACGGTGACGGGGGCCGAGCTGGGCTCGACCGCGCTCGGCTTCGCGCCGGGGCCGGTCGTGGCCGGCGACTACGACTTCGCCATCGGCTCGGCCGGGGCGACGCTGCTGGTGCTGCAGACCGTGCTGCTGCCACTGGCCCTGGCGAGTGCCCCGTCGCGGCTGCGGCTGCAGGGCGGCACCCATGCCATGGGCGCGCCGAGCTTCGACTTCGCCGAGCGGGCCTTCCTGCCGCTGCTGCACCGCATGGGCTTCCACGCCCGGGCGGCGCTGCGCCGGCACGGCTTCCATCCGGCTGGCGGCGGCGTGATCGAGGTCGAGGTGATGCCGCGCGGCAAGCCGGCGCCGCTGGTGCTGGAGCGGCGCGGCGCCCTGCTGTCGCGGCAGGTGGAGGCGGTGGTCACCCACCTGCCGCTGCACATCGCGGCGCGGGAGACGGCGGCCTTCGCCAAGGCCCTGCGCTGGCGGGACGACACGGTCGTTCCCGGCCGCGCGGTCGCCGCGGACGGGCCGGGCAACTGCCTGACCGTGACGGTGGCGCATGAGCACGCGACCGAGGTCTTCACCGGCCATGGCCAGCCCGGCCTGCCGGCGGAGGATATCGCGGCCGCGACGGCCAAGGCGGTGCGGCTGTTCCTCGCCAGCCGCGCCCCGGTCGGCCCGCATCTGGCGGACCAGCTGCTGCTGCCCATGGCGCTGGGCGCGGGCGGCCGCTTCGTCACGGTCGCGCCGACGCCGCACACCCTGACCAACATCGCGGTGATCGAGGCCTTCCTCGGTCCCCGGATCGCGGTGACCCGCCACACCGGCCGCAGCGTGCTGGTCAAGGTGGCGGGACGACAGAGCAAGGAGACGGCATGAACGCCGCGCAGACCTTGACGCCGCGGACGCTGGCCCCGTTCCTGCTGAACGTGGCCGGCGTTCTGCCGGTCTTCATCTGGGGGCCGCCGGGCATCGGCAAATCGGCGCTGGTCCAGGCCTTCGCCGAGTCCGTCGGCCTGCCCTGCGTGTCGTTGCTCGGCTCGCAGCTGGCGCCGGAGGACATCATCGGCGTGCCGCAGATCGTCGACGGCAAGTCGCGCTTCTGCCCGCCGACCATCATCGCGCGGGACGAACCCTACTGCCTGTTCCTGGACGAGCTGAACGCCTGCTCGCAGGAGGTGCAGAAGGCCTTCTACTCGCTGATTCTGGACCGGCGCGTGGGCGAGTACCGCCTGCCCGAGGGCACGATCGTGATCGGCGCCGGCAACCGGGCGGAGGATGCGGCCATCACCCGGCCGCTGTCCTCCGCCCTGGTCAACCGCCTGGTCCATGTCCAGCTGCGCGCTTCGGCCCGCGACTGGCTGGACTGGGCCGGCGGCGCCGGGGTGCACGAGCTGGTCGTGTCCTATGTCGAGCAGCGGTCGGACCATCTCTGGTCCAAGCCGCCGAAGCATGAGGAGCCGTTCTCGACCCCGCGGGCCTGGGACATGCTGTCCCGCGCCCTGCACGCCTATGGTCCGGGCATCACGCTGGAGGAGATCAAGGTGCTGGCCAGCGGCCTGCTGACCCCGGCGCATGCCCAGCAGTTCACCGCCTTCGCCAAGCTGCGCGAGCGGGCACACGATCTGTCGGCGATCCTGAAGGGCGACCGCGGCTGGCCGGAGAAGCCGGAGGAGCGGGACATCCTGTACTTCCTGGTGCAGCAGCTGCGCGACCGGCTGATCAAGGAGCTGCCGGAAGACGAGGCCGCCGCCGGCCGTGAGGCGCGGCAGCTGGCCAACCGCGCGAAGGAGCTGATCGTGACCCTGGCGCGGATCTCGACCGAGCTGGCGCAGCTGGTGGTGACCGAGACCGAGAGCGGCGCCGCCCTGCCGGCCTGGTACACGATCGAGCTGGCGCGCGCCCTGCCGCGGCTGGCGGCGCAGCGGGCGGGCTGACGCCATGGCCAGGACGCGGGAGCCGCCGAAGGAGAACCTGCGCGCCATCGCCGCCGGCTGCGCCCTGCTGGGCGACCATCCGCTGTTCGCCTGGCTGGTCGACGGGTCGGAGTGGCGGCCGGCGCGCCCGTCCCGCCCCTTCCCGCCCGACGGCTTCGTCCGGCTGGCCCTGTCGCGCCACCGCCCCAGCGGCAAGCCGCTGCTGACGATCGAGGCCAATGTCTGGCGCCGGGCCGATCCGGCCGAATGGGCCCATGTCCTGGCCCAGGCGCTGCTGCACGAGCACCTGAACCATGTCGATCCGGCCCGCCCGGACGAGGCTTGGCGAACCGCCTGCGGGCTGGTCGCGGCCGAGTTCCTGCGCCCGCTGGGCATCGGCCGCCGCCCCGAGAGCCTGCCCTGGCCGGCGCAGCCGCCGGGCCGCGACGTGGCGGAGCTGGCGCGCTGGCTGGCCGAGAATCCGGCCGCGCTGGCGGCGCAGCCGCGGCTGGGCATCGCCGGCGCGGGAGAGCCCGGCTGGATCATCGCCGCCGACGCCCCGCCGCTGACGCCGGCGTTGCGGCGGAACCGGGAGGAGGGGCTGGCCACCGCCATCCGCCGCAGCGTCGCCGACGCGATCGAGGCGGCCGGCACCGCCGCGCGCGGCCTGGCCGGGCCGAAGCGCAACCCGAATTCGCCGGCCGAGCGCGCCCGCGCCTGGTTCATCGCCGGCTATCCGCTGCTGGCCGCGCTGGCGGCGACCTTCGAAATCGTCGAGGACGAGGCGCTGTGCCGGCAGCTGGACATCGCCGTCGCCGCCGTCGACACCGAGCTGCGGCGGATCTACCTGAACCCGAAGCTGCCCTGGACCTATGAGGGGCTGAAATTCGTCATGGCGCATGAGCTGCTGCATGTCGGGCTGCGGCACGAGCCGCGCCGCCAGGGCCGCGATCCTTTCCTGTGGAACGTCGCCTGCGACTACGTGATCAATGGCTGGCTGGTCGAGATGGGCGTCGGCGAGGTGCCTTTCGACACCCTGCTGCTGGACCCGGAACTGGGCTTCGAACGCGAATCAGCCGAGGCGATCTACGACCGGATCACCCGCGACTTGCGGCTGATCCGGCGGCTGAACAAGGCCCGCACCCTGCGTGGCAAGGGCAAGGTCGACATGCTGGGGAACCGCCCGCCGGCCTGGTGGACCGGGCCGGGCACCGACCTCGACGCCTTCTATCGCCGCGCGCTGGCCGAGGGACTGGACCTGCACCTGGCCGGCACCGGACGCGGCGATCTGCCCGGCGAGCTGGTCGAAGAGATCCGCGCGATCCAGCACCCGCCGATCCCCTGGGACGTCCGGCTGGGCCACTGGCTGGACACCTTCTTCCCGCCGCTGGACAGCCGGCGCAGCTTCGCCCGGGCCAGCCGGCGGCAGGCGGCCACGCCCGACATCCCGCGGCCGGTCTGGCTGCGCCCGGAGGAACGGCTGGCCGCCCGCACCTTCGGCGCTGTGCTGGACACCTCGGGCTCGATGCCGCCGCGGCTGCTGGCCCGGGCGCTGGGGGCCATCGCCAGCTACGCCATCAGCCGCGAGGTGCCGCTGGTGCGCGTCGTGCAATGCGACGCCGGGGTCCACGACATGGGCTTCCTGCCGCCGGAGACGCTGCTGCAGCGGGTGGAGGTCCGCGGCCGCGGCGGCACGGTGCTGCAGCCGGCCATCGCCCGGCGGGAGGGCGACGCCGGCTCCCCGCGCGACGCGCCGATCCTGGTCATCACCGACGGCGCCTGCGACGTGCTGTCGATCCGGCGGGAGCACGCCTTCCTGATGCCGGAGGGCGCCCGCCTGCCCTTCCGCACCGCGGCGCCGCAATTCCACTTCGAGCGGCCGGAGTGAACCGCCCGGCCGGTGCGCTTGACACCGGCCGCCCCGGCCTGCGAGCCTGGGCGCGGAAGTGACACGGGGTGCCCGGAAACGGGCTGAGATCATACCCGTCGAACCTGATCTGGGTCATGCCAGCGAAGGGAGCCGTCACGCGATGCCCGCCCGGGCCCCGATCCCTGAGGATCGATCGCCGACCGCCCTTCGCCGGAGGAGGAGCGGAATGGCTGCGGCTGCAGAGGCAACGGAACCGAGGCGGTGCTTCGACCTGTCGGTCTATCTCGTCACCGACACGCGGCTGAGCGGGCCGCGCGGCGTGGCCGAAGTGGCCGCGGCGGCGGCGCGGGGCGGTGTCACCATCGTGCAGATGCGCGACCCCGACGCCACCACCCGGGCGCTGATCGCCGCGGCCGGGGCGCTGCAGGCGGTGCTGGCGCCGCATGGCGTGCCCCTGGTGATCAACGACCGGGTCGACGTGGCCCTGGCGGTGGGCGCGGACGGCGTCCATCTCGGCGACCGCGACATGCCGGCGGCGACGGCGCGGCGCCTCCTAGGCCCCGGCCGCATCGTCGGCGTCACCGTGCATGACGCGGCCGAGGCGCGGGCGGTGGATCCGGCCGTCGCCGACTACGCCGGCATCGGCCCGGTCTTCGCGACCACCACCAAGGTGGGCGCGCGGCCGCCGATCGGGGTCGACGGCTTCCGGGCGCTGCGCCGGCTGGTGCCGCTGCCGGCCGTCGGCATCGGCGGCATCGACGCGGCCCGGACCGCGGACGTGATCGCGGCCGGGGCCGACGGCGTCGCCGTGGTCTCGGCCATCTGCGCCGCGCCCGCCCCCGAGGCGGCGGCCCGGGCGATCGCCGCGGCGGTGGCCGAAGGGCGGAGGCCGCGATGATCCCCAACGTGCTGACCATCGCGGGCACCGATCCCTCGGGCGGCGCCGGCATCCAGGCGGACCTGAAGGCCTTCTCGGCCCTCGGCGCCTATGGCTGTGCCGTGATCACCGCCCTGGTCGCCCAGAACACCCGCGGGGTGCAGGCGGTGGAGCTGGTGCCGCCGGCCTTCGTCGCGAAGCAGATCGACTGCCTGCTGGCCGATGTCCGGATCGACGCGGTCAAGATCGGCATGCTGGCGACCGGCGAGATCGTGCGCGCCGTGGCCGAGGCGCTGCGCCGGCACGGGCTGACCCAGGTGGTGGTCGACCCGGTGATGGTGGCGAAGAGCGGCGACCGGCTGCTGGACACGGATGCCGTGGCGGCGCTGCGCGAGGAGCTGCTGCCGCTCGCGACCGTCATCACCCCGAACCTGCCGGAGGCCGCCGACCTGCTGGGCCGCGCGCCGGCCGAGAGCCGGGACGAGATGCCGGAAATCGCCGCGGCGCTGCTGGCGCTGGGGCCCCGGGCCGTGCTGCTGAAGGGCGGCCATCTGGAGGAGGCGGAGAGCCCGGATCTGCTGCTGAGTGCAGCCGGGTCGCTGACGCTCGCGGCGCCGCGGATCGCCACCCGCAACACCCACGGCACCGGCTGCACCCTGTCCTCGGCCATCGCGGCCCTGCTGCCGCAGCGGCCGAACCTGGAGACGGCGGTGCGCGAGGCGAAGGACTACCTGACCGGAGCGCTGGCCGCGGCCGACCGCCTGTCGGTCGGCGGCGGCCACGGGCCCCTGCACCATTTCCACCGCTGGTGGGGGTGACTGGAACAGAAAAGGCGGGCGCCGGACACCGGACGCCCGCCTTCGGACTGGAGCAGCGTTGTGCTCAGCCGACCTTGTTCTTGTTGTAGACGTCGAAGGCGACGGCGGCGAGCAGAACCAGGCCCTTGATCACCATCTGCAGGTCGATGCCGAGGCCGAGGATCGACATGCCGTTGTTCATCACGCCCATGATGAAGGCGCCGATCCCCACGCCGGTAATCTTGCCGACGCCGCCCGAGGCCGAGGCGCCGCCGATGAAGCAGGCGGCGATGGCGTCGAGCTCGTACTGGTTGCCGGCCTGCGGCGTCGCCGAGGTCAGGCGCGCCGTGGTGATCAGCCCGGCCAGCGCCGCCAGTACCCCCATGTTGACGAAGGTCAGGAACACCAGCTTCTCGGTGTTGATGCCGGACAGCTTGGCCGCCTTCTCGTTGCCGCCGACCGCGTAGATGCGGCGGCCGAGCGTGGTGCGGGTGGTGACGAAGGCGTAGAGCACGACCAGCACGCCCATCAGGATCAGGATGTTGGGCAGGCCGTTATAGGTGGCCAGCAGGTAGCCGAGCCCGGCCAGCGCCACCAGAGTCGCCACGTTCTTGATCACGAAGAACAGCAGCGGCTCCTGCTCCACCCCGTGCTGGATCTCGTTGCGCCGCTTCTTGACGTTGAACCAGACCAGGATCAGCGGCACGGCCAGGCTGATCAGCAGCGTCGTGATCCAGACCTTGCCGTTGCCCGAGAACAGCTCCGGCATCGAGCCGAACAGCTCGGCGATGAAGCCCGAGGACATCTTCTGGAAGTCGGCGGGCACCGGCCCGGCACGCTCGCCGGCCAGCACCATGATGCAGAGGCCGCGGAAGGCCAGCATGCCCGCCAGGGTGACGATGAAGGACGGGATCTTGCGATAGGCGATGAAATAGCCCTGGACCGAGCCGATCGCGGCGCCCAGCGCCAGGCAGGCGATGGCCGAGAGCCAGGGGTCGACGCCCTGCCACACCATCAGCGCGCCGCCGACCGCGCCGACGAAGCCCGCGACCGACCCGACCGACAGATCGATATGGCCGCTGACGATCACCAGCAGCATGCCGAAGGCCAGCACGATGACATAGGCGTTCTGCTGGATCAGGTTGCTGAGGTTCAGCGGCGTGAACAGCCGGCCGTCGGTCGCGACCTGGAAGATGATCATGATCGCGACGAGCGACAGCAGCATCGCGTATTCGCGGATGTTGTGCTTCAGGAACTCGCCGATCCGCTGGTTCGCGCGAGTCTGCAGGGCGGTCGTTTCGGTGGCCATGGCCGTGCTTCCTTAGACCCGTTCTCTCGAGCGCATGATCGCCCGCATGATGTTTTCCTGGGAGGCTTCCTGGGCCGGCATCTCGGCGACGATGCGGCCCTCGTTCATGACGTAGATCCGGTCGGACATGCCCAGCAGCTCGGGCATCTCCGACGAGATCACGATGACGCCCTTCCCGGACGCCACCAGCTGGTTGATGATCGTGTAGATCTCGTATTTGGCGCCGACGTCGATGCCGCGGGTCGGCTCGTCGAGGATCAGCACCTCAGGCCCCGCGAACAGCCACTTGCTCAGCACCACCTTCTGCTGGTTGCCGCCCGACAGGTTGACCGTCTGCTGCTGCACGCCGGAGGAGCGGATGTTGAGCTTGCGCCGGTAGTCGAAGGCGACGCCCAGCTCGCGCATCTCGTCGATGATGCCGCGGCGGGCCACGCCGGGAAGATGGGCCAGCGGGATGTTGTGCTGAATCGAATCGCCCAGCACCAGCCCCAGCTGCTTGCGGTCCTCTGTGACGTAGGCGAGGCCGGCGGCGATCGCCTTGGGCACGGTGGCGAGGTCGATCGGATTGCCCCGCATCGTCGCCGTGCCGGTGATCTTCTGGCCCCAGGACCGGCCGAACACGCTCATCGCGAACTCGGTCCGCCCCGCGCCCATCAGCCCGGCGATGCCCACCACCTCGCCGGCGCGGACATGCAGGTCGATGCCCTTGATCACCTGCCGGTCGGAATGCAGCGGATGGTAGACGCTCCAGCCCTTCACCGCGAACAGGACCTCGCCCAGCTTGGGCTCGCGCTCGGGATAGCGGTCGGTCAGGTCGCGGCCGACCATGCCCTTGATGATCCGGTCCTCGTTGACCTCGCCGCCCCGCGCGTCCAGCGTCTCGATGGTCGACCCGTCGCGCAGGATGGTGATCGAATCCGCGACCTTGGTGATCTCGTTCAGCTTGTGCGAGATCAGGATCGAGGAGATGCCCTGGCGCTTGAACTCCAGCAGCAGCTCCAGCAGAGCGTCGCTGTCGCTCTCGTTCAGGCTGGCCGTCGGCTCGTCGAGGATCAGGAGCTTCACCTCCTTCGACAGCGCCTTGGCGATCTCGACCAGTTGCTGCTTGCCGACGCCGATATTGGTGACCAGCGTCGCCGGGTTCTCCTTCAGCCCGACCTTGTCGAGCAGCGCCCGGGCCCGGACCAGCGTCTCGTTCCAGTCGATGATGCCGCGGCTGGCTACCTCGTTGCCGAGGAACAGGTTCTCGGCGATCGACAGGAGCGGCACCAGCGCCAGCTCCTGATGGATGATGATGATGCCGGCTTCCTCGCTGTCCGAGATCGAGCGGAACTGCCGTTCCTTCCCCTCGAACCGGATCTCGCCCTCGTAGGAGCCGTGGGGGTAGACGCCGGACAGGACCTTCATCAAGGTCGACTTGCCGGCGCCGTTCTCGCCGACCACGGCGTGGATCTCGCCGCGCCTGACCGCGAGGTTGACGTTGCTGAGCGCCTTCACGCCCGGGAACGTCTTGGTGATCCCGCGCATCTCCAGGATCGTATCGACAGGGGTAACTGTATCCACCTCTGGCTCCGCTCGCCACGGGCGCCGGCCTGCCGCGGAGACCGCGGCAGACGCAACGACAAGGCCCCGCGCCCGGAGGCACGGGGCCCTGGGGGCACGTCAGATTACTTCAGTTGGTCGGCGGTGTAGTAGCCGCTGTCGACCAGCACCTTCTGGACGTTGTCCTTGGTCACCGGCACCGGCGTCAGCAGGTAGGACGGCACCACCTTGACCCCGTTGTTGTAGGTCTTGGTGTCGTTGACCTGGGGCTCCTTGCCGCCCATCACGGCGTCGATCATGTCGACGGTGACCTTGGCGAGGTCGCGGGTGTCCTTGAACACGGTCGAGTACTGGTCGCCGGCGAGGATCGACTTGACCGACGGCACCTCGGCGTCCTGGCCGGAGACATAGGGCAGCGGCCGGTCGCCCGAGCCGTAGCCGACCGCCTTCAGCGAGGCGATGATGCCCATCGACAGGCCGTCATAGGGCGACAGCACGGCGTCGACCTTCTTGTCGCCGTAATAGGCCGACAGCAGGTTGTCCATGCGGGCCTGGGCGGTGGCGGCGTCCCAGCGCAGGATGCCGACCTTGTCCATGCCCATCTGGCCGCTCGGCACCTTCAGCTTGCCGCTGTCGATGTAGGGCTGCAGCACCGACATCGCGCCGTTGTAGAAGAAGAAGGCGTTGTTGTCGTCCGGCGAGCCGCCGAACAGCTCGATGTTGAACGGGCCCTTGCCGTCCTTGAGGCCGAGGGCGTCGACCAGCGAGCCCGCCTGCAGGACGCCGACCTGGAAGTTGTCGAAGGTGGTGTAGTAGTCGACATTCGGCGTGTCGCGGATCAGGCGGTCATAGGCGATGACCTTGATCCCGGCGTCATGCGCCTGCTGCAGCACCGAGGACAGGGTGGTGCCGTCGATCGAGGCGATCACCAGCACCTTGGCGCCCTTGGTGACCATGTTCTCGATCTGCGACAGCTGGGTCGGGATGTCGTCGCCGGCATATTGCAGGTCGGCCTCGTAGCCCTTGGCCTGCAGCGACTTGACCATGTTGTCGCCGTCGGCGATCCAGCGCGCCGAGGTCTTGGTCGGCATCGAGACGCCGACGAGGCCCTTCTCGGCGGCCTGCGCGGACAGCGCGAAGGCGGACAGCCCCAGCGCCAGCGCGGTGATGGATGTGATCAGCTTCACCGTTTTCTCCCTCTGCTACTCTCTTCTGCGCCCGGGCTTGCCGTTCCGGCATGATCCCGGCGCGCTGTTGCCGCATGACGGCCGATGATGCCGCGCCACCCCCGGCCGTTCCGGCCGGGCCGCCCGTGGCTGCGGCATCGATGGAACCCTGCCGCCGGCCCTGCCGGCGCACGCCGATCGGCGGTCGAGCCTTCGCGCGCGCTCTTCGCGGAGCGCCGCACGGCCTGCCGCCGGACGATCAAGCCCGCCGCCTCGTCGATGTGGTGAGATCCATATGCTCCTCCCTGTGAAAGCGGCTGCGCCGCCTTGCGGTTTGTCTTGTGGTTACGGGTTCGGCGCCGCCGATCCAATCCTCATACAATTTGACCGTAATCTCTCGCCACGTCGCCGCGCTGTCAAGCGCCGCCGCCAGGACATGGTAATCGATTGAATTGGCAGAGGCAGCGGCTTGTTCTAGGTCCCCTCTACAGACGCCTCCGATATGGACGCGTCCTCCTCCTTGCAGAATCCCAGCACCGGCCCTGGATCGCTTCGTCGGTTTCGCCTCCTCGCAATGACGGCAGGGGACGGACAGGGAGCCGTCTTCCCGCCGCCGCAAAACCCGGCTAAAGCTCCGGCCCATGTCCCTGCTGCGCGGCATGGCGACGGTCGGGGGGCTGACGGCCGTCAGCCGGATCGCCGGATTCGCCCGCGATATCCTGACCGCCTCGCTGCTGGGCGCGGGGCCGATGGCCGACGCCTTCGTGATCGCGGTCAAGCTGCCCAACCTGGCCCGGCGCCTGTTCGCCGACGGCGCCTTCATGGTCACCTTCGTGCCGCAATACGCGGCCGAGCGCGGCGAGAACGGCCGGGCCGCCGCGCTGGCCTTCGCCGGCGAGGTGCTGGCCGCCCTGCTGGCGGTGCTGATCCCGCTGACCCTGCTGGCGCTGCTGGCCATGCCGGCGATCCTGGCGGGGATCGCCCCCGGCTTCGTTGACGACCCGGTGCGCGAAGCCCTGGCGCTGGACTATGCGCGCTTGGCCTTCCCCTATCTGCTGCTGATGTCGGTCTCGGCCCTCTTGGGCGGGGTGCTGAACGCGCAGGAGAGGCTGGCCCCCTTCGCGGCGGCGCCGATCCTGTTCAACCTGGTGCTGATCGCGGCTCTCCTGTTCGGCACGCATCTCGCCGGGTCGCCCGGCCGGGCGCTGGCGGTCGGCGTCACCCTGTCCGGCATCGTCCAGCTGGCTTGGCTGGCGCTGGCCTGCCGCCGCCACGGCGTGCCGGTGCGGCTGATGCCGCCGCGGATCGGGCCACGGCTGCGCCGGCTGGTGGTGCTGATGGGGCCGGGCGCCATCGGCACCGGCATCACCCAGATCCAGATGGTGCTGAACACGCTGATCGCCAGCTTCCTGCCGGCCGGCGCGGTCAGCGCCCTCTATTACGCCGACCGGCTGACCCAGCTGCCGCTCGGCATCGTCGGCATCGCGCTGGGCACCGCGCTCCTGCCCACCCTGACCCGCCTCCTGGTCGAGGATCGGGCGGCGGATGTCGCGGCGATCCAGAGCCGGGCAATCGAGGTCGGGCTGCTGCTAGGCCTGCCCGCCGCCGCCGGGCTGGTCCTGCTGGCCGGGCCGATCGTCCATAGGCTGTTCGAGCGCGGCGCCTTCGGGCCGGAGCAGACGGTGGCCGTCGCCGGGGCGCTGGCCGCCTACGCCGCCGGCATCCCGGCCTATATCCTGATCCGGGTGTTCTCGACCCTGTGCTTCGCCCGGCAGGACACGGCGACGCCGATGCGCACCGCGCTGGCCGCCACGGTCCTGGCCGTGGCCGGCGCCGTGCTGCTGATGCGCCCTCTGGGCCATGTCGGCATCGCGCTGGCGACCGCCGCCTCCGCCTGGGCCAATGCCGGGCTGCTGGCCTGGTCGCTGCGCCGCCGCGGCGCCCTGCCGGTCGATGCCGGGCTGCGCCGGCGCGGCGGCCGGATCGTGCTGGCGGCGCTGGGCATGGTCGCCGGGCTGCTGCTGGCCCGGCAGGGCATGGCCGCGACCGGCACTGCGGCCCTGGCCGCGCTGATCGCCGGCGGCGCCGCGCTCTACGCCGCGCTGTGCCTGGCCCTGGGCGCGGTCGACCGCGGCGCGCTGGCGCGCTTCCGGCGGCGCAGGCATCTGGCGGGTTGACCCGGCGACACCGGCCCGGCCATAAACCGTGCCTCCCCACCCCTCTGCGGCACCGGCGGATATGAAGCGCATCTTCTCGGGCATCCAGCCCACCCACAACATGCATCTCGGCAACTATCTCGGCGCGGTGCGGAACTGGGTGGCGCTGCAGGACGGGGCGGAGTTCGAGACCATCTACTGCGTCGTCGACCTGCACGCGCTGACCGTGCCGCAGGTGCCGAGCGAGCTGCGCGCCCATATCCGCGAGCTGACCGCGACCCTGCTCGCCGTCGGCATCGACCCGGAGCGCAGCATCCTGTTCGCGCAGAGCCAGGTGCCCGGCCACAGCGAGCTGGCCTGGCTGTTCTCCTGCGTCACCCCGCTGGGCTGGCTGCGGCGCATGACCCAGTTCAAGGACAAGGCCGGCAAGCAGCAGGACACGGCGATGCACGGCCTCCTGGCCTATCCCGTGCTGATGGCGGCGGACATCCTGCTGTACAAGGGCACGCATGTGCCGGTCGGCGAGGACCAGAAGCAGCATCTGGAGCTGACTCGCGACATCGCCCAGTCCTTCAACCAGCGCTACGGCGTCGAGTTCTTCCCGCTGCCGGAGCCGCAGATCCTGGGGTCGGCGACGCGGGTGATGAGCCTGCGCGACGGGTCGAAGAAGATGAGCAAGTCGGACGAGTCCGACTACAGCCGCATCAACATGACCGACGACGCCGACACCATCGCGCTGAAGTTCCGCCGCGCCAAGACCGACCCCGAGCCGCTGCCCACCGAGGCGGCGGGCCTGGCCGGCCGGCCGGAGGCCGAGAACCTGGTCAACATCTACGGCGCCCTGGCCGGCAAGGATGTCGACGCGGTGCTCGCCGAGTTCGGCGGCGCGCCGTTCTCGACCTTCAAGGGCGCCCTGACCGACGTGGCGGTGGCGGTGCTGGCGCCGATCGGCGGCGAGATGCGCCGGCTGATGGCCGATCCCGGCCATGTCGACGCGGTGCTGCGCCGGGGCGGCGAGAAGGCCGCGGCCATCGCGGCGCCGGTGCTGGCCGAGACCCAGGAGATCATGGGGCTGCTGCGGCCGTGAGGGAGCGCCCGATCTCGTCCCTGCCCAATCTCGGGCCCAAGACCGCGGAGTGGCTGGCCGCCGTCGGCATCACCACCGAGGCGGAGCTGCGCGCCATCGGCCCGGTCGAGGCCTGGCAGCGCCTGAAGGCGGCGCAGCCGGAGCTGATCACGGTCAACGCGCTCTACGCCCTGCACGGCGCCCTGACCAACCAGCACTGGGCCGCCCTGCCCCAGGAGCTGCGCGCCTTGCTGCGCAAGGACGCCGGGGTGGAGTAGGCGGGCGGCCGTTTCAGATCGACTCTCCGGCCCCTTTTGTCATGGAGAGGCGCGGAGCGCCGTGGCCATCCAGAGGCCGGTGCGAGCGGCCCTGGATGGCCACGCCCCTTCGGGGCTCGCCATGACGGGTCGATATTTCGGGCCGAGGGCTATCAGATCGACGGATCCGCGTCCTCCCCGGCCCGCTTGGCGGAGCCGGCGAAGCTGGTGATGGCGAAGGACTCCAGCAGGTCGATCGCGGCATCCACCGGCATCGCGCCGGTGTCGATCGTCAGGTCGGGCGTCTCCGGCGCCTCATAGGGGGCGGAGACGCCGGTGAAGCCCTGGATCTCGCCGCGCCGCGCCTTGGCGTAGAGCCCCTTGGGGTCGCGCTGCTCGCAGATCGCGAGATCCGCCTTCACGAACACCTCGCGGAAGCCGTCGCCAATGACGTCGCCGGCCAGGGCGCGGTGCCAGCGCTCCGGCGAGATCAGCGCCACGATCGCGATCAGCCCGGCCTCGGCGAACAGGCGCGCCACCTCGGCCGCGCGGCGGACGTTCTCGGCCCGGTCCTCGGTCGAGAAGCCGAGGTCGCGGCCGAGGCCGGTGCGCAGCGAATCGCCGTCCAGCACCGTCGCCTGCCAGCCGCGGGCGAACAGGCGGGATTCCAGCGCCGTCGCCAGGGTCGACTTGCCGGAGCCGGACAGGCCGGTCAGCCAGACCACGCCGCCGGCATGGCCGTTGGCCAGGCGCCGGGCCGCGGCGTCGACCCGGCGCTCGGTCGGGAACAGGAGCCGGCTGTCGGCGGTGGCGTCGAGGATGGTGACGCCCCCCACGATGTCGTAGCCGTCGACCAGCACGCCGCGGCCGGTGCCCGGCAGCTCGGCATGGCGGTCGAAGGCGATGGCGGTGCGGCCGACGACCTCGATCTCCGCCGTCTCGTTGCGCCGCACCAGCTCCGCCGTCCGGGTCTCCAGCGTGTGCACCTCGACCACATGGGCGATGCGCTCCACCGTCACCGTGTGCTCGGCGGTGGCCAGGCGCAGGGTCAGCCGGGCGCCGGGGCGCAGCGGCTCGCGCGCCAGCCAGAACAGACGCAGCTTCAGCCGGGTCGCGGTCTCGGGCGCCTGCTCGACCAGGGTCGCGACCTGGCCGCGCTCGACGAAGACCGGCGGGTCGAGCGTCAGCCCGACCGCCTGGCCGGCCCGGGCGCTGGTGATCTCCGCCGCCGGCCAGCTCTCGATCGTGGCGATGCGCGCCACCTTGCCCGAGGGCGCGAAGCGCAGGGTCTGGCCGACCGCCAGCGCGCCGCTCTCGATCCGGCCGGCGACGATGCGTCGCTCGTCGAACTTGTAGACGTCCTGCACCGGCAGGCGCAGCGGTTGCTCCGTCGGCGCCGGCGCCGCTTCCAGCCCGTCCAGCGCCTCGACCAGCGACGGCCCGTCATGCCAGGGCATCAAGGTCGATCGGGCGGCGATGTTCTCGCCGTGCCGGGCGGCCAGCGGCACCACCGCCGCGGGCGTGATGCCGACGCTGCCGAGATAGGCCGAGATCTCGTCGACCACGGCCTGGAACCGGGCCTGGTCGTATTCGACCAGGTCCATCTTGTTGATCGCCACCACCACCTGGGTGATGCCGAGCAGGCCGAGGATCAGGGCGTGGCGGCGCGACTGCTCCAGCGTGCCCTCGCGGGCATCGACCAGCAGCAGCGCCGCATCGGCCCCGGCGGCGCCGGAGACCATGTTCTTCAGGAACTCGGCATGGCCCGGCGCGTCGATCAGCACGTAGCGCCGGCGCGGGGTGCGGAACTGCACCTCGGCGGTGTCGATGGTGATGCCCTGGTCGCGCTCGGACTGCAGCGCGTCGATCAGGAACGACCATTCGAACGGCATGCCGCGCTTCCTGCTCATCGCCTCGACCGCCGTGACGCGCTCGGGGCCGAGCGTGCCGGTGTCGTGCAGCAGACGGCCGATCAGGGTCGACTTGCCGTGGTCGACATGGCCGGCGATGACGACGCGCAGGGTGCGGGCGGCGGCCAGCGCCGGGTGCAGGGCGACGATCCCGTCCATCTCACATGTATCCCGCGCTGCGGAGGCGTTCGAAGCCGTCCTCGGTCTCGTTGTCGATGATGCGGCCGGACCGTTCGGAGACCTTGGTGGTCTCGAGCTCGGCGATGATCGCCTCGATCGAATCGGCGTCGCTGGCCACCGGCAGGGTGATGTTCTTCTCGCCCAGCGAGCGGTAGCGCAGCCCGTCCTTGGCCAGGTACAGCGGCACGATCGGAATGCCCTCGCGCTGGGTGTAGCGCCAGACGTCGATCTCGGTCCATTTCAGGATCGGGTGGATCCGGACATGGGTGCCGGGCTCGAACCGGGTCTTGTACTGGCCCCAGAACTCGGCCGGCTGGTCGGCCACGTCCCAGGCGCCCTCGAAGCTGCGCGGGCTGAACACCCGCTCCTTCGCCCGCGTGCCCTGCTCGTCGCGGCGGATGCCGACGATGATGCCCTCGAAGCCCTCGCGCTGGATCACCGCCTTCAGCCCTTCGGTCTTGCGCGCCGCCGCCCGGCCGCCGGGCGCCAGGGTCTGGTCCATCAGCTCCTCCGGCGGGCAATCCTCGACGATCAGCGGCAGGTTCCACTCGCGCACCAGCCGATCGCGGAACTCATAGACCTCGGGCAGCTCCATATGGGTCTCGAGCTGGACCAGCGGGAACGGCACATGGCCGAAGAACGCCTTGCGCAGCAGCCACAGGATCAGGGTCGAGTCCTTGCCGATGGACCAGAGCATCGCCAGCCGATCGATACGGGCGAAGGCTTCGCGGAGAATCGTGATGCTCTCCGCTTCGAGTTCGTCGAGATGATTCATGACCTAGAGGGGCGTGACCTGGGAGGGGACGGGATCGGCGGAGCGGTGGATACCGCATTCGGTCTTGGCCTGGCCAGACCAGCGGCCGGAGCGCGGGTCGGCGCCTTGCGCGACCCGCTCGGTACAGGGCATGCAGCCGATCGACAGGAAGCCGTCGGCCTCCAGCGGATGATGCGGCAGGCCCCGGGCCTCGAACTCCGCGGCGACCCGGTCGGGCGACCAGCCGGCCAGCGGGTTGATCTTGAAGCGGCGCTCGTCGGCCGCCCATTCGACCGCCGGCAGCGCGGCGCGGGTGAGCGCCTGGAAGCGCTTGCGGCCGGTGATCCAGCCGCCGAAGCCGGACAGCGCCCGCTCCAGCGGCTCGACCTTGCGCAGGGCACAGCAGGCGTCCGGATCGCGCTGGAACAGCAGCAGGTCGGGGTCTCGTCGGGCGATTTCGGCGGGGTCGGGCCTGACCGAGCGTACATCCACAAGTCCGAGCTGCGCGACCAGCCGGTCGCGGTAGCGCAGAGTCTCGCCGAAATGCCGCAGCGTGTCGAGGAAGATGACCGGCGTGGCCGGCGCGCCCTCGGCCACCAGGGCCAGCAGCACCGCCGATTCGGTGCCGAAGGACGACACCAGCGCGACCGGCCCGAGCCGCGGATCCGCCAGCGCCCCTTCGATCAGCGCACGCCCCTCCAGCCCGTCGAATTCGGCGGCGATCAGCTCCTGATCGAGCTGCGGATGTGCAGCGGCAGAGACGGACATCGGGCGCTCATGGTCGGCAAATTTCTCCAATTTTACTGTAAAATGGAGCGCATTTGCTGATTGACTGTGTGTGAATCTCGGGACTAATGTCAACCATCAATTGTGGATAGAACGCCGCCGCCGATGTCCGCCGATCCGACCGCCGCGCCCGCGGCCCCGCCGAAGCTTTCCGCCGTCGAAGGCGTGAAGGAACAGAGCCGATTCCTGCGCGGCGGCATCGCCGCCGACCTCGCCACGCCCGGCATCTCGGTCACCGAGGAAAGCTATAACCTGTTGAAATTCCACGGCAGTTACGAGCAGTACGACCGTGACACCGCGACCGCGCGGAAGAAGCAGGGGCTGGAGAAGGAATACCAGTTCATGGTCCGCGCCCGCATCCCGGGCGGACGGATCACGGCCGAGCAGTACCTCGCCCTCGACGCCATCGCCGACAAATATGCCAACGGATCGGTGCGGATTACCACGCGCCAGGGGATCCAATTCCACGGTGTCCTGAAGGGGAACCTGAAGGCGACGATCGCCGACATCAACCATTCGATGCTGACCACCATGTCCGCCTGCGGCGACGTGGTGCGCAACGTCATGACCACCCCGGCGCCGATCCGCGACGCGGTGCACGCGCGCCTCGAGGCCGATGCCCGCTTCCTGTCGACGCGCCTCTTGCCGAAGAGCCGGGCCTATTACGAGATCTTCCTCGACGAGGAGAGCCAGGCCCCGGCCGAATCGGTCGACGAGCCGCTGTACGGCGCGACCTACCTGCCGCGGAAGTTCAAGATCGGCCTGGCGGCACCCGAGGACAACACGGTCGACATCCTGACCCACGACCTCGGCATCCTCGCGGTGTTCGAGGGCGACCACTTGGTCGGCTACAACCTCAATCTCGGCGGCGGCCACGGCCTGACCCACACCAAGCCCGGCACCTATGCCCGCATGGGCTCGCCGATCGCCTCGGTGGGCCCGGGCGAGCTGCTGCAGGGCGCCGAGGCGGTGATCCGCCTGTATCGCGACCACGGCAACCGCGCCGACCGCAAGCGCGCCCGGCTGAAATACGTGCTGGACGACATGGGGCTGGACTGGACCCGGACGGAGCTGGAGCGCCAGTTCGGCCGGGTGCTGGCCGACCCGCTGCCGCATGCGCCGTTCCAGATGCCCGACCATCTCGGCTGGCACGAGCAGGGCGACGGCCGCTTCTGGCTGGGCCTGCCGGTCGCCAGCGGCCGGATCCAGGATGGCCCGGCCGTGCGGCTGCGCACCGCGCTGCGCACCCTGTTCGAGAACTGGGCCAAGCCGGCGGTGCTGACGCCGCAGCAGGACATCCTGATCGCCGACATCGCGCCTGGCGAGCGCGACGAGATCACGGCGCATCTGCGCAGCCATGGCGTGGTCTTCGCCGAAGACCTGACCCAGGTGCGGCGCTGGGCGCTGGCCTGCCCGGCCCTGCCGACCTGCGGCCTGGCGCTGTCGGAGGCCGAACGGATCCGCGAGCCTGTCGTCGATGCCTTCGAGGCGGTGCTGCGCCGGCACGGGCTGATCGACGAGCGCCTCAGCATCCGCATGACCGGCTGCCCGAACGGCTGCGCCCGCCCCTATGCCGGCGACATCGGCATCGTCGGCCGCACCCCGGGCACCTTCGCCCTGTTCGTCGGCGGCGACTTCGAGGGCACGCGGCTGAACGCCAAGCTGGCGGAGAAGGTGCCGGAGGCGGCGATCGCCACGACGCTGGAGCCGATCTTCGCCGCCTTCGCGCAGGAGCGGCTGCCGGGCGAGGGCTTCGGCGACTACTGCCACCGCCAGGGGCTGGAACGGCTGACCGCGCTGATCGGCCGCGAGGCCGAGGCCGCCTGATGCTGCCGATCTCCCTGTGCCCCGAGGCGGTTCCGGTCGCCCTGGTCGGCGCCGGCGACAAGGCGATGCGCCGCTTGGCCCAGCTGGACGAGGGCGGCTTCACCGTCACGGTCTTCGCCGACGCCCCCTCGCCCGACCTGGCGCTCGCCGCCGGCGACAGGCTGCGGCGCCGGCTGCCGGGCGCGGCCGATCTCGCCGCCCATCGCCTGCTGCTGGTGGCCGACCTGGACGAGGGCCGGGCCGCCGACCTCGCCCTGCTCGCCCGCCGCCTCGGCCTGCTGGTCAATGTCGAGGACCGGACGGCGCTGTGCGACTTCCACCTGCCGGCGATCGTCCGTCGCGGCGACCTGGTGGTGGCGATCTCGACCGGCGGCCAGAGCCCGCGCCTGGCCGCCCGGCTGCGCCTTGCGGCCGAGCGGCTGATCCACCGCGACTGGGGCGCCCGCCTGGCCCGGCTGGGCCTGCTGCGCTCCGAGTTGCGGGCCCAGGGCAAGGGCCCGGCGGAGATCTCCCGCGCGGTCGATTCGGTGATCGACGGCGAAGGCTGGCTGGGCCGGCCGGGGGCCTGAGCTCTCAGACGCCTCTCCGGGGATCAGGAAGGCCCCCGCGACCAGCAGGATCGCGCCGCTCTATGCCGTCGTGGTGCTGCGCCAGCCCTGAGGCCTTACGCCTTGTCGAGCGGGAAACCCCTGAACGGCTTGATCTCCTTCAGCACGAACATGGTCTGCATCTCCTTGATCCCGGGCAGGCGGCGCACCACCGCCATGGCGAAATCGGCATAGCTGTCCAGGTCCGGGGCGACGACCTGCAGCAGGAAGTCCGAATCGCCGGCGATGCTGTAGCAGGCGACCACCTCCGGCAGCTGCCGGACGCTCTCCGAGAACTCCTCCGCCTCCGCCTCGCTGTGGCTGTCGATCCTGACCCGGATGAAGGCGAGCACGCCGAGGCCGATCCGCCGCCGGTCCAGGAGCGCCGCGTAGCCCTGGATGACTCCGTCTTCCTCCAGCTGGCGGACCCGCCGCCAGCAGGGCGAGGTCGACAGCCCGACCTCGGCCGACAGCGCCTGGTTGGTCAGGCGGCCGTCCTGCTGCAGGGCGGTGAGGATGCGAAGATCGACCGGCTCGAGCATGTTCTGCCTTGAGGAAGGTTCTTACCGGCAGATCCTACCAGAACCACGGCCATTCGACGCAAGGATAGGCAGGATCGACCAGCCGGACCGGGCTATCCTGCCACATGGACCGCACCATCGCGAAAGCCGCCATGACCCAGGACCTCCGCCTCGCCATCGTCGTGAACCCCGGCCTGCCGCTGGGGCTGATCGCCAACACCGCCGGCGCCATCGCCATCGGCCTGGGCGCCCGGCTGCCGGCCCTGGCGGCGCGCCGGCTGACCGACCGTCACGACCGCACCATCGACATCAGCTCGAACCAGCCGGTGCCGGTGCTGCAGGCGGATGCGGAGGCGATCCGGGCGCTGCTGCTGAAGGCGCTGGCCCGACCGCCGGTCGAGGGGATCGGCGAGCGGGCGGTGGTGCCCTTCCCGGCTTTCGCCCGGTCGCTGCACGCCTATGCCGAATACGAGGCGGCCTTCCCCGCCCGCGACCTGGGCGAAGAGGAGATCGACGGGCTGGGGCTCGCCGGCCCGGCGCAATGGGTCAGGTCGCTGACCGGCTCGCTCAAGCTGCTGCGCTGATCAGTTGGCCGCCGGAACCGGGCAGCTCAGATCGCCTTCCTCGCAGCTGAGATAGGTCTTGAAATCCTCGATCCGGGCCCTGGTCCGGCCGTCCAGGCACATCGAACGGATCATCGGGGCGGCGCTACCGCCCGAGACGGCGGATGTCTGGAAGTTGCATTCCGCGTCGCGGAAAGCGACCCAGGCCCGCTGCGCCGTCACCAGCAGCTTCGTCGAGTCCGGATTGTCCTTCAGCCGGGCCTCGATCTCCTTGTAGAGCTTGTTCAGCTCGGCATCCGACGCCTTGAACGCCTTGCCGTAGCACTCGTTCAGCCCGGCCTGCCCGCCCGGGGCATTGTCGCAGTCGTCGGCCCTGGCGGATGTCGGAATGGCGGCGGCGACCGCCAGCAGGGCAACCAGGCCGGCGAATGAAGCGCGCATGGACGATCCTCCTATTTTCAGCAGAAATTCCGCTGCCGTATCGGACTCGGTACCGCGTCCTGCGCGACCTGCCAAGGGAGCGGCTCAGCCGCCTTCCGCGAAATACCGTCCGGGGGTGACCCCGAAGGCCTTGCGGAAGCCGGCGACGAAGGCGCTCGGCCCTTCATAGCCGAGCCGGTCGGACACCTCGCCGACCGGGACGCCGAGCGACAGCCACTCCACCGCCTTCAGGAGCCTGGCCTGGCGCCGCCAGGCGCGGAAGCTCAGGCCGGTCTCGGCCCGGAAGTGCCGCTCGAACGACCGTTCCGACAGCGCCGCCCGTCGCGCCACCTCGGCCAGGCCGTCGGTCCGCGCCGGGTCGGTCGTCAGTTCGGCCACAGCCCGCCGCAGCCGGGCGGATTGCGGCATCGGCAGATGCAGCGGAGCGATCGGCTCGGTCACCAGCTGGTCGAGGATCACGCCGACGATCCGCCCCGCCGGGCCGCCGGTCGCGGCGTCGCGCGGATAGCCCAGAAGCGCCAGCACCAGCTCGCGCAGCAGCGGCGACAGCCGGATCACCGACGGGTCACGCGGCAGGTGGCGCACCGCCTCGGGCCGCAGGAACAGGTAGCGCAGCGCCGACCGCTGCAGATAGGTGACGGCATGCGGCACGCCCGGCGGGATCCACAGCGCCCGTTCCGGCGGCACCACGAAGCTGCCGCGGCCGGTCTCCACCGTCACCGAACCGGAGACGATGTGGAACAGCTGGGCCCAGCGATGGCTGTGCGACCGGAAGTGCAGCCCGGCCTCGACCTCGCCGGCGAAGGTGAGGGCGGGGGCCGGATAGTCGTCCGCCTGCGGCCGGTCGAGATCGGGATGGACCCGATTGTCCGGATGGATCATGGCGACTCACATACATAAATCGGCGGAGTGGCGCTAACACGAAAAGCCTCGATCGCCCTAGGGTGACTCAGGTGACATCGATCCCGCCCCCGACCGGGCCAGCATCGGGGATCGACAGCCGAGGAGACCCGACAATGACGACGGTCGTTTCATTCCGCGACTCGCGGGCAGCCGCTGCCACGGCCCGGCCGGCGACCGCCGCCGCCCGCGGCCTGGCCTGGATCCGGCATCAGCTGCGGATCCGGCGGGACACGGCGATGCTGCTGGCGCTCAGCGACCACCTGCTCGCCGACATGGGAGTCCGCCGCGACCAGGTCCGGCACGCCGTGCGCGACGGCCACCGCCAGCCCGGCGCGGAACGGCGAGGCCCGTGAGACATGGCAGGACGAATCGGCCTGACGGGCCTCACGCCGGATCGGCGCCCCGCCACGGCACGGGCCGCAACGTCTCCCCGCGGCCGCTGACATCGGAAGGCGTTGCCGCGGCGCCGCCGGCGCTGGTACTGCGTCCGGATGACGATCCGCATTCGCCCCGCGCGGCCGCAGGACCGGGACGCGCTGGGAGCCCTCAAGCTGCGCGCTTCCCTGGCCTGGGGCGACCATGTCGAGGCGCTGCGGGCCCTGCCCGAGGCCCGGCAGGTCCCGGCGGAGCACCTGCCCGCGGCCGTCGTCGCGGAGCGGGACGGTGCGATCGCCGGCTTCGCCACGGTTCTCCCGTGCGGCGACGGCGAGGCCGAGCTGGAGGACCTGTTCGTCGATCCCGCCGCCTGGGGCCGGGGCATCGGCAGGCGGCTGCTGGCCGAGGCCGAGACGCGCGCCATCGCCCTCGGCGCCCGCTCGCTGCATGTCGTCGCCGGCGGGCGCGCCCGAGCCTTCTACGAGCGCTACGGCTTCCGTGTCACCGGCCCGGTGATGACCGATCTCGAGCCTGCCTTCGCAATGCAGAAGGACCTGACGCGCTGAGGGCCGGCCGCGAAGCCGGCCCTCCGGTGGAAGGCTAGACCTGCGTTGCCAGATGAGCGGAGAGGTCCGCGATCGTATCGAATCGTGCCGCGGACTCGACATTGACCGCGATCCCCAGGTCATTCTCCAGCCGGCTCATCATCTGCATGAACAAGATCGAATTGCCGCCCGAGACCAGGAACCGCGCGGAAGGATCGATACTTGCAGCGGGCACCCCCAGACCCTGAGCCATATAGGTCGTCAGCTTGTTCTGGATATCCTGTTTCGTCGGTTTGGCGGCTGTCGACATGGCTCTATCCCTTTCATTCCAAATGCGTGAGATCCAATTCGAACCATCATGATCGATAGATTCATGACTATATCGCTCATTCCGCAAAGAAAGGGGAAATAAATCCTGCGATATTGCACCCCCAGATATACTTGAAAATAATCTTCATTTTCCAATAATGGTTCACAAAATCTATTTACATTTGAACGATGCGCATCGACCGGGCTCGCCCTCTGGCGAACCCGATCGGTCCTGCCCTACTCCGCCGGCGTCGGATGGGCCGGCGGCTCGTCTTCCTCCACCACCCGGTGATGGTCGCGGGCGAGGTAGGTGTAGACCATCGGCACCACGAACAGGGTGAACAGCGTGCCGATCGACATGCCGGACGCGATCACCAGGCCGATCGAGAACCGCGCCGCGGCGCCGGCGCCGCTGGCATAGAGCAGCGGCACCACGCCCAGCACCATCGCCGCCGTGGTCATCAGGATCGGCCGCAGGCGGATCGCCGCCGCCTGCTCGATCGCGTCGCGCCGCGACAGCCCCTGCTGCTCCTGCAGCGTGTTGGCGAACTCCACCATCAGGATGCCGTGCTTGGTGATCAGCCCGACCAGGGTGATCAGCCCGATCTGGGTGTAGATGTTGATGCTGGCGCCGGTGAGCTGGAGGATCGAGCCGAGATTCAGCGCCGCCAGCGCGCCGAAGATCGACAGCGGCACCGACATCATGATGATCAGCGGGTCGCGGAAGCTTTCGAACTGCGCCGCCAGCACCAGGAAGATCACGATCACCGCGAAGGCGAAGGCGATCATCACCGTGTTGCCTTCGGTGATGTACTGCCGCGAATCGCCCTCGTAGTCGTAGGTCACGCCGCGCGGCAGGATCCGGTCGGCCGTCTGCTGCAGGAAGGTCAGCGCCTGGCCGAGGGTGACGATCACCGGCGTCGGCACCCCCTGGATGGTCGAGCTGTTCAGCTGGTTGAACTGGGTATAGGAGTTCGCCGTCGCCTGGGTCTTCAGCGTCACCACCGAGGACAGCGGGATCAGGTCGCCGCCGGCGGTGCGGACGAAGTACTTGTTCAGCTCCTCCGGGTTCAGCCGGCTCTCCTGCGCCACCTGCGGGATCACCTTGTAGCTGCGGTTGTCGCGGTCGAAGCGGCCGATGTCGTTGCCGCCCAGCATGACGTTCAACGTGACGCCGATGTCGTCCATGTTGATGCCCAGCGCCGCCGCCTTGTTGCGGTCGATCTCGACCGACAGCTCCGGCCGGTCGAAGGAGAGGGTGGCGTTGGCGAACAGGAACAGGCCGCTCTTGCGCGCCTCGTTGGCGATCTGCTGCGCCATCTCGTAGACCAGCTGCGGCGAGCCGGGGGCCTTGATCACGAACTGCACCGGCGGTCCGCCGGAGGAACCTGGCAGGGCCGGCGGCGTGATGGCGAAGCCCTCGACCCCGGCGATGCCGCCCACGACCTGCTGGACCTGGGCCTGGATCTCGGCGCCGCTGCGGGTGCGCTCGCCCCAGGGCTTGAAGGTCATGCCGCCGAAGCCGGAGGCCAGCGAGCCGGCGCCGTTGACCGAGAAGATCGCGTCATGCTCCGGGATCGCCTGCAGGTCCTTGATCAGCTTGTCGCTGAACCGGTTCATGTATTCCAGGTTGGCGTAGCGCGGGCCTTCGAGGATCATGAACACGAAGCCCTGGTCCTCCTCCGGCGCCAGCTCGGGCGGCGTGTTCACGAACAGGAAGGCCGAGGCGGCCAGCAGCACGACCGCCAGGAACACCGTCACCGGCCGGTAGTTCAGAGAGCTGTGCAGCCGCCGGTGGTACCAGCCCTGCAGCCCGGTGAAGAAGCGGTCGACCGTCCGCTGGAACCGGCCGGCGCCCGCGCCGTGCGGCTTCAGGAGCTTGCTGG